>PFFU01000122.1:7574-17502 GCA_002783345.1 Candidatus Aquicultor secundus
ATATGGCAAAGATATACGCCTGGATAAAGGCGACGAATATTTCAAACGCATCCATTATGATGGCGAATAAAAACGGAAATGGCGCTACTGCCCAGCTACCAAAAAGAATTATAAGGCCCAACAGTGCGCCGACAACAATATGGCCTGCAAGCAAGTTGGCAAAAAGTCGGAGGGCCAGTGAGAGAGGTTTCGCTAGCTGGCTCACGATTTCGATTGGGTAAAGGATGAAATAGAGCCAAGTTGGCAGGCCGCTAGGCGCAAGATTCTTAACATACCCGAAAGGACCCTGTTTTATCATTCCCATCAACACAAATGTTGCGAACACTATAATCGCCATCGTCGCCGTAAAATTAATATTCGCCGTTGGGGAGTTGGAACCAGGGATCAAACCAAGAAGGTTGTTAAAGAGGACGAAGAAGAAAATAACGCCGATAAATGGAAGCCACTTCTTACCTTCATGCCCCATGTTGGGATCAACGATGTCCATCTTGATAAACTGAACGAGTGCTTCGATGGCATTCCTGAGACGACTGGTTGGAACCAATTCCTTTGCTCGAGCGGTATACAAAATAAGGCCGGCCACAATGATCGTAGCGAGCCATACCACAACTACCGCTTTGTTTATTGAGAAATCGATACCGAGGAGATGCATCCCCGGTCCATGGGGAAGTGGGATTCCAAAGAACTCGTAGGCGTGCTCGTTCGAGAGGCTAAATTCATTTAAAAGTTCAGTCAACACGTTGCCGCCAGCTGCTTCTGCCGCCAATTTAACTACTCCTTTCTTGGCTTATAAGCCAGGTAAACTAATCTCTTAACCAATTTTTAACGCTTATGGCTAATACGACTGTAAAGCCAACTGCGATTGTGACCAGCACAACCGGCAAGTTCAATTGCACAATACGCGACACGAGAAATGCCAGCAACCATAAGCCGATCAGTCGTATCCAGAAACCGGCTACAGCTATACCAACCACCGCACCAGCCGATTTCTTCAGATATCGATCCGATTTCTTAATGAAACCAGTGGAACTCAAAACATATATGCCGAGCAAGATAAGCCCGACGAAGGCGCTCTGTAAACCCAGCAACCCTTTGAAGTACCATCCCGCCACCAGCGCTCCCGCCCAAAATGGGAGCCCGTAGAGTGCGATCTCTTTTAAATTAAACGGGGGCTTATGACGCAGGCTTTTACTTCTTCTACTTTGAGGAGCCACGCTTGCGTTGCTCCTCTTTCTGCTCTTCTTCAGTGATAATGCGGTACATATTCAAAAACCCTGCTATCGAACCTATCACTATCCCTACGACCAGCGCCCACGGACCCTTATAGCCGGTAATCCGATTAAAAGCCCATCCTAGGAAAGTTCCGATAAGTACCGCCGCTACCAACTCAGTCCCAAGAGATACAAATCTCATCAGGTCATCAGAAGAAGAATCCGGGGTATTTTCCTGCTTCTTTTTGCCTATCGCTTTGTTTTTGTCAGCTACGTATTCTACGTGTTTCTCAGCTCTTTGTTCTGTTGCCGCATCGCCTTGTTCTTCGACGTCGTCGCCTTCAAATTCCTGGTCCCAGTACGGCCAACGGTCATCATCAGATTGTAACATTTGTAGCATATTACGCTCCAACCCTTAGAATTCTACAATAATTTTCACATAGTTTCAATAGCTTGGTTGCCTATTTTAACGAACATCGTTAAAAATGTAACGTTCAAAAGTGCTGCTAGGCCTAGAAAGAGAGCTTCTTAACCTTGATACCCGCTTCGCTAAGTAATTCCTCGGATAGGGAGTCCGGGTACCCTTCTTCGTAAAATATTTCCGTAATGCCCGCGTTTATTAACATTTTAGCACACAGGACACAGGGCTGGTGAGTGCTATAGATCGATGCTCCTTTGACAGCTACCCCATAGAGCGCAGCCTGGATGATGGCGTTTTGTTCGGCGTGAAGGCCGCGGCATAGCTCATGGCGTTCACCGGAAGCAATCCCCTTCTCTTCACGGAGACAGCCAACATCGTAACAATGCTTTATACCAGAGGGCGCACCGTTGTATCCGGTGGCAAGAATTCTTTTATCGCACACCAGAAGCGCACCGATTTTGCGCCGCAAGCAGGTGGAGCGCTGTGAGACTTGCTTCGTGATATTCATAAAATACTCATCCCAGGAGGGACGGATATCGTTCATAGATTTCCCTTCTAAACCCCAACCGTGAGGCTTTTATAAATCGGGAACGCCCCGCACATGCTGATGATCTCGCCCTTGACGCGTTTAAGGACGGCCTCGTCGTTCATGGATTCGAGAGTGTCGGCGATCAGGCTCGAGAGGTGCCTGGTTTCGGCTTCTTTGAGGCCGCGCGTCGTAATCGCCGGCGTGCCGAGACGAATACCGCTGGCCACCGAGGCGCTTCTCGTTTCAAACGGGATTGTGTTCTTGTTGACGATAATGCCGACCGAAGCCAGCACGTTCTCGGCATCTGCGCCGGTAATCCCCTTATTCGTGAGGTCGACCAGCATCAGGTGCGTATCGGTGCCTCCCGAGCAAATTCTAAAGCCCCGCTCGGTCAAGGCCGCGGCCATCGCGCGCGCGTTTTCAACGATTTGCGCCGAGTACACTTTAAACTCATCGGTCATCGCTTCTTTGAGGCAAACAGCTTTAGCGGCCACCGTATGCATCAAAGGCCCGCCCTGAGTGCCCGGAAACACCGCTTTATCAAGGGCTTTTCCATACTCCGCGCGGGCCAAGATAAGACCGCCGCGCGGGCCGCGAAGCGTCTTATGTGTGGTTGAAGTAACGATATCGCTGTAAGGTACAGGGCTCGGATGGACGCCGGACGCGACAAGGCCTGCAATATGGGCGATATCCACCATAAGGTATGCGCCGACCTCATCGGCAATCGATTTGAACGCTTTAAAGTCGATGATTCTGGGATACGCACTCGCCCCGGTCACGATCATGCGGGGTTTGTGTTCGATAGCGAGCTTTCGTATCTCATCGTAATCGAGTTGTTCGGTCTCGTGGTTCACGCCGTATGCAACCACGTTATAGATTTGTCCCGAGATATTTGCGGGGCTGCCGTGCGTTAAGTGACCGCCGTGCGGCAACATCAATCCCATGATCGTATCCCCGGGCTTTAGAAGCGCCAGGTAGACGGCCGCATTCGCCTGAGAGCCGGAATGGGGTTGCACGTTGGCATACTCGGCCCCAAAGAGCTCTTTTGCCCGATCGCGGGCCAGGTTCTCGGCGATATCCACAAACTCGCAGCCGCCGTAGTAGCGATGCCCCGGATACCCTTCGGCGTATTTATTCGTCATGACCGATGCCTGTGCTTCAAGCACGGCATCGCTGGCGTAGTTTTCTGAAGCTATAAGATCCAGCGTGTTTTGCTGGCGGGTCAGTTCTCCCTGGATAGCCTGCCAGATTTGCGGATCACTTACTCGTAACGTCATTGCTCACTCCTGATTGTTCTCGATCTCACTTATCTTACTCACGCGCTCGGCGTGTCGTCCACCTTCAAATTCGGTCTTGAGCCAAACCTTTAATATCTCCCGGGCCATCGCCGGGCCGATAATACGCGACCCGACCGTAAGGACGTTTGCATCGTTGTGCTCGCGGCTAAACCTCGCGCTCACGGGTTCGCCGCAGTTGGCCGCCCGAACGCCTTTTACCTTATTCGCCGCGATGGCGACGCCGATTCCCGTGCCGCACACAAGCACACCGCGATCAAACTCGCCGCTTGCCACCTTCTCGCCCACCGCCTTGGCAAAAACCGGGTAATCCACGGATTCTTTGCCGTTCATCGTGCCGACATCAAGGAACTCGATTCCCTCCTGCCGGAGAACTTCCTTAAGTTCTTCTTTCATGCCGTACCCGGCATGGTCGGCGCCTATTACGATCCTCAAACTCCCTTACCGCCTTTCCTGAACCTACCGTTAACACAGTCTTTTAAAGGATACCCCGAGCTTACAGGCTTGTAAAGCCCCTAGCAGACAGTGGGGAGTAAGCAGTAAGCAGCATTAAAACTTACTAAACTTATCAAATCTTTATAACCGTTATAGCTAAAATTGTTCTGTATCACTGCCTGCTCTCTACTGCTTACTTAACCCCAATTTTGCACTCAGGTCCTTCCATGATAAAAACCCTTCGCGGATGAGTTTAGGCTCTGGCGATGAAACATCCACAACCGTAGATTCGATCCCGAGTTCGGTTGTGCCGCCGTCGACGATATATGATACGCGGCCCCAGAGGTTTTCTTTGGCCTCGTCCGCGGTCTTTGGGCTCGGGTTATCGGCTATGTTGGCGCTGGTTGTCGCGAGCACAACGCCGGCAAGCTCGATTATCATCCTTGAAATAAGGCTATCGGGACAGCGAATCCCCACTGTCTCGCTACCGGCCGTAACTTCATCGGGCACTATCGGTTTTTTCTTAAATATTAAGGTCAGCGGGCCGGGCCAGTACTCTTCGATCAGTTTTTTAGCGACCGGATTTACTACTCGAGCATACCGCTCGGCATCCGCAGGATTAGCGATCATCAGTATTAAAGGCTTATCGGCAGGGCGTTCTTTCGCTGCAAATATGGCCAGGTCCGCTTCGGGAATCATCGCGTTTGTGCCCATCCCGTAAACGGTATCGGTGGGAAAAACGATAAGTTCCCCCGCCCATGCCGCTTCTGCAACCGGCACCAGCTGCTCCGTCTTGGGATTATGCGGGTCGATGGCGACAAGTTTTGTCTCTCTTGGAACAAATCCTGCCATATTACGCCTTCCGTGCCGTAACGATGCGGTCGATGCCCCGGTAGTCTTTGCGGACTTCAATATCCTTGAAGCAGCCGACCTCTTTCAGTAATGCGACGATATGAGGAGCCTGGTTGATTCCGATTTCAAAGAGCAGCATGCCACAGGGCAATAAAAACTCCGGGGATTGGCGAACGATGTTCCGGTAAAAATCGAGCCCGTCCTCGCCGCCGTCAAGGGCCTCCGCCGGTTCAAATTGGACCTCCCGCTGCAGGGCGGCAAGCTCGGAGCGCGGGATGTACGGCGGGTTTGAGACCACCATATCGAGCCGCCCCCGCAAGTCGCCAAGGCCGCTCAAAACATCGGAGGCAATAGCGTGGACTCTGCTATCAACCCCATACGTGCGGGCGTTTTCTTCGGTAAGCGAAATCGCCTCCGCGGATATATCGGCTGCATAAACTTTTACCTGCTTATACTCGTACGCGATGCTTACGGCGATCGCACCGGTACCGCTTCCTATGTCGGCAACGGTTCTGGGACCGCCGAGATTGTTAAGTTCAGAGAGCGCCGCCTCGACCAGAAGCTCTGTCTCGGGCCTCGGGATAAGCACACCCTCACGACATGCCAGGTCGAGGTGCCCGAACTGCTGGTGCCCGAGGATATACTGAAGCGGCTTTCCCGTTAGCCTCTCCTTTATGACTTTATTTACAAATTCAAGCTCGGCTTGGGTAAGAGCATGCTTCCTGTTAAGGTAAAGCTCCGCTCTGGAACAACCTAACGCGTCTTCGAGAATTCTCTCCGCCTCGACCTGCGGGTGTAACACAGCGCCACCCTCCAGCCAAAGGGTGGCCCAGGTAAGAACATGATGTATTGTCTCTGATGTTACATCTAAAACTTTATCTATCACAATCACTGCACCTTACACCACCTGCTTGAGCTTCTCCGCCTTATCGGACGAGGCCAGCGCGTCGATTACATCGTCGATTTCTCCTTCGAGAATCGCCGGCAGGTTGTGAACCGTAAAGTTGATGCGGTGATCGGTGACCCTTCCCTGCGGGAAGTTGTAAGTCCTGATCCGCTCACTGCGGTCTCCGGTACCGATCTGGGAGCGCCGCTGTGCGGTAAGCTCGGCCTGCTGCTCCTCGAGCATCTTCTCATAGATGCGCGCGCGCAGGATTCTCATCGCCTGCTCGCGGTTTTGCAACTGGCTCTTCTCGTCCTGACATGAGACGACAAGGCCGGTCGGCAGGTGCGTTATTCGCACCGCGGAGTCGGTGGTGTTAACCGACTGACCGCCCGGTCCGCCCGATCTAAAAACATCCACTTTAATGTCGTTCGGGCCGATCTCGACCTCGACATCCTCGGCCTCGGGCAAAACGGCAACCGTAACCGTTGAGGTATGAATCCTCCCGCCGGATTCGGTAACCGGAATCCTTTGAACCCGGTGGACTCCTGACTCGTATTTCAGCCTGCTATAAACGCCATCGCCCTTGACCTCGAAGATAACCTCTTTAAAGCCGCCCGCATCGGATGGGCTCGAGCTTAAGACCTGTATCTTCCAGCGTTCGGACTCGGCGTAGCGGCTGTACATCCTGAAGAGGTCGCCCGCAAAAAGGCTTGCCTCATCGCCGCCGGCGCCCGCCCTGATCTCGACGATAATATCCTTCTCATCGTTCGGATCCTTTGCTACCAGCAGAAGCTTAATGTCTTCCTCAACTTTTTCCCTCTCCTCGCGCATGGACTGCAGTTCGGCGCGCAGGAATTCTTGCATCTCGTGGTCTTTCTCTTCTTTGACCATTTCCCGGGCGTCGGCTATCCCGCTTTCCAGCTCTTCCAGGCGCTTGACAAGGTTGACAAGGGGCGTCATCCCGGCGTGCGCTTTTGCGTAGTCGCGATACTTATTCTGATCGCCGATTACCGCCGGGTCGCTTAATTGCTCCGTTATTTCGTTATACTTATTTAAAACTTCTTGTAATCTTTCCAACATCGTAATCACCAATATTTCTAGCCGTTAGGTGTGCTCAAGCAACACAAAAGCTGCAGATACGCCCAACTCTTACCAACTTTTAATTATAGTAGAAACGGGATGAGATTAGAAGTAATGACCGCATCATTCGGCAATGCGAACCTAATGTGGAATTGACATGGCACACTAATAGTAGACATCTTCCTAAGGGATAACTTCTAACCGCATACGAGTTGCGAGTGGTTTTGTCGCGCTATGAAGACTCGAGCTCGATCAAAACCAGGCTGGTTTCGGTATCCGGTTGCTGACCGTTGCTTGGAGCGGTCTCTTTTGTTGCAAATCCCTCTACGCCCTCAGCCGCGAGGACACCCTTAAGCGCATAGATCGCGACTTCAAGCTGCGATTCATCGGGCTCTTTCGTGGTAAGTTTTTGAAGCGCCAGGCCCGGCCACGTGAGAATCTTCATCATCCGGTTGTTGCTGTATTTCGCGGCAAGCCTGGTTATCTCGTAAGAGATACCGGCAACCACAGGGATAAGGATTATCTTGCCGGCGATCCTGGTAAACACGTTTGTCGTTGGAAGAAACGAGAACGCGAGGATGGCGACCACCATAACGATGAGCATAAAGCTCGTGCCGCAGCGCACGTGAAGCGTTGTATGTTTGGCGGCGTTTGCGGGGGTCAACTCCTCACCCGCTTCGTAGGTGTGGATGGTTTTATGCTCCGCTCCGTGGTACTGAAAGACCCGCCGAATATCCTTGAGCTTCGATACCACGGCGATGTAGATAACAAAGATGCTGATCCTGAATGTCCCCTCGACGAGGGCGAACAGGACACGGTTGCCGATCAGTTGATGGGCGGATCTGGTCAGATAAAACGGGACGACCATGAACAAGCCGATGACCAAAACGAGTGCCAGGCCTAAGGTCGCCACCATCTCTTTAGGTGTGATCTCCTCTTCCGCCTCCCCGAGCGAGAGGTTTGCGGAAAGAGCTATGGTTTTTACCCCGAGAATCATGGTTTCGATTAAGACAACAATGCCCCTTAACAGGGGTTTTTTAAGAATAGGCCAGCGTTCACCGATTGATTTCGAGCGCTCGGTAATATCGGTAATTTCGCCTTCCGGCGTTCGTACGGCAAGGCTCCAATATTTGGGGCCTTTCATCATAACGCCCTCTATAACAGCCTGGCCGCCGTAGTAAGTTTTGGCCACGCTAGCCTATCCCCCTTATTCTGCAGCTTCTTTTTTAGCTGCTTTGGCTTCCGGTTCCTCTGCATTCGATCCGGTAACTGTTAGACCGTATTTCTTCTGGAAACGCTGCACCCTACCACCGCTGTCGACGAGCTTCTGCTTACCCGTGTAGAACGGATGGCACTTCGAGCATAGCTCTACTTTTAACTCTGATTTGGTCGAGCGGGTTGTAAATGTCTCGCCGCATGAGCACGAAACTTTTGCCTCGACATAATCAGGATGAATATCCTTCCTCAAGCCTTCCACCTCCAAAAAAATAGTCCACAGCATTTCAAACCTACCTGCCGTGAACTCTTGACCTCGGCTAAACTGCACTAATCGTAGCACAACGAGTTCGGAATGACAAATCGTTTTTAAGAAGCCGGGAGCCAGAATATCTTACTCCAGATTCTTCGGCTATCGCCTCAGAATGACACCTACCAAACCCTGGTTCGTAATCTGCCTATTGCCTACTAGAACCCACTCTCTCACACACCTTCTGGCTCCCTGGCTCCTGGCTCCTGGCTTCTAATCTCATTCTCGACCCTAATAATTACTGCTTTATCTCGATTTACCGATTTGCATCAAGAAATCGTGGTTGGATTTTGTCTCTCTCATCTTGTCGATGAGAAGCTCGATCGCCGCGCCCGAATCAAGCGCATGCAGAACTCGTCTAAGTTTCCAGATAAGTTGGGCCTCATCAGGCGGCAAGATAAGCTCTTCTTTCCTGGTACCGGACTTATCGATGTCGATGGCCGGGAATACCCTCTTGTCCGCCAGCCTACGATCGAGATGAAGCTCCATGTTGCCGGTACCTTTAAACTCCTCAAAGATAACCTCATCCATTCGGCTGCCGGTATCGACGAGCGCGGTTGCGAGGATCGTCAGGCTGCCGCCGAACTCGATGTTCCGCGCGGCCCCAAAGAACCTCTTCGGAGGAAACAGCGCCGTTGAATCGACACCACCGGAGAGAATCCTCCCGCTTGCCGGGGCTGTCAAGTTGTAAGCCCTGGCGAGCCTGGTGATACTATCCAGCATGATGACGACATCGCGCCCGTGCTCGACAAGCCGCTTCGCCCGCTCAAGGACAAGCTCGGCAACCGCGACATGGTTGTCGGCCGGCTGGTCGAAGGTCGAGCTTATTACCTCGCCCTTAATAGAGCGCTCCATGTCGGTGACCTCTTCAGGTCGTTCATCCACCAGTAAGGCCATCATGTGCACTTCCGGATTGTTGGTCGTCACCGCGTTGGCGATTTGCTTTAGAATGGTGGTCTTTCCGGCTCTCGGCGGGGATACGATCAACCCCCTCTGCCCTTTTCCAACCGGGGCGGTCAAATCGATAATCCTGGTCGTAACGTTCTGCGGTGTCGTCTCGAGCCTAAACCGCTCGTTGGGATAGATCGGGGTGAGCGTTTCAAACTGGGCCCGCTGGCGTGCCGATTCAGGGTCCGAGCCGTTAACGCTTTCGATCCTGAGAAGCGCGTTGTATTTCTCGGTATCCTTGGGCGGTCGTACCTGGCCCTCGACCTCATCACCGCGGCGTAAGTTAAAGCGCCTGATCTGCGAGAGCGAAACGTAGATATCTCCTTCGCTCGGCAAGTATCCCTGGGTTCGCAAGAACCCGTATCCTTCACCCAGGATATCCAAGATACCCTTTTTAACCAGGAGCTTCTCCTCGCGCTCGCGCACTTCAACCCGCTGTTCGTATCGTTCAGGGGCTCTCGGCGCCTCGACAACGGCTTCTCGTGTCGCTGTTGCGACCGGTGCGACCGGTCGCGGTGCCGTTCTAGTTGCGGCAGCGGAGTCGGAAGTTCCGCCGCGCTTGCCTCGTGCCTCTACAATTGCATCGATAAGTTCTTTCTTTCTTAAGGTGGAGACACCGCCAATGCCCAACTCCATTGCAATAGGCTTTAACTCTGCTAAAGTTTTTAGTTCAAGCTGTGCTTTATCCACTCTTTCACCTTCTTTCGTAACTCGATAATTTTTAACGCATTATTTGGGTACTGGGC
>PFFU01000122.1:17521-26377 GCA_002783345.1 Candidatus Aquicultor secundus
CCGCTAGAAATCGGTCGATTCCTGTATCCGTAAGCGGGTGCTTGACCATAGCTTTTAGTATGTTATATGGGACTGTCGCTATATCTGCGCCAACTTGCGCTGATTGGATCACATGAAGAGGATGCCTAATACTGGCTGATATGGTTTCTGTCTTACTATCATATTTATCGTAGATTGACACGATTTTGTCAAGCTCCTTGATGCCATCATGCCCGATGTCATCCAGGCGTCCGATGAACGGGCTGACGTACGCCGCGCCGACCTGCGCCGCCAGCATCGCCTGGTTCGCAGAGAAGATAAGGGTCATATTTACCTTGATCCCCTCGGAGCTGAGTTGCTTGGTTGCGGCAAGACCTTCTTCCATCATCGGAATTTTTACGACGACGTTCGGGGCTATCGCTGCAAGTTCGCGCGCTTCCTGAATAATGCCGTCCCTCGTCATACTGATTGCCTCCGCGCTTATCGGGCCATCGACGATTGCTGCGATTTCCGCTATCGACGTCTTGAAATCCTTACCCTCCTTGCTGCAGAGGCTCGGGTTTGTGGTAACACCGCAGATTATGCCCAGAGAATGCATCTCTTTAATGTGCTCGATGTTTGCGGTATCGATAAAAAGTTTCATCTATTCCTCCCGATTATTCAAAATCCTCCCGGTCGAGCACGCTCATCGCCGTTTTGTCCTCATTTTCCGGCGGTCCTAACACATGATTGAGGACCTGCTCGAGAGCGCCGGTTATCGTCGTATCCAGGCTATGGCTCGATATGACCGATATGTCATATTCTCTCGCCAGGTTGTTTATGTAATCGCCGATTCTTCGAATCGATTCGAAGTTTTCTTTATACCGCTCAAAGGGTCTCGCGCCTTCGGTCTGCAACTCCCTGATATAGAAATGGCTGCGGTGCAGGTCCTCATCATCGACGGTGATGATCATCGGGATAACAAATGCCTTCTCGTACATCGGGGTGTTGATAAACCCCGGTACGACGTGAACGCCCTCGATAACGACGTTTTGGCCTTCACGGATAGCCCTGTCGACAACCGCCCTGATACTTACCGAGACGATCTTAACCTGCTCGATAAAACCGTTGATAAGCGGGTCTTTCTCAAACGACTTGTTAACCGCCTTCCACGCCATGAACGATGATTCATGTAAAGACGGGATCAGGTCTTTTGATAAAACAGCGCGCATGACCTCGCGAAGCGAGTCCGTCGCAACGACATGCGTGATACCGAGACGATGCGCCACCGCGGTTGCAATCGTCGATTTACCTACTCCGGTGGTGCCGCCTACCAGCACTATGATGGGCCGGTCGACATTTAGAAGCGCCTGCCAGCGCCGGTATTTATTCGCGTAAAGCTTTCCCTGGTGTTTGAGAAGCACATGGTAAACAAGCTCTCGCAGTTCGTCTACCTTTATTGAAAAGCGCCCGTCATCCACGAGCTGGCGCTGTATCAGCCGGGCTATCTCGTAAGAGCGACTCGGAGGAAGACCCGTTGCCATAAGCGCAGATGCCATCAGTCCCTTTGAGTATGGCAAGCCGTGCTGATCATCGCTAATCACGATTTGTTGAGGGACATCCTTATCTTTATTCGTGTCTTTATCAATGTTAGTGTCCATCTTTTTTTCCGTCCCTTTGTCCAACTTCTTTCCGCCTTGCAAAATTAGTTTCAGCCTTATTGCCGATCCAATTGACCAGATCTTCAAGTTCGCCGTCGCCCCCGATTGTTACCGGGATGTTATCCATATAAACAACGTCGAGTCCTAAGTCCAGCCCCACACTGGTTACTATATCCACCGCCGCCGCTTTAAGCTCGGTGAGAAGCGCTGTAAACGTTCCCCTGGCGGCATCGATCTCTTCCCTGAGCGCCTTCCTGTTCGACAGGCTGCTGCTTGCTCCGACCACCTCAGCCCCATAGGTTTGCTCCAGGTGCCTGATGAGTTTACCCTTCATCGAAGCGGGGGCCGTAGTTGCAAGAAAAATTTTCTTGCCGTCGATCGGATGCAGTGGTTTGGGCCGAAATACGGTATGAACAATTCTAGCTTCCGGCTTAGTTTCACGAATAATTTTATCCAATTGCTCGATCTTATCCCTATCGGCCAACGGCGGCTCGCACATTGAGAGTATTATCAAATCTGAGAGTAATACTCTATATGTACCAAAATACCCGCCGATGTAGTCAATGGGCTGGCCGGCATCGATGATAAGAACGTAGGCGTCGGCCAATACCGGCGGAAGCGCCGAGCCGGATCCCTCCAATACCACAAAATCCACATCAAGCTCGTTGGCCAGTCTCGCCCCGGCTGCGACATTTGAGACAAACGGCTGCCCCGCCAGACCGCCCCCGCAGCGCCTACAGCCAATTGCGGTAATTCTACTGGTCAGGGCATCTTCCAGATAATCCGATGCCGCATGCTTACCCGAGCGCGCCAAATTCAGTAGAAACTGCGGGGTAAGCTCGATCTCGCGCCCCGCGATCATCTCGGGCGATTGCGGGCCACCGCGCCCCATAGCGATAACGCCGGGATTAAAACCCGTCTCGTCGAGACACCGGCAAATATACCCTGCGATTGCGGTTTTGCCAACCCTCTTTCCCGTACCGATTACGCTTAAGGATGGCTTTTCCAGCACATCTTGAAACACGGGTGGATAAAACCAGAAATCCGCGCCGATATACGGGATACCCTTGGTAAGCACGTGGCTCGCATATAAGAACCGTTTTTTGTAATCGATAACCGGCTCGTCGCTTAGGTCGATAACCATTTCCGGTGTAAACCGCTCGATTGCGGTCATAATGCCCGTGAGCGGTTCCGTCTCTTTAACGACCGGGCAACCGAGGTCGTCGAAGTCGCCCTTTTCGGATATTTTTTCAACCCCGCCGACAAATACCGCCCCGGCCACCTCATAATCATACTGGTTCTTAAGGACATCAAGGGCTGATTTAATAACGGGTGGGTAGTGCTCGCCGTCGATTAAGGCAATAACACGGGCTATATCAAGCCACCTCCAGTTAACGCTCCGGCCTCGACTTTTTCCCACTTACAATACTTGCGCTCATCGCACGAAAACTCCGCGATGAGTTCCTGCGAACCATAGGGATATTTCCTAAATATCTTTACTTTATCATCGGGATCGATCTGGATAATGTTATAACAGGGTTTGGTCCTGCCTCTTAGTCGCAGCGTGCAGGCCGTTCCCGCGTTCACCACCACGAGATTCTCCAGGCGCCATACGTACGGGACGTGCTTGTGCCCGCACAAAACAAGGTCGACGCCGCTCTGGATGAGAACTTCGAGCAAGTCCCCGGCGTCGTGAACCATGCTTCGCTCCCTGCCCGTCCCCGGTACGGGAAGCAGATGATGATGAAGCGCAAATATTTTAAAGAACCCCTCGTCTTTGAACCCATCCCGGACCCAGCCATAGCGTTCCCGGCCGATCCTTCCGTTGTCTAAATCCGGCTCGCTTGAGTCGGCGCTGACCACCCGGATGCGGTCAAACGACAGCACGCTATCCCTTTGGCCAAAAAGCTCTTCAAAGTGCACATAGCCAACATTACGCGAGTCGTGGTTTCCCGGCAGGAACAACTGCGTTTCGCATTCGAGCGTGGAGAGGAACGTCTGCGCCGTCGCGTATTCCTGTCTGAAGCCCTCGTTTGTTAAGTCTCCGGTGCAAATTACGGCATTTGGCCTGAGTTCGTTTAGCTCCTCTATCGTTCGGCTCATCAAATTCGGGATAAAATATTGGGAGCCGACGTGCAAGTCTGAGATATGCGCAATAGTTATTACGCCGTCATCAGCCATAGAATTCACCCTTCTCACTTTCACTAAATGTCGTCCATTGGATTTGTAGGCGAAGATAACAAAAAATAGAGTCAAGAATTACCTTCTTGAGAAATATTATAGGTGTGCTTTATAAATCTGCCTTTATTTTACCTAATCTGGCCGGTTGGTCAACCATTATCGAACTTCGGTCGCAATCTTGACGTCGCCGCTTGTGAGAGTTCGCTACCGAAATATTGGCTGCTAATTTCTCGAGATAACGCGCGCGCCTTCCAAATCAAATTCGGCTTGCCTAATCGAATAATCCTGATCGCTTTCTATGTCGGCAAGCGCTTGATTAATTTCTTCAACGATATGCGCTTCTTCAGACCTGTCGATGATGCACACTAAGCTCGGCCCTGCGCCGCTTAGTGCCATTCCCGCGCCCGGTATGCGCCCTACCAGCCGGATGATCTCAAGCAAGCCCGGTATCAGAGGCGCCCGGTAAGGCTGGTGCAATTTATCCTGCATGGCTGTAGCAAGTAGACCGGCGTTTCCTTCTAGTAACGCCGCAACCAACAAGCTCGAGCGCGAAATATTAAAAACCGCATCGCCCATTGAGATATCTCGCGGCAGCACCCCGCGCGCCTTCTTCGTCTCAAGCATGGTGCCCGGGATAAGAAGCAGCGGTTTTAGTTTTTCCGAGGGCGCATAGGATGCGATCCGGTGGTTTGCATCAACCGGGTACGAGATGGTAAACCCGCCAAAGATCGCCGGCCCGACGTTATCGGGATGGCCCTCTATCTCGGCGGCGATCTCGAATAGATTCTCTTTGGGCACGTTCGCATGGGATAGCTCGTTTGCCGCCATCAGCCCACCCACGATCGCCGTCGAACTCGAACCGAGCCCGCGGCCCATAGGGACATCGTTTTTGATGGTTATCTTAAGCCCCTTGAAGCTGAAACCTACCTCTTCAAACAGGCGTTTTGCAGATATTAATACGAGATTGTTCTCGGTGGCGGACGGCCTGGGACCGCCGTCTTGAAGGATATCGATCTCAAGACCGCTTTCGATCTCTTCCACTTCAAAGCTGTTGTAAATGTTGAGCGCCAAGCCCAATACATCAAAGCCCGGCCCTAAATTCGCCGACGTTGCTGGGACTATTACTTCGACCAACTTGTATCCCTTACCTATCCGAAGATAACCTTTTCCACGGCCGGGAACGTCGCCTCTGTCTCGATGGGCGTTCCGCCCGATTTTATAGCGGTATCGGGGTCTTTCAGTCCGTGGCCGGTAAGCACGCAGACCACCTTTGCCCCTTTGGGGACGCGGCCGATGGAGATCATCTTACGTAAGCCCGCAACCGACGCGGCGGATGCCGGCTCGGCAAACGCGCCTTCGGTCGCGGCCAAAAGTTTATACGATTCAAGTATTTCTTCATCGGTTACCATATCGATAAAGCCGCCCGAGTCTTTTGCTGCGGCTTCGGCTTCCTGCCACCTCGCAGGATTACCTATCCTGATGGCGGTCGCTATGGTTTCGGGCTGTTCAACGGGGTGCCCGAGAACTATCGGGGCCGCACCCGCCGCCTGGAACCCTATCATCTTGGGCAGCGTATCGATCTTACCGGCTGCGGCATAATCCCTGAAACCCCGCCAGTAAGCGGTGATATTTCCGGCGTTGCCGACCGGGATAGAGAGGTAATCCGGTGCTTGCCCTAGAACATCGCAGACCTCGAACGCCGCGGTCTTCTGCCCCTCGATCCTGAATGGGTTAATCGAATTGACCAGAGTAATCGGGTACGCCTCGGAAAGCTCGCGCACCACTTTTAGGGCCGCATCAAAGTTACCCCTAACCGCCACGACAACCGCACCGTGCATAAGCGCCTGAGACAGCTTACCCAGGGCGATCTTGCCCTCCGGGATAAGCACGACACACCGAATCCCCGCACGCGCCGCATATGCCGCAGCAGAGGCGCTGGTGTTACCGGTCGATGCGCAGATTACGGCTTTTGAGCCATCCTCAAGTGCCTTACTTAAAGCAACCGTCATTCCCCTATCTTTAAAGGAACCGGTGGGGTTAAGCCCCTCGTATTTAAAATACAGCTCGACTCCAAGCTCTTTTCCTATGTTCACCGACGGGATAAGCGGCGTGTTGCCCTCAAGCAACGTACACACCGGCGTCTTATCCGTTACCGGAAGATAATCCCAATACTCTCTAATTAGTCCCTTCCACGCCATCTCTTAGCCTTCCACTCGTAGAATATTGCCGACTTCTGCCACAACATCCAGTTGTTCTATTTTTTTAAGCGCCCTGCGCATGTTCTTTTCTTTCACCAGATACGTGCCGAATACCAGCTCAGCGTGACCGTCGCGTGTATTCTTCTGTATGGCGGTCTCGATGCTTACGTTGTTGTCGCCAAGCACCTTTGCGATTTTTGCAAGCACTCCAGGCTTGTCAAGCGCATCGAGCCGCATATAGTAACGCGATTCGATATCATCAACCGCTTTTACCTTCTTGTGCTCGAAGCAGCCGCAGGTCATGCTGCCCACTTTATTGAGGCTGATATTCAACGCGACCTCAAAGACATCACCCACGATTGCGCTCGCCGCGGGGAGACTGCCGGCGCCCGGCCCGTAAAACATAACCTCGCCCACCGCATCCCCTTCAACGAAGATCGCATTCATAACGCCCGCTACCGAAGCCAAGGGGTGCTTGGCCGGAATCATGGTCGGGTGCACGCGCACCTCCATGCCCTCATCGTCTTCCTTGGCCACCGCGAGTAGCTTAATGATATAGCCCATCTCTTTGGCGTAAGCGATATCTTCGGGAGTAATACCCATGATACCCTCGGTGTAAACTTTATCGGCGGTCACCCGGCTGTTGAACGCGATGGAAGCCAGGATGGCTATTTTAGCGGCAGCATCGTGGCCCTCGACATCTGCGCTCGGATCGGCCTCCGCAAAGCCTAGGGCTTGAGCTTCTTTAAGCGCCTCGTCAAGAGAAGAGCCCTCCTCGGCCATTTTCGTAAGAATATAGTTGGTGGTTCCGTTGACGATACCCATAACGCGATGGATGGCGTTTCCGGCCAAGCTGTGCTTCAGCGGCCGGATAATCGGGATGCCGCCGCCGACGCTCGCCTCAAAGTAGAGGTCGACGCCCTGCTCCTGTGCCAGCTCAAGCAACGCCCCGCCACGACTTGCCATAAGCGCCTTATTCGCGGTCACAACGTGCTTTTTATTCTGCAGCGCCTGCTTAATAAACGTATATGCGGGCTCGATGCCGCCGATCACTTCAACGACCACATCGATATCGGGATGGTTAATTACCTCATAGGCGTCGGCCGTTGAAATCTGCTCGGGGACCTTGCCTTTCATCCTGTCCCGGTCCCTCTCGGCCACCAGGACGACATCGATATCGGCCCCCGAAAGGGTGGAGAGCTTACGGGATTTCGTAGTCAGTATATGGTATACGCCGGAACCGACCGTCCCATATCCGATAATTCCAACACCAATCTTTTTCTTCACGTTCAAACCATCCCCACAGTAATTGTAAAGTTTTTATTCTATGCTTGCATCCAACCTGACCAAATCTTCAAACGTTTCGCGCCTGATGATTGCTCGGGCCTCCCCGTTATTTACCAACAGAACTGCCGGACGTGGCTGGCGGTTGTAGTTATTTGCCATAACATAGCCATAGGCCCCGGTTGCCGGCGTGCACAAGATGTCGCCCGCTTCCGGGTGCGGAAGCTCGATGTCGCGCACCAGAATATCGCCCGATTCGCAATGCTTACCCGCCACCGTCACCATGGTCGTCGCTTTCTCCTGTGCCCGGTTGGCTAGAAGCGCCTCGTAAACCGCCCCATAAAGCATCGGGCGTAAGTTATCGGACATGCCCCCGTCAACCGAGACATACGTGCGAATATTCGCAATTTCCTTGATCGTGCCGACGGTATATAAAGTAACACCCGCGTTTGCCACGATCGAGCGACCCGGCTCTACCATAATCTTGGGAACAGGCAAACCGAGGTGCTGCGCCTCCCGTACCACGCCGTCTACGACTACACTTGCAAACTCCTCGATGGTCGACGGTTCGTCGACCGCTTTATATTGTATACCAAGCCCGCCGCCGGCATTGAACTCGCGGGCGACAAACCCGGTCTCATCCTTAATCTGCTTTACGAATTCCATAATGATCTCAATCGCTTTTGCAAAAGAACCAAGCTCAAATATCTGCGATCCGATATGCGCATGCAGGCCTTTAAGCTCAACATTTTTAAGCTCAAGCGATTTTTTTACAGCACTCATGGCAAGGCCGTCCTGCAATCCAAACCCAAATTTACTATCGATCTGACCGGTTTGGATATAGCTATGCGTCTGCGGCTTTATCCCGGGGGTTATCCTTAAAAGAATGGGCTGAACCTTACCCTTTTCCCCGGCGATCTTATCCAAAAGCTCCAATTCATGAAAGCCGTCCACCACCACGCGCCCGATGTTGTTATCAAGCGCAAGAGCAAGTTCTTCCGGGGTTTTATTGTTGCCGTGCATAAGCACCTTATCCATCGGAAAACCCGCTTTGATCGCGGTATAAAGCTCACCGCCCGACATAACATCAAGCCCCAGGCCCTCCTGCTTCGCGATCTGGCACATGGCGGTACAACTAAACGCTTTGCTGGCATAGACGACGTCAAACTCGATACCCTTAGCGCCAAACGCCTGCATAAAGGTGCGGCACTGGCCCCTGAGTGTTGCCTCGTCCATGATAAACAGCGGCGTTCCGTACTGCCGTGCAAGCTCAACGGTATCGCATCCGCCGATTTCCAGGTGGCCTAATGAATTGATGTTGGCCGTAATTGGTAAAACCAAAGAAACAAACCTCCTGAGGATTCGGATAATTGCGCAGAACAGCCTGCAATAAAGGGCTACCAACCCCATAAGTTTAACATAGCTAACTTTACGAAGTCAAAGCTCATGGGCAGTGCTAAACATCCCGGCCTTCCGGTGGTGCCCTTGTCGTAGCCGAAATTGAGCGACGTGGGCCGGAGCTTATCGCTTATGTGGTGGTTGAAAAATCCGTGGCCCTTTAGGGCCGGATAGGA
>PFFU01000122.1:26388-30713 GCA_002783345.1 Candidatus Aquicultor secundus
TTGCTTCGAGCACTACCTCAGCCACCGCGGTTCTTAGCGCAGTCCTTCCTACTGTGGGCGTGCACACATCCAATCTTTTTAATCCTCCATCCAAAAATATTGTAAGTTTAGCTTCCCCCACAAAAACTGGTATAATTTATTACTTGTAAGCAATATTTACTACAATAATTAGGAGCACCAATATCTGAAATGATAAAAGACAAGCTAGAGCAATTAGTACAACAGGCAATAGGGGCAGCAAAGGCAGAGGGAAAACTGCCATTACTAGAAATCCCTCCTGTAGTGCTCGAGCATCCCAAAGAGAAGGCGCACGGCGATTGGGCGACCAACGCCGCTCTGGTGCTGGCCGGTAACGTCAAGATGCCGCCGCGCGCCGTAGCGCAAATCATCGTTGATTCCTTCGGGAATACCGCTACATATTTCGATAAGATAGAGATCGCGGGGCCCGGATTTATAAACTTCTACTTAAGCAACCGGTGGCTCTACGACGTCCTCTCCCAGATTCGCGAGCAGGGTGAGAAATACGGTCATTCGACTATCGGCGCCGGCCAGAAAGTCCAGGTCGAGTTCGTAAGCGCCAACCCGGTGGGGCCGATGCATATCGGGCACGGCAGGTGGGCCGCGGTCGGCGATACGCTGGCCAATGTGCTCTCCGCCAACGGCTATACCGTGCAACGCGAGTTCTATATCAACGACTACGGCAACCAGATGAACATCTTCGCGAAATCCGTCGCCGTACGGTACGCCCAACTCCTGGGCCGGGATGTCCCCTTTCCGGAGGAAGGCTACCGGGGCGAATACATAAAGGATATTGCGCGCGAGATTATCGCCGAAGACAACGACAAGTACATGAGCGTTTCAGAGCAAGATAGGGAAGCCATCTTTAAAGAACGGGCGTACATGCAGGTGCTCGATCACATCAAGCATACCCTGGCGAATATGGGCGTTGTGTTTGATTTCTGGTTTAGCGAGCGTGTGCTTCACGAACTATCGACCGTCACGAAGACTATCGAAGAACTCCGAGAGCATGGCTATGTATACGACTCAGAAGGCGCGGTCTGGTTCAAGGCAACCGAATTCGGCGAGGACAAAGACCGTGTGCTGATTCGCGCAAACGGCGAGCCCACCTATTTCGCCGCAGATATCGCCTACCACAAGAACAAGCTCGAGCGCGGCTTCGACAAGATCATCAACATCTGGGGCGCCGACCACCACGGCTACATCGGAAGGATGAAGGCCGCCGTACAGGCGTTGGGTTATCCCGCAGACAGGCTTGAGATCATTATCGGGCAGCTGGTCAACCTCTTGCGGGGCGGCGAACCGGTCAGGATGTCGAAACGAACCGGCGAGATGGTCACGCTGGACGAACTGCTCGAAGAGGTCGGCAAGGATGCCGCACGCTTCTTCTTCCTCATGCGAAGCACCGATAGCCAGCTTGATTTCGATATACGGTTAGCAAAGGAACAATCTAACGAGAACCCGGTTTATTACGTGCAATACGCGCACGCGAGGATATCGAGTATCGTGCGGTTTGCCGAGGCCGAGGGGGTGAGCCTCCACGAGGATGTAAAGTACTCTTTACTTAAGACAGAACCGGAGCTTGATCTTATACGGAAACTCGCCGAATGGCCCGAGGTGCTCGAGCGTGCCGCCCGTCAAAGAGCGCTTCACCCGCTAACGGTCTATTCCCAGGAACTCGCCGCCGCGTTCCACTTCTTCTATACGAAGTGCCGGGTAGTCGGTGAGGATAAGGACCTCTCGACCGCCAGAATGTCGCTCTGTGAAGCCACAAAGACCGTCTTGCGAAACGCGCTTGGCATGCTGGGCGTAACCGCCCCGGAACGGATGTAACAAGATAGTATTACACCTATTGGGTGAGTTGACTTTGAAACTGACGGTAAGTAAGCTGAGTAAGGACTAATAAATACGTATCCCAACTACTGTGATTAATCGTCATATAATTAAATGATATATGTACGCATATAGTGGCTTATACTAGCGTTTCATTAGGGGCATGGAGCATATACACATTAACAAGGGTACTAGGGAAACTAGGAGGTAGGACATGGCAAAGAAGACAACCGGACGCGTAAGAAAAAATCGGGTCGCCGTCGGTTCGGGCCTGGGAGAGCTTGAAGCCGATATAATGAGCGTTGTCTGGAAAATCGGCAGCGCATCCGTGAAAGACGTCTTTGCGGAAATTTATCCCGAGAGAAGACTTGCTTACACGACTATCATGACCGTAATGAGCCGCCTCGCCAATAAAGGCGTTTTGAAGCAGGATAGGAGCGGTACCGCCTATATTTATACGCCAAACGTAAACCGGGAGGACATGGCGAACAATATGATCAGCAACGTAATCGACAAAGTCCTGGGCGGCAACCCGGCCCCTGCCATCCTCTTCTTGCTTAGCAAGAGCGGACTAGCCGCGAGCAATATCGATAAGATCAAGAAAACCCTCAAGTTAAAAGACGGTGAGCTTGTAAAGAGCTAGTAGGGCGTTCAATAGAATTAGGTATAACAATAGGCTTAAGTAAAAGATGTGCGCTATAACCATGGTTGTAGCGCTTTTACTTCTCTTAGTAGTGGTACGGCTCGCCCTTAATGATCTTGAACGATCTATAGAGTTGCTCGAGGATGATAAACCTGGCTACCTGATGCGTAAAGGTAAGTTTTGAAAGCGAGAGACGAAGGTCGGCCGCCCGTAGTATCGAATCGTCAAGCCCCAACGCTCCCCCGATTACAAGGGAGATGTTACTCTTTCCCGCGACCATCAATGATTCCAGTTTCTGTGCAAGCTCCTCCGACGAAAGCTCGGTTCCGCGCATATCCAGCGCAATCATATAACGTGATTCGGGCGGTTGAAGCTGCTTTTGAAGTTTCTGCGCTTCTCTGGCCTTGACCTCGGGCCCGGGTTTGGTGTTAATGTCTTCTTCTGCAACCTCTTGAACGGTGATTTTTACATACCTTAAGAGGCGCTTTATATAATCATCAACGCCCCGCTTGAGGTAGTCTTCTTTAAGTTTTCCAACCGCGACAATCCGGATTCGCACTTAAGCCCTGCTAACGCTTTGGTTTTTCAACGAGGACAACGCTTACGGTTTTTTGTTTACCGTTTCGCAAGAACGTAAGTTGCAAGGTATCGCCGACCTTTTTTTGCCGGATTTGCGCAATCAGATCATCCATAGTATCGACCGGTTTGCCATCGGCGGCCACTATGATGTCTTTTTGGCGCAGCCCTGCCTTGTCGGCGGGGCTATCTTTCACGACATCCGTTACAATAGCGCCTTTTGCCACGCCGTAGGTGTTATCGACAGGAAGGGTACTGTTGGCGTTCTGCCCCTGGATACCCATATACGGGTGGCTTGCCTTACCTTGATCTATTAATTGCCTGGCAACCGTTACCGCCGTTTCAACGGGGATGGCAAAGCCGATGCCTTCAGTAACGCCGGTGCTCGAGACGATCAGGGTATTGATCCCGATTACGCGACCCTGCGAATCGCTTAGCGCACCGCCGCTGTTTCCCGGATTTATCGGTGCGTCTGTCTGGATGAGGTTGGCATAGGTGTTGATCTGCTGTGAATTCTCGTCCGGTAGGCTGAGGGTACGGTTGAGCGCACTAACGATGCCTGAGGTAACCGTGTGCTCAAACCCGAACGGACTGCCGATAGCGACTGCCAGATCGCCCACCTGAAGATTCTTGGTTGAGCCGAATTCAGCCGCCGGCAGGCCGGTTCTATTCACCTTGACCACCGCCAGATCTGTCTCCGTATCGGCGGCAACCAGCTTGCCTTTAAGTTCTTCCGCACCGATGGTGACAAAGATATCCTTCGCATCGGACACCACATGAGCGTTGGTAATAATATAGCCGTCAGAGCTGAATATCACCCCGGAGCCGGCCCCGCTTACAATATCGGGGTGGGCAATATCCTTTAGCGTCTGCTTTATGTTGATGTTGACGATGGAGGGTTGCAGCTTTTTAGCAACTGCTGCCACCGGGCTTACCGCATCCTTGGCGACTTTAATGATTTCTTTGGAATTGGTCACCGGGTACGAGACGCGCCCGCCGTAAACATCGCCGGGTGTGCTTCCATAAAGATAAGGGACGGCGTACGTGGCGATAAGCCCGCCGAATAACGCCGAACAAAATGCAACCGCGATAATTAACGACATACCCGGCCGCCCGGCCTCTCTTGTATTTTTCTCTTCCAAGGTACTATCCTTTCTTGTTACCTGTTTATTCCCTTTCTATCTTATAAAACAAACAACGGGATATCAAAGTACAGCGTCAAATATAGATTGAAGGTTTATTGCACTGATTACCT
>PFFU01000076.1 GCA_002783345.1 Candidatus Aquicultor secundus
CGGGGGTGTGGTTTGGAAACGTTCGTGAGAACGCCTGCCTTGCACGCAGGAGGTCATCGGTTCGAGCCCGTTATCCTTCCACAAGATCTCAGGAATCATCTCTTGATCCATCTCCAGCAGCTCCAAGATAAGCTCAGCTTCATGTTCTAAAGCCTCTTCTCTGATGAACGGTTGCGAGCATTTACCTTTTGATTTTGTACACCGGCAATAGGTATTGCGGTCATTCCGGTAGCCAATCGGAGCCTCTAGCGGCCAGTACCGTTATTTCAATTTAAGTATTTCCTAATCACTTACCTTGTAGCCACTTCGACGCTAGCCTGTATGCCTAACCTTTCTAGCATCAATACCAAAAGCCTCTCAACTACAACGAGCGCCGGTGCGAACCCCAATAAGGCAAACGGCATATAACATACTCCCCAATAGTAGCTCCATTGATAACCTAAAAACTTATAGAAAACGATAAGCGGCAAAACCACCAGAGCTGCAAAGAATACCTTATTCCTTAGCGAGGGCACAGAGAGCAGGCCTATGAGGCCAAAAATATAAAACGCAACCGGAACGTTCGGCATGGTCACTAGATTATCGGTTGAAAACGATATAGAATCAAGTATGAATTGCAACCCTCCGCCTTGCACCCCCCCCATCCAGGTGTTGGACCTGGAACCATCGTTTTTACCTTTAGGTAATGGAGGAAGTAGATGCCGAGAAAAGCGAAACCCGCAGCGACCCATACAAGAATCTTCTTCAGATTCTTATCGACAAGCGTACCAAAAAATCCGGCCATGAGCGTAAAAATGTACAGCTCGCGAAAGAGCGGCACTGCTGCCGCAAATGCAGCGGCGATAGAGTTTTTGCCTCGCAAAAAGAACAGGGTTGCGGCCAATGATACTGGCAGAGCCCAGTACTCGACAAATACAATCCACATACTTGCGACACCATACATATAATAGCCGCATACCAACGCAGCTGGCAAAACGGCAAGATTTGCATTCGATAATTCCTTTGCGACCAAAAATACTAAAATAGCAACTATGATCGTAAGAAGCAAGAAACCTATCCCGACCTGCTCGCCAGTCGAAAACAATATATTCCATATATAGAAGACAGTTGGTTCCCTCCACCCCATCACAGAGGCTGGAAGAGCACTAGACCTCTGATCGCCAAGCAACGCGCCTTTTAAAGAATCATAGTATCCTGAGCCCTGCTTCATAAGGTAAAACGTTTTAAGGTAAATAAAACCATCAAAGGCATATTGTTTGGGTGGGGGTTCATAGTTGAGGAGGTCTACGAAGCTATAGCCGTTATCTTTGACAACTCGCTGTTCGGCAACTCCCTGGGCAAAAAATCCAGTTAGAATGATGGCTAGCGCTATATATGGTAGGAAGGGGCGCCAACCGTTTTTGGTTAGTGCTGCAACACCAATAGAGACCGCCATCATAACAACCGTGGTAACAATCAGTGCCAGAATTGCGGCCGCACCCTCTATCGGCCATAGAACCGCGGCAATGACTGCTGTAATCAGTGAAACGAGAGGCAAGTCGCCGATTTCCAGCATTGAAGGAAGCAAGAGTCCAACAATCAAAGGAATTAAAATGAGCGGCTGAAATGTCCACCAGTATCTGACGGCCATCCATACAAGCACCGCCATAATTACGGAAACTGCTAATCGTTGAATTGGGGATCGGCGATAGAAATAACTTACAAGGTCGAGTTGTTCCTGCATAACGGCCGGTTCTGGGCTGTGTTTATTTATTAATTGCGGAACTCCCGATATGGTATTATTAGCTTCCCGAGGCTCATTGTTAGTCACAGACTCTCCTTGGATTTATATTAATAGCACGTACAGCTAGCCATCTTCTACCTAAGACTTTTTCCGATTCATCGGCTATAAATGCACCGGTTTCATCAAAAGCTACGAACTGAATCGTTATCGTTTCCTGGTCGTTAACTCCAAATTGCTCATCCGCCATATTTACTTAATGGTTTACATAATAAGGCTGCATAATAAGCGCTAATACTTTATGTGTAGTATATCATCTAATTATTTACATGTATACCGCTTTTATTGACAGCGAGGGGTTTATCTCTTGCCGTGCAAGAAGGAAGATTCGAAGATCGTCCCCTATCCTCCACACCTAAAATAGAAGCTCCGATTTATGGTTGGGGCTTTTCGTTTTAGTTCATACCATTACCGCTTGAGAAACGGGTACCAGA
>PFFU01000052.1:0-9912 GCA_002783345.1 Candidatus Aquicultor secundus
ATCCGAGAACGGGCAAAGCTCGCGGCGCCCATAGCTGCCAAGGGCTATAACCGCGATGTTTTCCGTAGCGCCGCTTTTTAATCCGGCTTCGCCCAGTGCCTTTTCAGCCAAGGCTTTTATAATGTCGTCAATCAAATCCGAGTGCTTATTGGTAAAACCGCGCCCGGAAGGATGCGCCGTATATTCTTGTTTCAGCCTTTTCAGGCCTTCCGCATAAAACAGATTTGTACTAGATTGCGTCGTTTCCGCGCTCGCCGGTGCGGATTCGGACGACGTCTTCAACCGGGAGAACAAATATCTTGCCATCTCCAATCTTGCCGGTGCGCGCCGATTCCATGATTGCGTCGACGACTCTCGGGGCAAGCTCTTCGGTCACCATGACCTCGATTTTAACTTTCGGTACAAAATCGATGCGGTACTCGGCGCCGCGGTAGACCTCGGTATGCCCCTTTTGCCGCCCAAAGCCTTTTACTTCGTAAGCGGTAAGTCCCTGCACACCGACCTTGCTAAGGGCGTTTTTCACATCGTCGAGCTTAAACGGCTTAATAATGGCCTCTATTTTTTTCAACTTACCTTCATCCTCCTTCGCGGGAACACAATAGCATATTTAAGGTGTCTCGGTCGACGCCGTTGATACTTGAGACGACGGGTGGACGTCAAACGCGCCCGAGGTTACAAAACCCCCCGCGCTTCCACCAAGACCCGAGAGGTCATAGCCGACCTCGCTGTGCTGCGAAAGGTCAAGGCCGGTGATCTCATCTTCCTCGTCGACTCGTACGCCGATAAGTTTATCGACTATCTTAAATATAACCATGCTCGCGATAAAAGAGAACCCCACAACGACGAACACGCCCAGCGCTTGTTTCCATAGAAGCGAAGGATTGCCGAAAAATAAACCGTTGCCGGCGGCGCCGTTTATCGCCGCCGACGCGAATAGGCCGGCGGACAACGTTCCCAGAATTCCGCCAACACCGTGTACGCCGACGACGTCAAGTGAGTCGTCGTATCCGAATTTAAACTTGAGCGAAATTGCATAGTAGCACACAATACCCGCCGCCAGACCGATTAAAATCGCCGCTGTCGGGCTGACGTATCCCGCCGCCGGTGTGATCGTGGCAAGACCCGCGATTGCGCCGGTCGCCGCGCCGAGCGTGGTCGGTTTGCCGCCTTTGAGCCACTCGACAACGACCCAGCTTACGGTTGCGGCGGTTGCCGCGATGTGCGTTGTCACAAATGCGTTGGTTGCAAGGCCGCCGGCCGCCAGCGCGCTTCCCGCATTAAACCCGAACCATCCGAACCAGAGGATTCCGGTACCGATTATGGTGAGCGGAATGTTATGCGGGATAATCGGCTCCGCGCCGAATCCTCTTCGCCTGCCGGTGAAGATAGCAGCGGCAAGCGCCGCGGCACCCGAGCTCGCGTGAACGACGAGTCCGCCCGCAAAGTCGAGAACGCCGAGGTTGCGCAGCCATCCGCCGTTACCCCAGACCCAGTGGGCCACAGGCAGGTAGACGATGATGAACCACGCGATTGTAAACGCTAAAAACGAGCTGAACTTCATCCGCTCGGCAAACGCACCCGTGATAAGAGCGGGTGTGATAATTGCAAACATCGCTTGAAAAATCATAAACGCTTCATGAGGAATGGTCGGCGCATACGCCGCATTCGGCGCCATCCCGACCCCTTTTAGCCCGATGTAGCTTAAATCGCCGATGAGTCCGAACTTGTCGGGACCAAAGGCGAGGCTGTACCCGAACAGCATCCATAAAAGATTGATGATGCCGAGGATGATAAAGCTCTGCATGATGGTGCCGAGCACGTTTTTAGTTCTTACCATGCCGCCGTAAAAGAGAGCAAGTCCCGGGGTCATAAACATGACCATAGCAGCGCAGATAAGAATGAAGGCGGTATCGCCCGTGTTGATGTTTTGCATGGTATCCCTCCATCTTTAAAAGGCGCTCAAACATAACCAAACGTCCACCCGAACGGACGAAGTGGTTCCCGAACTTCTTGTCTGCTGCACCTATCTGACGACCAGATACCAGGCCTGGCTAAGTTTATTCTACGCATAAATTGTTACATCGGTGTTTCTCTAAGATTAAATCCTTGTTTCCTTAAGGTTAAATGCATGTAAAGCTGATAACCAAACACAACAATAAAGGGACGGCTCGGGCCGCCCCTTTAAATCGCATCGTTGCCGCGTTCGTTGGTGCGAATCCGGATCGCATCCTCAACGGGGATGACGAATATCTTGCCGTCGCCGATTTTGCCCGTCTTTGCTGCATCCATGATGGTATCTACCACTTGAGCCGCTAGGTTATCCTCAACCAGGACTTCGAGTTTTACTTTCGGTACGAAATCAACCGTATACTCAGCACCCCTGTATACCTCGGTATGGCCTTTTTGCCGGCCGAATCCCTGGACTTCGGATACGGTAAGACCTTTGATGCCGATACCGCTCAGTGCATCTTTTACTTCGTCGAGTTTAAATGGCTTAACTATTGCCTCAATCTTTTTCACCGGTATCCCTCCTTATTGCGGCTTATTTGCCGGGTGTGCCTGCATTGTAAAGCTTGTCTCGGGCCTAAGGACCGCCGAGCCTGGTATCCCATGCTCCATAGTGCCGCCGCCGAATCCGCCAAGCGCATAGCCTGTCTCGTTGTGCTGCGAGAGGTCGAGGCCGGTAACCTCGTCTTCCTCGCTGACCCTAAGGCCCATAACCGCATCGATAACTTTCAGGATTATCCCGGACCCTATGAATGAGTAGCCGATGGTAACCAAGATAGCGACCAACTGGATAAGTACTTGCTTCGGGTTGCCGTGTAAGAGGCCGTTAAAGCCGGCTGGGTTGATTACCGTAGTCGCGAACACACCGGTCAACAATGCTCCAATGATTCCGCCTACACCGTGTATGCCGACGACATCAAGTGAGTCGTCGTATCCGAGTTTAAACTTAAGACCGATCGCCAGGTAGCAGACGATGCCCGCTGTAAACCCGATGGCTACTGCGGCCAACGGGCCGACATAACCGGAGGCGGGTGTTATAGCAACAAGCCCTGCGACCGCTCCGGAAGCCGCGCCAAGCGTTGTGGGCTTTCCGGTCTTGATCTTCTCTATAAGTATCCAACCAAGTGCCGCAGAGGCCGTTGCAACGTGGGTTACAACAAAGGCTACCGCTGCCAAGCCGCCCGATGTAAGGGCGCTTCCCGCATTAAACCCGAACCATCCAAACCAGAGGATGGCCGCACCGGTAAGCGTCATCGGAAGGTTGTGCGGTTGCATCGCCTCTTTGCCAAACCCCTTGCGTTTGCCGATGATGAGCGCCGCCGCCAGGGCGGCAAATGCCGCGTTGATATGAACTACCGTACCGCCGGCGAAGTCAAGCGCGCCGAGGTTTCTGATCCAGCCGTCGACACCCCATACCCAATGGGCGACCGGGCTATAGATAAATGTCATCCATGCAACCATAAATACTAAAAATGAGCTGAACTTAATTCTTTCGGCAAAAGCGCCGGTAATAAGGGCGGGGGTGATGACCGCAAACATCATCTGAAACGCCATAAAGAGAATGTGCGGTATGGTCGCCGCATAGTCCGCATTCGGCGCCATCCCGACACCCTTAAGCCCGATCCAGCTTAAGTCCCCGATTATATGAAACTTATCCGGTCCGAACGCTAAGCTATATCCGTACAGTATCCAAACAATTGTGCCTACGCCGAGCATGATAAAGCTGTGCATCAATGTGCCGAGCACGTTTTTGTTGCGAACCATGCCCCCGTAGAATAGTGCGAGTCCCGGCGTCATAAACATAACCAGGGCTGTGGATATCAACATCCATGCGGTATCGCCGGTATTGATATTTTGCATTGTAAATCCCTCCATTCGAAAAATTTAAAGTCTTTCTTACAAACACTTCGCAGCTGCCGTTGAGTTAATCATAGCCACCTGGTGTTTCAACAAAGTTTCGCTCCAATTAAATATGTGTTGCATTCCGGTTACAAAATTATTTCTACCAGGTTAACGGGAAGTTAACAGGTGAAAAGGTGCGGGCTTAGAGAGTGGGTCGAGGGAGCGACTTGTTCTTACCCCCGCTGTTTGAATACGCTATAATTACCTCAATCGAATCAACCGAACCGATTGGATAAGAATGATTCACCGGGTTTGTCACGTTTTAAACTAAGTAAAGGACTACACTGGTTATATGAATACACCGCAGGGATTACGGATGTGCCCGCTGTTTGCGGGGCTGCCGGAGGACAACCTTAAAGAGCTCAGCACGATAGCGATAGGCAAGAAATTCGCCCGCGGTGAGCTTATCTTCTCTGATGGTGATGCCGGGGAAGGCTTCTATGTAGTCATTCATGGGCGCGTAAAGCTTTTTAAGCTCGGTATGGACGGGCGCGAGCAGATCCTGCATTTCGTTGCAAACGGCGACCCCTTTGGCGAGGTAACGCTTTTCTCCGGGGTCTCGTATCCCGCATTTGCGAGAGCCGCTACCGATCTCGAAGTCCTTTTCTTTAAGCGGAATGATTTTGAGGCCCTTGTTCGACAAGATCCGCAGCTCAGCCTCAATATGATTGCTATAATGTCCCATCACCTCCGCCGGTTTGCCACACTGGTGGAAGAGCTGTCCTTAAAAGATGTACCGGCGCGCGTTGCGAAGTACCTGCTGGATAGCGCAACGCGAAACGGCCGTGAGCACGATGCCGGAATCGAGTTTGACCTCGACATAAGCAAAACAGAGCTCGCCCAGCGCCTCGGCACGATCAGCGAAACCATTTCTCGCACACTCGGGAAGATGAAATCGACCGGTATCATCGATACCAACGGCAAGAAAGTAACCATCCTCGACATGGATACCCTTGAAGAGGTCGCCTCCGGTTTGAGGAAATAACCAGCCTCATAAAATCAGCAAGACTTCAAAAAAATTCTAAGAAATTTCTGAAAAATTTTAAGAAAATCCCCAATCCTTGACTTAAGTCAATGTCGACCAATTCAATAAGCTTTACCATAAACTCAAGATTTGTGAACGCTTGTAAGGATTTATAAGAGTTCTAAGAGTTCTATTTGTGCCACATACAGAGAAGGAGGCAATCATGACTGCAAAAACGCTCAGGAAGATCGTTGAGATCGATGAACAACGATGTAACGGCTGCGGTCTCTGTGTGAGCCCCTGTGTTGAAGGCGCTATTGAGATCGTTAACGGTAAGGCAAAAGTTATAAAGGAAGAGCTTTGCGATGGCGCGGGCTTCTGCCTTGGGACCTGCCCGATGGGCGCGCTTACCATTACCGAGCGTGAGGCTGATGAGTTCAGCGAGCAAGCGGTCCACGAACGCAAGGCGGCGCAGACGGTCGACCCGGTCACCCAGCATTGCCATTGGTGCGGTACCGCCGATAGCGATAGGCCGCTTTTTCCGGTTCGCTACAAGGGCGATAGCGTATGGGTTTGTGCAAGATGTTTGCCCCAACTTATCCATGGATAAGTAGCCGGCTATTGTTTTGGTTTCGCTATAGTCTTTCGCTTACCCGGCCCCTCCGGTGGGCGAAAGGCTAGATTTTTAGTCTTGTTAGTCGTAACGCTTGATTTTGTACGATTGTCACTATTATAAAGGAGGACGAGAAATGTTTTGCTACCAATGCGAACAGACATCAAAAGGCGTGGGTTGTACGGTAAGCGGTATCTGCGGGAAGATGCCGGACGTTGCAGCCCTGCAGGATCTGCTCACGTATGCGGTCAAAGGGCTCGCGCTCATCGCATCCGAGGGAAGGAAGGTCGGCGTAGTCGACCCGGAAGTTAATAGATTCACCGTCGGTGCGCTCTTTGCGACCCTGACAAATGTAAACTTCGATCCCGAAAGGCTTGGCGCACTTATCATCCGCACCGTGGAACTGCGTGAGGAACTGAGGGTGAAAGTAGCGGCCGCGGGCGGCATCGCTGATTTTGCCGAAGAAGTAACGACGTGCATGCCCGCACCGACCGTCGAGGAAATGGTTCGCCAGGGTCAGGCCGCCGAGTGGGTTGCGCCCCGGTCGACTGAAAACCCGGATATCAAGTCGCTTCAGGATATCCTGCTCCTGGGCCTCAGGGGTGTCGCGGCATATACGGACCACGCGGCAATCCTCGGCCAGGAGGACGACGCGGTCTACGGGTTCATCCATGATGCGCTTGCGGCGCTTGCCCGCGGCACCGGCGAGATGAACGATTGGCTCGGGCTCGTACTTAAGACCGGCGAGATCAACCTGCGCGCCATGGAACTGCTCGATGCGGGGAATACCGGCCATTACGGGCACCCGACCCCCACAAAAGTCCCGCTTGGGCACAAACAAGGTAAAGCGATCGTGGTCTCGGGCCATGATCTAAAAGACCTCGAGCAGATTCTCAAGCAGACCGAGGGCAAGGGCATTTACGTCTACACGCACGGTGAGATGTTGCCGACCCACGGGTATCCGGAGCTTAAGAAGTACCCGCATTTCTACGGGCACTACGGAACGGCCTGGCAAAACCAGCACAAGGAGTTCGCGGGCTTCCCGGGTGCCATCGTGATGACCACGAACTGCATCCAGAGGCCGCTTGACTCATATAAGGCGAATATCTTTACAACGGGACAGGTCGCATGGCCCGACGTGACCCACATTGCCGACAAAAACTTCACTCCGGCGATTGAAAGGGCGCTTGAAATGCCCGGATTCGTCGAGGATGAGGAAGGCAAAACCGTTATGGTCGGGTTTGCGAGAAACACCGTTCTTGGGGTAGCGTCGCAGGTCATCGACGCGGTCAAGAGTGGGGCAATCCGTCACTTCTTCCTGGTAGGCGGCTGTGATGGTGTAAAGAAAGAGCGCGGCTATTATGCCGAGTTTGTCGAGAAAGCCCCTAAGGACACCGTTGTTCTGACGCTTGCATGCGGCAAGTTCAAGTTCTTCGACAAAGACCTGGGCGATATCGGCGGCATCCCGCGACTGCTCGACGTGGGCCAGTGCAACGACGCCTACTCGGCGGTTAAGATTGCGGTTGCGCTCGCCGAAGCGTTTGGCGTCGGCGTCAACGACCTGCCGCTTTCGCTGGTACTCTCCTGGTACGAACAAAAAGCGGTGTCGATTTTGCTTACGCTTCTCTACCTGGGCATCAAAGACATCCGCATCGGGCCGTCATTGCCCGCTTTCATCACGCCGAACGTGCTCGATGTCCTAGTGGAGAACTTCGGCCTCAAGCCGATAACCACCCCGGACGAGGACCTCAAGGCCATACTCGGCTAGGGTTTAGCAAGAACAAGAAGGATTGCCGCAGGGCAACTTACGTAACTTTACTAGCCCTCTGCCTGCGGCTTATTCTTAATTCCCGCAAATTCTTCTTAAAGCAACTGCATTTTGGAACGATACATACTTTAACATAACCCTTTCCCCAATTTGCTTAGGAGGATTTTTTTTATGAAACTCAGCGGGAGTAAAAAGATAACCGCTATTTTTGCCGCCTTAGCCTCAACAATAGCGATCACCGGGCTGACAATGAAGAACAAACAAGGGCACCATGAATGCTCCTGTGCGGATGCCGGCTGTGACTGCAACGACACGTTTGAAGAACTGCATGTCCCGGAGCCCTCGGTTCAGAAGGTCTCGAGAGTAAGAAAGCTTGGTACGCGAAAAGCTGATACCGATCCCGCGACCGGCACGAGAACCGTCGAGGTATTAATGGATATGTTCAATGAGGTTAAGGGCAAGACCCTTCCGAACGAGAGCATCGCCAAGATCATCATGAGCTTGATCAACCTGCAAAACGCCGTGCGGCCCGAAGATGTCATTGACATCAGAAACATCCATTTTATGAAATACGGCAAGCAGAACCACATGGTAATCGACCTCTACACCGCCCATTTCGGCGCGCCCAGGTATGAGGAAGAACTTAACCGGCTATGGCACGATGTATTCCTGGCAGAAGATTTCTGGAATGCTGATTTTATTAAAGTAAGAGTAACCGCCAAGGATAAAAAATCAGGCGATTCGCTTGAGACCATCTCCTGCAGCCTCGATGATGTGTGCAAGTACCTGTTGAAGCAGAGTTCAGCCGAAGAGTTCCAGTCATCCTGGACAAGAAAACGGGCAAAAACGGGCAAGGCGGACGACTTTAATGGCACAAATAACATAAATAACAGAAACAACAGAAATGACACAAATAGCTCTAATACAAATAGCTCTAATAATACATCGGGAAACAAGAAGCTCGGCAAGCTGAAGCGAGCGTAATCTAACCGAGCATTCCTTTAGAATTTGCCGGATGAATAATCCGGCTTTTTCTAGTGTTGCTGGGGAATTCTAATAATTCTGACCAAAGCGACTCTGCGCTGCTGCATTGACTGGACCCTGAAACGGGTGCCGTCAAAGGTGACTTCTTCGCCGGGTCGCGGGATGTGACCCAGCTCGGACAATATCCAACCGGCAACCGTATCGTACTCGGGTGACTTGGGAATATCCAGGTTAAAACGCTCGTTCAGTTCGTCGATCGGGAGCCTGCCGTCGATGACGATTTCACGCTCGCCGATTGCTTTGATCAGCTCTTCCTCTTCGGTTTTGCCCCCGAATTCGCCAACGATTTCTTCAACAATGTCCTCAATCGTTACAATACCCGCCGTGCCGCCGTACTCATCAAGGACCACAGCCACATGCAACCTGCTTTTCTGCAGGTCTTTTAACAAACTGATGGCCCGCCGCGTCTCGGGCACATAGACTACCGGGCGCATGATGTCAATTGCCGGCGCGTCCAGCTGGTTTCTGTCGACGTACTGTATGAGGTCTTTGAGGTGTATTGCGCCGATAATGTTATCGAGGTTTTCCTGGTAGACAAGGAGCCTCGGGTGGCCGCTTTCCTGGGCCTCCTCAAGAACGTCCCTCACGGTTGCAGATGCATCAACCGCCGCAATATCCGGGCGCGGTACCATGATCTGTCTCGAGAGCACGTCGCCGAATTCAAATGCCTGGCGGATCAGCTCTTTCTCCTCGGGCATGAGCGCGGAATGTTGCGTTACCAGCAGTTTTAGCTCTTCCTCGGTAGTGCTCGGGGCAGTATCTTCAGGCCGGACGCCAAAGATTCTGATCACGACGTTTGTCGAGAAGCTCAGCGCGCGCGTGACGGGATATGTCACCGTGTTAAACCAGGCAACAGGTCGTGCAAAGAAGAGTGCAAATTGCTCGGATCTTAAAATCGCGAGTCGCTTCGGTACCAGCTCGCCGAATACCAGCGTAATATAGGCGATGATTAGCGTTATTATGACGATGGCGAGGCCGCGCGCTATCCCCGTGATAACCGGGATATTGAGCTGCGCAATGAGTTTGCTTAAATCGTCGGCAAGTTGATCCGCAGCCGTGGCGCTGGCCAGGAACCCGGCTACCGTTATGGCGGTTTGGGTTGTCGCGAGAAACTGGGTGGGGTCGTGCAGGAATCTCATAACTATTTGCGCTGACTTTGAGCCCTGTTCGGCTTTGGGCCGTATGCGGGTCTCGCGGACGGTGATAACTGCAATCTCAGCGCTGACAAACAACGCATTTATCAAGACTAGAATCGTAATAATTATGAAACTAAGTAATAAAGGACTCATGAACTCCTCGCTTCTCTTTATATAAAGTATAAATTACCACAAAATAAGTTCAACTATATTCACCCGGCCAATACGGCAAACGGTAGGGGGTATAATGGTTGTCAAATAATTGGCGTAAAATGCTGGACAAACCCACAAAAACCAGTCAAAATGGAACAGAAAAGAGATTTCTATCTAACCAAGCAATTTCTAACACCAGTATTTACAGCTTGTTACGTTCTAGTTGGTCCTACCGATTTAAAACAGCTCTTTCACCGCTTTAGACCATCGATTGCTGGCAGATGTTGACAGGCTACCAGTTGGATGAGTATGATTTGGTTAGGGA
>PFFU01000052.1:9921-15640 GCA_002783345.1 Candidatus Aquicultor secundus
AATGACAAGCAAAAAATTAATAAGTAGTTTCGTTTTTGTATGTGCTGTTTTGGTAGCTTCATCACCGCTCGCTTTGGCTCAAGACACGAGCAAGATAGTTTATGATCGCTGCACGGTCTGCCACAACCAATCCCGCTGGGAAGGACAGAAGAAAACCGAGAAGCAATGGTCTTCAATTGTCGACAAGATGGTAAGGTGGGGCGCTGAGTTGACCCCCGAAGAAAACGACCTCGTCGTTAATTACTTAACAGCGGCAAGTAATGGCAAAATCAAGCAGCCGACAACTACCACGACCGTTGTCCGGACGCCGAAGCCAACCTCGACCACAACAGACGCATCTAAGAACAGCAACATCAAAGCAGCAAAGACCACGACAACGTCCGACCCATCCGCCTCTACCACCACGACCACTATCTTGCCGGTGACCACAACAACCCTGCTAAAAGAGCAGGCTAAAACCGGTGTCGAAATGATCTGGTATCTTCTGGCCGGCGGAAGCCTCATCGGATCCGGTTTGAAGCTACGCAACAAAGACAAACAGCTCAACGACGACTAAGAATAAAGGGTTCCCACTACCTTCCTCTTGCTTTTCTTATTGATCATATCCACGTTATCGTTTTTGTTTGTCGATCAAGGTCTTCTTAATCTGATACCGGTTTTCTCAGTTGTTTCTCAGTTTAGAGTTGATATAATGCAAGCAAATGAGAATTTTGGTTGTAGAAGACGAACATAAGATAGCCAATTCCATAAAGCGGGGTCTGGAGCAGGAAACTTACGCAGTTGATGTCGCGTACGATGGGGAATCCGGGTTCGATCTTGCGTCGACCACGGATTACGACGTCATCATTTTAGACGTGATGTTGCCGAAGATGGATGGCGTTGAGGTATGCCGTCAACTGCGGCAAGCCCATATACACACCCCTATTCTTATGCTGACTGCGAAAGGCCAACTCAATGATAAAGTCGAAGGTTTAAATGCCGGGGCGGATGATTATTTGGTCAAGCCTTTTGCGTTCGCCGAACTGCTTGCACGAATCAGAGCCCTGGGGAGAAGACCTAAAGAGAGCCTCGGCTCGATGCTCTCAGCGGCAGATTTAAGCCTTAACACGCTCACCTATGAGGTTGCCCGGGCGGGGCGGCACATAGATCTATCAAAGAAAGAGTTCGCCCTGCTTGAATACATGCTGCGCAATAAAAACAGGATTCTTACCAAGGACCAGATCATCAATCATGTATGGCATTATGATGCCGATATACTTCCCAACACGGTCGAGGTGTACATCGGCTACTTGAGAAACAAAATCGATAAGCCGTTTACTGATAAGCCCTCTTTATTGCAGACCGTACGGGGATTTGGCTATAAAATCGGAAGGGACTCTTAAAACATGTTTCATTCCGCCCGTCTTAAGCTCACCGTCTGGTATCTCTTAAGTATTATGGCTATCAGTATTCTTTTCAGCCTGGTGGTATTCCAGGGCGCAACATTTGAAATCAGCAGGGGTCTTCGTATCCAGGCGCTGCGCAACGCCGCGGGGCAAAGGCCGCCGCAAGACCTATTCCATCATCCCTTAGAGCGCGACCCCGGTTCTCCTATGATTCGGGAATTAGCGCCGGGCGGTGCTCTGGATAATCAGCTATTTGAGGAAGCAAGAAGAAGGGTCGCGCTACAGCTCCTTTCTTTTAACGGCGTCATATTCGTGCTCGCCGGACTGGCCGGGTACTTTTTGGCCGGTCGCACGCTTAAACCTATTGAGAACATGGTAGATGAGCAGAAACGGTTTGTTTCGGATGCATCCCACGAGCTGCGCACGCCGTTGACCGCCATGAGAACCGAGGTTGAAGTAGCGCTGCGCGATAAGGATTTTGACACGCCTTACGCCCGGGATGTGCTAACCAGCAATCTGGAGGAGATCGACAAGCTACAGCAACTCTCCGATAGCCTCTTAATACTGGGCCGCTATCAGAATACGGCTAGCAAGAGCAACTTTGCAGAAGTTAGCTTGTCGAATGTGGTTGAAGAAGCGCGTCAAAATGTAAAGACGCTCGCCAATCATAAGGATATTGAGATACAGGGCACTATCGATGACATCTCCGTTGAGGCAGACAGCGATAGTCTGGCCAAGCTCCTCACCATCCTTCTGGACAATGCCATCAAATACAGCCACCAAAATGGAAAAATAATCGTGCGCGCATATCCCGTAAAGAACAAAGTCGCCGTAAGCGTGCAGGATTTTGGTGCCGGCATACGGGCCGGCGATCTTCCCTACATCTTCAAGAGGTTCTACCGGGCAGAGGCTTCTCGAACAAAAACCAAGGTCGAAGGTTACGGTCTCGGTTTATCGATCGCCAAAACCATCGTTGATATGCATAACGGAACCATCGATGTTGAGAGCATACCCGACAAAGGAACGACCTTCACCGTAACCCTTCCGCGCAAGCAATAAAAAGTACCGAAAGAGTACCGAAAATTCTTCTTTAGCTCCATTTCTTAAGCGATTTCTCAGATTTGTTTGCAACAATAAGCTTATGATGCGAACTATCTCTTATGGAAGGAGGCAAGCATAGATGAAATCAAAAGCAAGAATCAAAGTCATCATAGGCGTAGCCGTTGCCGCCTTATTAATCACGCTCGTAGGAGGATACAGCGTTTTTGCTGCTAGCAAGCAAACGGCACAAAGCTATCCGCCGGTTATCGAAAAGCTGGTCCAGGCATTCGGCCTCGATCGCGGCAAGGTAGACAAGGTTCTCGGCGATTTCAAGCAAGAGCGCGAGGCGCAACACAAAGCGACGTTGGAGCAGAAGCTTAGCCAGGACGTTAAGGATGGTAAGATTACGGCAAAGCAGAAGGACGCCATTCTTAAAAAGATGGACGAGCTGCAGAACGAGATGAAGAACAAGATGGAGACCTTTAAGGCGCTCACTCCTGAAGAGAGAAGGCAGGCCATGGAGAAGCAGCGCACGGACCTGGAGACATGGGCGAAGGAAAACGGTATCGATCTGAAACAGTTTATGTTCGGATTTGGAGGCCGACACGGGCGCGGGTTCTGTGGACCTGGCTTTGGTGGACCCGGATTCGGAGGATTTGGGCACGGTCACTTTAACCCGTCCGATACAGCCACACCACCAGCACCACCAGCCGGCGATCTAGGATCACCGCAGGAACTATAAACTTATAAATGCAGCATAGCTAAGCTATAGTCGTACAGGACTCCACCGGTAAGCCAATCGGTGGAGTCCTCTTACTGTGGCCTTAATTTGTAGGGAAGGCTGTTTACATCGAGCCCGCTGGCGGATTTACCGCTTTGTAGTCGTTTCATCCCTTCAACGGCCTCGGGGAATGTGGGGTCGTAGCGTAATGCCAGGTTGTATGCAGTAACAGCCAAATCATCCCTTTTCATTTTCTCGTATGCCAACGCCTGGTAGGCATACATATCCGCCGCATAGGGGGCGGCAACCGAACCGTTTTTAAATGCCTGGGCGGCCTCCTCGTAATTCTCGGTAGCAAGACACATACGCCCGAGTTCAAAGTAGGACATCGGGTTTAATCCATTCCTGTCCGTGACACTCTCCATCGCATGGACTTCATCTTCAAGTTGCTTTTTCTTCATATCTATCAGCCGGTACATCCGTTGCACCTCAACCGAATCCGGCTGGATAAGCTCGGCTTTCTTAAGCGCCTGGTACGATTCCCCATATCGCTCTAACCCCAGGCAACTGCGCGACATGATGATATATGCGTTCCCATCCAGGGCGTTTTTATTTATTGCTTTTTTTGCATCTTCCAGGTCGCGCTGGTACTCTTTGGTGGTTTTTGGTTTATCGTCGAACTTAATCTTTTCGATTTTCTTCTCGGTTTTAAATATCTCTTTGATCTCCTTAACCGCGCGGACGATGTTAACCCGCTGCGGCTTAGTGTTTATAAGCACGCCTATTACGTTAAGCCTGGTTTTCGCGCTGTACTTCGGGTTACAGGTGGTAAGCGTGACCCTCGGGTCGGAGGTCGGCTGCAGGTTCGAGACGTTTTTCGGGTCGGTGACCATCATGTTTTCGACCTGGTACTCGTAGATGAAATCAACGGTTTCCAGGATGATGGTATCGCCGTTGCTTAGCTCATCGAGCCGGTTAAACGGGTGGGTGTAGGTAACCCTGTGGCCGGCGATTCCAACGTTGCCCCGCTCACCCGGGTTACAGCTTCCGATGTAGTGCCCGGGCCCGTACTGCAGTATTTCCGGACCGACGCCTTCAAGGATTACCTGGTCGACACCGATTTTCGGGATTCGGATTCTGGTTTTAGGAAACGGCTTTTTACGCTCGGAGTCCTTTTTGTGGGTTATCGACTTGCCCAGCTTCGAGTTGTCGATGATGGAATCCTCCTGCGGCAGTTGACCCGACGCCACGAGTTCGTCCTGGTAGCTTTTTATCTTATCGCCCCGTTTGCGCTGGTTCTTGGCCTGTAAATCCCACGCGCTTGTTAATTTAATGGCCTCGAAATAGCCGTAGAGCTCGGTCGCGAAGGGAATTATGATGATGATAATGCCGACAACGATAAGAAGAGTCGAGAGCTTGCTGCGTCTGCTCCTTTTCTTCTTGGGTTTCTTTGCCGTTTTATGTAGTTTAGCAGTATCTTTTGCATTCATATAAGCTCTATTTTATCGCACTAGCAGCCTATCGAAAACATATTACCAAAAATTGGCAGTTGTGGTAGTATTGCGGCAGGTCTAATCCAAAGGAGAGCTTCCCATCATCGACCGGGCCTCTTCTTTTTCAAGCTGTTTAGGTTCGAAAATAGCGGGTAGAACAGCTTTAAGAGAACGAAAATGTCCGCGATATTCGGGCGGTGGTTACGCGGATTGTTATAGATTATGGTGTTTGGGCTAGCGAGCGCATATTAGACGTTTGGGGATTTTGAAAATTTTGAGCAATTTTAGAAGCGACTTTTATGAAAGGGGTGTTCATGATGGCAAAGCGAGATGGGTTTGATTTAGCCGGTGAAGAGACGCCCATGACCGACGACGAAATATTCGATATCGTGCAGGAAGTTTATGCGAGCAGCGATAAAATAGTGGCCGATTACATCAATGTGACGGTCGAAAACGGCATCGTGTACCTTGAGGGTAGCGTTAGCAACCAGGAAGAAAGGGAAGCGGCAGAGACCCTTCTTGATAGCGTTGAGGGTATCGCCCAGGTGGTAAACAACCTGGAGGTCGTTGAAACCGATTACACCGGGGACGAACCCTGGCCGGGAATCGCCGAGCCGGCTATAGAGGAATTCGGCCCCGTAGAGGTTATAGAGCCTGATGAAGAGTTGGCAACCGACGACATCCAGTCGGCAATCGAAGACGGCAAATCCTACGTCCCGCCACAAAACCCGGACTTCCCAGAGGAGCGTGCCCACACAGCCGAACGCATGCGCGAGCGCGTCGCCGAAGAAGAAGCCACCGGCGAAGCCCCCGACCAGCTGTAGGTTCCAGAAATCAGAGTCTGGGGATGTAACCCCTTGCCCCTCATCCAGCTTGACATGCACTGCGCCACCGGGTATCTTGAAGACGCGATATAGACAACGATGTTGTTGATAATCCAGACATTACAGTAATAATTACTGGCGCCCGTAGCTCAGGGGATAGAGCGTTGGTCTCCGGAACCAAAGGCCGTAGGTCCGAATCCTACCGGGCGCGCAAAATACTACAGCGCAACCAATGGTTGCGCTGTAGTTGTATGA
>PFFU01000052.1:15673-21638 GCA_002783345.1 Candidatus Aquicultor secundus
GCCATGTCGTCGTTCAGTTTTGAGATGGCAATGTCGCTGTCCTCAGTGATGCCCGATGGCATAAAGTGAAGCATGACTTTTATAAGGTCGGCTTCCTCGGTAAGGCGCACAACCCTCGGCTCAAAATCAAACTCATAGCTCTTTATTCCAAGCTCGCTTAAGATACGCTCGATTCTTACTACGCTAAAGGTATCCGCCCTCCTGGAAACCCCAGCCCTACTTAATATCCCTTTTAAAATAGCCGCCTTTGCCACCAGTCTCACCTCCGTTGTTCTCTCACTTGAATGGTACTGCTTTTTGTAATTCTAATTATCGCCGCAAGGCGTCTATTTATTAACAAAAACCTGGCAAACTGCAGTAAAAGCCGGGTAAGTGGTACGGTACAGGCCGTTAGCGGTGGGGTATAACGGGAGTTGGAGATATCTAAGAATATGAAGAATACCCAGACGGGTATAGGTATCGAAAGGAGGATACGTTAATGGCTGAAGCGCCTAAGCTATCAATCGTTCTAATGTCCCCGGAGTTGGAAAAACTCCACGCAGGTGCTCTCATGGGTACCATCGCCGCAGCATCCGGAATGCAGGTTAATTTCTTCGTTACGATGGGTGCCACAAAGATGTTCACAAAGGAGGCCGTCGAGAAGAAGGAATTCCAGATGGGTGAAGTCGGCGGCACGATCATCGGCAAGAATCTCGACCTGTACTACAAGATGCTTGAAGATGGCAAAGAACTTGGAGAAATCAAAGTGTATGCCTGTTCTCTCGTTATGGATATCATGGGCTGGGAAATGAAGGACATGCTTGATGTGGTCGACGATGTTCTTGGTGTAACCGCTTTCTTCGGTATATCCGAAGGCGGACAGATAATGGTTATATAATCGGGGGATTCAAAGCCAAGTTATTTTTGACTGAAAAGGGAGGAGACAATTATGGCAGATGTAAAGGTAGACAAATCGATCGATGCGCGTGGCTCGTATTGCCCGGGACCGTTAATGGAGCTTATTAAGTCCATTAAGGGTGCGGAAGTGGGCTCGGTCATCGAAGTACTATCATCAGACCTCGGCTCCGCGAAGGACATTCCGGAGTGGGTCGCAAAAGTAGGCCACGAACTGGTGTACAACGAGAAGGCCTCAGACGGCGAGTACTGGCGTATCGCTGTTAAGAAGGTAAAGTAGGGGGAGAGTCGGTTGGCTAAAAACGTAGTAATATTAGGTGGCGGCACAGGTGGCACCATGGTTGCCAATCACCTTGCCCGCACCATGCGAAGCGAAATCAAGCGGGGAGAAATTAGCGTAACCCAGATTACCGCCGATGCAGACCACGTGTATCAGCCCTCATTCCTGTTTGCGGCGATTAACCACGCCAGGATTGAAGACTATACGCGTCCGCAACAAAGCCTGCTCTCTCCGGGAGTAAATTTAGTTGTCGACCCGGCCACCAAAATCGATACCGGCGCAAATAAGGTAATTACGGCGAGCGGTGCGACATTCCCTTACGACAAGCTGGTAATCGCCACCGGCGCATATCCTGATTTTAACTCGATGCCCGGATTGGCTGAAGTCGCAGATAATTTCTATACTGCGGAAGGAACCGTAAAGCTGCGTGAAAAACTCACCAACTTTACCGGTGGAAAGATCGTCATCACAATCGACGTACCGCATAAGTGCCCGGTAGCCCCGTTAGAGCTTGTCTTTATGCTTGACGAGCTGTACAGGGAGAAAGGCATACGGGATAAAGTTGATTTACTCTACACATATCCTATCGGCAGGCTGCATTCCTTGGAGCCGGTAGCGACATGGGCACAGCCGGAATTCGAAAAGAGGGGGATTAACTGGGAGTGCTTCTGCAACGTGGACTCGGTAGATCCGCAGAAAAAGGTAGTCAATACCCTTGAGGGAAGCGAAATCCCGTTTGATATCCTCATCTCGATCCCGGCGCATAAGGGAGCGCAGGTAATTATCGATTCAGAACTGGGCGATGAGGGCGGGTTCATCCCCACGGATCGATATACCCTGAAAGCCGACGGCTACGATAATATCTATGTTCTTGGCGACGCCACGAACCTGCCTGTTTCTAAGGCCGGTTCAACCGCCCACTACGAAGCCGATGTAGTGGCCGAGAATCTAATCTCTGAGCTTAGAGGGTTAACCCCATCTCATTATTATGACGGCAAGGTGTTCTGCTTTGTCGAGGCCGGCTTAAACAAAGCGACTTATGTGTCGTTTAGCTACACCAAGCCGCCCACACCGACGCCGCCCACCGAGATGATTCACTGGTTTAAACTTGCATTTAACGAGATGTATTGGTTATCCGCTCGCGGCATTTTATAGGGAGGTGTGCGCATGACTGAAGATAACGGCGCAGCAAAAACCGAACAAGACACACCGGCTACCCCACCTTCCCGGATGGATGAAGCCGCCGGCTTCCTTACAGCGAGCCTGGATTCCATGACGCCGGCGATAGTGCAGCGGATGACCGCGACTATGGCCAAAATGGCGGAACTGGTCGATCTTGTTGAGGCGATAAACACCGATGAGATGAAAGGTCTCGTGACCGGCGCCGCAAACGCGGCTGAGAGCCTTTCTCGATCCCTTGAGGCCGTCAAGGCGCTCGAGGAAAGCGGTGCGCTCAGCGCGTTGATGGAGATGGGCGATTTCGCGTATGCGATGAAGCAGTCCATGACGGCTCCGATACTTCAACGTACCATTTCAACAGGGATATCGCTCGCAGTAACAGGCGATCAAATGCTTGAAGCCGTTCGCGAATCGGCGAATGAGGCGAAGAAAGACACACGCACGTTAGGTCCTGTGGCCCTGCTACATGCGCTTAAAGAGCCGAAGATCCAGGATGGTTTAAAGTTCCTGCTGGCCTTCGCCCAGCGCTTGCCCGATCTCATGGAAGGTATTTAGTTATTATTTCATGTGGGCCTAAATCGTGGTTGTGGCTGTTTGCCGCGCCTGGTAACATAGCTATAGAGATATTGTTACTTTTGCAACAAAGTCGTGGATACCTGCGGGTAATCCACGGGTGGGAAGGGATGATATAGATGGCAGGAGTCGATGAAGCCAGGTTGCACCTGGAGAGGGAAAGCATACTACTTTCGCCCGGCGAGGCGAGTATGGCACGAGTTATCGAAGCCACCAAAGACCTATTCTTGCGGGGTTACGGTGATGTGGAGTTGATCGGCAAGGTGGCCGATAAGCAAGTTTGCTATATCAACCTGTTGGATGCCGGGAATGCTTCGAGTTACAACGAACTATCGGAAGAGACCAAGTTAGGCTTGGAGAACGCAAATTATGTGGTTAGGGATGGGATAGTCGGCGACTCCCTGATGGTCCAGGCAACCACACCGGAAGCGCAGCAGAGCCTCGGCGACTGGAAGCGGGATGAGTCGGATTACTTCACCCTCGAGGCGGAAGCGCGCATGTCGCCGGTCGAGCAGATTGAAGCGCTTATAAAAGCGGCCGAGGCGGTTGCGGTAAGTTCCGGAGAGCTTGAGAAGCTTGATTTCATCCTGCGACCTACCGCGCTACACAACAATCTTCTAAGAGCGATCATGGAAGCCAGAGGGGTTGGAATGCGGCGCGTGGAGCAGAGTAAAAACGGTCAGGACAAGGCATAGCATAACATCTGCTAATTATCAATCATTTGTAACTGATTATCGTTAGTTTATTGGTTTAACTACTAAATAATATGGGTAGTAATAAGTAAGTAAGCACCGTTTAGCCAGGTGCCGATTATGCTTACGGCGCACGTGTGGGGCTCGGTTCTCTTGCTGGCCGTTGGAGAGTTTTCGATTATTCTTACGCCATGTTTATTATCTAAATAAACGGGCATAAACTAGCAAGCGATATATGGATAGCTAAGGAATAGTCCAATGATCGACAAACGGCTTAAATTATTACTTTTATCCGAACCACAAAGCCTGGATCCGATCAGAAAGGAAGTACAGGATTTTATATCCGGTACGCCCTATCGATCGAGAGCGTCGGACATCTTGCTTGTTGTCTCAGAGGCGTGCACTAATGTTATCCGCCATGCGTATGTCGAAGGCCACGAAAATCCCTTGATAATACTTGAATGCTTCTTAAAATTTGATGCCCTCACGATTATGGTCAGCGATAAGGGTAAAGGTCTGCCCGCTCCGAGCGACGGCCCGGTGTTTTCCGAGGATGGCGGGTTTGGGATCTTCTTGATGCAGAAGCTGTCGGATAGGTTCAAGTGCCACTCGTTTTTCGGCTCTGGGACTATAGTCGAGCTGGGATTCAAAAATCCTGAATATCACCTGGTGCCAAAGAAACGAAAAGCGTCCATGGTTGTTGATGCCGCCACTGCATATTGGTTGACCTTCGCCGATATGCTCTCGCACCCCAGAAAGAGCTATGCCGCCTATCGGGAGTGTTTTGGCGCAGGCTTTGCGGCGACGTTCGATAGCCTCAGACCTTGCTGGAGATCCATCGCCATTCTGTTCTTTATACGCTCCGCCATAAACGATGTAAGAAAGGCGCTTAAACGCGGCGATTACGAGACGGCCAGGCTTATCATCGAGGAGATAGGAAACCAGATAAAGGTCGTTGAGCTAGACCTTTGTAAGATGTCGGGCGAGGGACGGTCGCTCCTCAAAAAACACCTGGAAGGAGCGTTTAGCAAATTATCGAAACTAAAGCGCGAGCTTGGATTCGGGGAAGAAAAAGAGGTACCCGATTCCTCGGGCATCTATGCTTCTGTTGCGGGCGATGACATTATTAAACTCGTCGATGGTATTATAGATAATCTTAACAACATGCTGGACGACAGCATAGGGTGCTGGATCGTGCTCGACGAAGGACCCTTGCAACCTATTTAAACCCATTTAGTCGCTACTGCATGTGCCGGCCGAGGTGCAGGTCGAACAACCGGAAGTCGATTTCTCCGCCGCAATTCGCTTCGGCGATTTATGATCGTTGACGTAAAACCCGCTGCCTTTAAACGCAATTCCCACCGGAAAGAATATCTTGCCTACGGGGCCCTTACATTCAGGGCACTCCTTTATCGGTTCATCATTGACCGATTGCATAACTTCAAACGTATGGTCACAAAACTTACAACGGTATCCGTAAATTGGCATGCTATCACCTATTAACTATTTTAGGAATATTTTATCAAAATTGGCGGCAATTTGCACCTTTGTGATTATTTTATGGGCCTCTTAATAATTCTCTTAATAATTTCGCTAAAACAGATTCCGAAGAATTATCGCCGTAGCTCGCTGAAGAATCCTGCTCAATTGACATAAACCCACTTTTCAAGTACCATCTTAAAGGCGAATCATTGCCGCATGAGGAGGGATTCCCGAGTGGCCAAAGGGGACGGACTGTAAATCCGTTGGCGAAGCCTTCGAAGGTTCAAATCCTTCTCCCTCCACAGAAAATGATTTGAAATTGCACTACAAATCATTATAATTACTTTGTTGTGTGGATATTTGTAATGCCCGCGTAGCTCAGTCGGCAGAGCACTTCCATGGTAAGGAAGGGGTCAGCGGTTCAAATCCGCTCGCGGGCTCCAGCCAGTCTCTGATTTTTGGTTTTCGGTGTCTGGTACTGTATTTGGCATGGCGGTGTAGCTCAGCTGGTTAGAGCACACGGTTCATACCCGTGGCGTCGTAGGTTCAAATCCTACCACCGCTACAAAATCGCTTTCAGGCGATTTTGTAGAGCAATGGAACAATTGGCGATAAAACGGTCGAGGCCGTTTAGTGGTCAAAGCGCTCCGTTAATCTACTTATAGAAACTTGACCGGTCGGGGATGCTTGGTAGCAAGGAGAAGCATTTTCAAGTTGCATTCGCCCCGGCCTTATATTTATTTAAAAACGCTTAAGGGCCAGGCTTAAAAACCGTGGGCTTTAAACTAATAAAAAACCTAAATCTTATAGGGAGGAAAAACGTTTATGGCCAAAGCTAAGTTCGAAAGAACCAAACCGCACATGA
>PFFU01000206.1:0-4437 GCA_002783345.1 Candidatus Aquicultor secundus
GAGGCCTGCAACTTCGGTAGGATATGTGTCCATTATCATATCAAACCATTTCTTCAAAATAACAGGCTTCTTCTCTTTTAAGATGTCCTTCAGCTTCATCTCCGTCTCACCTCCGTTTCATCTGCGTTTCTAATAATTTCTGTATTTCATACGCACCAGCTTTGGTTCGGGCCTTACATTGTCTTGGGTCATAACCTTCTTTAAGACTTTTGGCTTGCTCGTTTGCGGTGGAGAGAATAATTTCATGAATCCTTCCAATGGGGTGGAGGCGCCGATACAAGACAATGGCAGCTCTCAGCCCTTATCGGAAGCGCAATAAAAACACATATAGTTTGTAACAATTGTTCCAATCAGAGTAACATTGCCGCAGCTACTTGTCAAGCTAGTAGCAAATATATTTCCTGGGAATTGATTGAGTACTCCCAGTACGTTAGATAACCTACCAAATCAAGTCTAGCCTGTATCCATTTATCGAGCCTTTGCAGTGTTGATGGGGTTTCAGCAAGGAAAACATATCCTGCGCATGCCGGGCGCACCACATAGGTAGGGGCGGAGACAAGCTCCGCCCCTACTAGTGGTATTCATAGCTATCTATTTTCCTTTTGCCCCGTACTCGGCCATTCCCTCGAGCCAGAGCGGCGATATAAACGTCGTGTTCTCGTCGCATGTCGACAGCTGTACCCCGCCCTCGGGTATTTTATCGAACTTCAGGCAACTGTAATCCGGCACCGCCTTGGTTATCTCGCGGAATATCTCGGGTACGCCCTTGTACTGCATGGGATACCCCAGAGCCGTTGAGAGTTCGCAAAGCACCTGCCAGGTCTGTTTGCCCGCTTCGGGCGCTATCCCCTGATGGAGGCGCTGGATTCTCAGCTCTGCGCTTGTGAACGTGCCTTCGGTCTCGGCAAAGGTACTGCCCGGCAGGATCACGTCCGCCTGCCCCATTCCCTCGGTAAATACCGGGGATATCAGCACCGAGTACGCTCGGCTGCTACCGATATGCTCGATATCGAGGTCGTCGTTGCCGCCGCCGATGGCGATAAGCCCGCGAATGGTGCCGGAGCCCGCTTTTTGTATCATCTCCTGGGCACTTATGCCCTTGCGTTTCGGTAGGCTTTTGCCCCACAGCTCTTTAAGCCGCTCGCGTGGCGTGGCGTCGAATACCTGCTCCTGCCCTGGGAGATACTCGGCCGAGACACCCATGTCTATCTGACCCTGGCTGTTACCGTACGTGCGCAGGGCGATTATGCCCGAGCCTTTTCTGGCCACATTCCCGGTAACTAGCGCCAGGTTGCACACCAGCGCCAACTCAGGCATGCCTATCGAGTCCGCATCGATCACGATCATCGGGTTTTTGGCGCGCAGGTACATATGCAGCAGTTCTATTACCTTGGACGGTTTAACCCAGAATGCCTCGTCCCAGGTCTCGAGCGAATAAGGTTTCATATTATGCTCGAGTACCTGCAAGCCCAGCGTGCGCCGTTCGACAAACTCCCTGTCGACCAGGTCGTACTGGAAGACGTAGTTGAGCATCGTCTGAAGCAGTTCTTCGGCCATGCGTTTGCTTACTTTGAGCGTTGCTTCCGCTATCGGATCGAGCCTGGTTGCTTCTGAGTTGACGATGATAAGCTTGCTGCCCTTATCCACCGCCTCTTTTATTTTTAGTGAGACGATCGGGTAATCGGTACAGACATCGCTTCCGAACACAAACACCAGGTCGCTGTTTACAAGATCATCAAACGAGCAGGTGGATGAGTTTTTGCCGAAGCACTGTCCGAGAGCATCGTTCTCGGGAAGGCCAAACGAGTTGCCGATGTTGTTGGTCCCGATGGCCATCCTGGCCAGCTTCTGCGCCAGGTAGTTCTCCTCGTTTGTTAGCTTGGGCGATGCGAGAACGGCGAGTTTATCGCTGCTGTACTGCGCCTTGGCCGCTTTAAGGCCGGCGGCGGCCGCCTCTAACGCCTCTTCCCAGGTAGCAGGCTCAAGCTGTCCGTCGCGTTTCACCAGTGGTGCGATTAAACGATGCGGTCCGTTTACAAATAACGTACCGTACGCGCCCCTCTTGCACAGGTTGCCGTCGTTTACCTTGTTGGCGATAGGCGAAGTTACCTCGACCACCCTCCTGCCCTTTACTCTCAGATCGAGCGAGCAGTTTATGCTGCACTGCGGGCACGCAGACGGGATATCGTCCGTCTTCCACGGCCCCGGTTTCGGCAGGGGTGTTTTTACGGTAAGCGCACCGGTCGGGCAGGTCGAAACACACTGGCCGCACGACTCGCATTGGGTTTCCGCCAGCGGAATGCCGAGCGCTGGCTGAACCAACGTCTTAAATCCCCGGTGAACGAAGCTTATCGCGCCGAGGCCCATAAGCTCGGAGCAAATCCGCGCGCACCTGCCGCACAGGATGCACTTGTTGTTATCCCGCTGGATAAACTGATGGTCGTTGGCAATCGGCAGACGATGCTTCTCACCGCTAAACTTGGTGGCTTCAACAGCGTACTCGGTCGAAAGGCTTCTAAGCTCGCAGTCAAAAACATCGGTGCAGCCGCACGAGAGACACCTCATCGCCTCTTTGCGAACATCCTCTTCGGACAGTCCGGTCTCCACCTCACGGAAGTTATGTTTCCGCTCACCCACGGAGATGGCCTGCATCTTTGCCCTTGGGATTTTTGGTTTATCGGCAAATTCCGTAGGGTCGATCTCGTTCAGCTCACCCTTGGAAGAGTTGAACGGTTTTACCGGTGGAATGACCGGCTCCCCGTTTAGGTACCGGTTGATGGAATACGCCGCACGCTTGCCGGCGCCGACCGCCTGGACTACCGTTGCGGGGCCGCTTGCACAATCGCCGCCGCTAAAGACGCCCTCTGTCGAAGTCTGCATGGTTTCCTTATCGACCTCGATGTTACCTCTGGAATTAAGGCTTGGGGATGTGCCGGTATTGAGCTGCGGCATAGCCAGCGACTGGCCGATGGCTGCAATAACGGTATCCACCCGGATAACAAACTCAGAGCCTTCGACAGGGACCGGCCTGCGCCGTCCCGAGCTGTCGGCCTCGCCGAGTTCCATCTTTATGCACTCCACACCGGCGGCGCGCCCGTTCTCCTCGACTATCCTTACGGGAGCGGTCAAAAAGTGGAACTGCGCCCCTTCATGCTCGGCCTCCTCAACCTCCTCGGCTGCGGCCGGCATCTCGTCCCGCGAGCGGCGGTAGAGTACCATTACTTCTTCTGCGCCCAATCTCATGGCGGTACGTGTTGCGTCCATGGCGGTGTTTCCTCCACCGATAACCGCAACCCGTTTTCCTAACTCAACCTTTTTGCCCTCGACAACATCGCGCAGGAAGTGGATTCCCGGTAGAACGCCCTCCAGGTCTTCCCCTTCAACGCGCATCTTCTGGCTGGCATGGGAGCCGAGCGCTAAGAAGATCACTTCAAACCCGCTATTCTTTAGACTCTCGATTGTATAGTCTTTTCCGAGAGCGCTGTTTAGGTGGACGGCATCGCAAAGCGCCGTTATCGTTGCGATCTCTTTATCGAGATCCGCTTTTGGTAAACGGTATTCCGGTATCCCGTAGCGGAGCATGCCGCCAAGCGCCGGAGCCGAATCGAGAATCGTTACCCCGTGTCCCTTAAGCGCCAGGAAATATGCCGCCGACAACCCAGCCGGGCCGCCGCCTATAACGGCTATTTTGTGTCCCGTTGATGGTTTGACCGCAGGCATAACCGGGCCGTTCGCCATCGCCATATCATAGTCGGCTACAAACCGTTTCAGCGCATTGATCGAAACCGGTTCGTCGACCAAATTCCTGCGGCAGTTTTGCTCGCAGAAACGCGGGCAGACCCTGCCGCACACCGATGGCAGCGGATTGCTCTCTTTTATAAGCTTTAACGCTTCCTCATATTGCCCGTCGGCGATAAGCGCGAGTTGCCCCTGGATATCTATGCCGGCCGGACAAGCTAGTTTACAAGGAGCCACACAGTCCCCGTAATGATCGGAGGCCAGTAGCTCCAGGCAGACCCGCCGGAGGGTAGCAATGTTATCGGTATGCGTGCTGATACTCATACCTTCACTTACCTGGTTTGCACAGGCCGGAACAGGGCCGCGCGCGCCTTCAACTTCAACTAAACAGATACGGCAGGCCGCATACGGCTTGAGCCTCGGGTCGTGACACAAGGTCGGCACATCGACGCCGTTTTGCCTCGCCGCCTCCAATATCGTGCTCCCGACTTCGGCTTGAACCGGCCTGCCGTTTAATTCGATCTTAAGTTTCGCCATTTTATTCATGTTGTCTATGTCTACCCTCCTTAATAAACAGTAATTGCTTTTTGTTTACACACGTTCATGCAGAGACCGCATCGAACGCATTTTACGTCATCAATCGTATGTGGTTTCTTCTTGGGGCCGGATATCGCTCCGGTCGGGCAGTATTTCTCACAA
>PFFU01000206.1:4477-14201 GCA_002783345.1 Candidatus Aquicultor secundus
TCCGGTTATTCGTTCAAGAATTTCGAGCATCCGCTTCGTCCCGATCCTGCAGGGTACACACTTGCCGCACGACTCATCCTGTGTGAAATTCAGAAAGAACTTTGCAAGATCAACCATACAGGTACTCTCGTCCATGACGAGCATACCGCCCGAGCCCATGATAGCGCCTACCGCCTGTAGCGAATCGTAATCCACCTGGGTATCGGCAAGACCGGCCGGGACGCATCCGCCGGAGGGGCCGCCCATCTGTACAGCCTTAAATGCGAGGTCGGATGAAGTGCCGCCACCGATATCAAAAACGATATCCCTGATGCTCATACCCATCGGCACCTCAACAAGCCCGCCTCTTGCAACCTTGCCGGCCAGGGCGAATACCTTAGTGCCCTTGCTTTTCTCACTTCCGAACTTGTTATAAGCCGCCGAGCCATTGAGGATAATCCAGGCAACGTTTGCGAAGGTCTCAACGTTGTTGATGTTGGTTGGTTTACCCCATAAGCCGGATTGGGCGGGGAACGGCGGCCGAAATCTCGGCATACCGCGATGTCCCTCGATGGACATCATAAGCGCCGTTTCCTCACCGCACACAAACGCGCCGGCCCCCTCGCGGATCTTCAAATCAAAGTCAAAATCCGTTCCCATGATTGATTTTCCAAGGAGCCCGCGTTTTCTCGCCTGTGAGATCGCAAGCTTTAGCCTGCGCACCGCAAGCGGGTATTCGGCACGGCAGTATATATAGCCTTCTGAGGCGCCGATAGCGTAGGCCGCAATCAGCATGCCCTCAAGGACGCTATGCGGGTCGCTTTCGAGAACGCTTCTATCCATAAACGCACCCGGGTCGCCCTCGTCCGCATTGCAGATGATATACTTCGGCGATCCCTTGGCCGCTCTCGCAAACCCCCATTTCATGCCGGTATTGAACCCGGCTCCGCCTCGCCCTCTGAGGCCTGCTTCCTTGACTTCGTTGATTACATCGTCGGGCGTCATGGTTTTCAACACCTTCTCAATCGCCTGATAGCCGTCGGCCGCCATGTAATCATCGATACTTTCGGGGTCGATAATGCCGCAGTGACGAAGCACTATACGCTGCTGCCCGGTCATCGGGCTTTTCTCCTGCAACGGTGCGCTATCGCCCTCGGCCACAACCAGCCATTCAAGAATCGGCTGGCCCTTTACGACGTGCTCATCGACGATACGCTCGACCATCTCGGGCGTGACATCGCCGTAGATAAAGCGCTCATCCTCTGAGAGCGAGACTTCGACAAGCGGCTCTTTATAGCACATGCCTATGCAGCCTGTCTGCTGCAAATCAACCTCTGAGTCCTTGAGCTTTGCGGACAGGGCATCAAACACCCTGCGCCCACCCGCGGCGATTCCGCACGAACCCAGGCCCACCTTTACGACTTTAGTCCCGTTTAAGGTCTTCATCTATACACCATCCCCATCTTTGCGCTTGCACTTCTTGAGGACTTTACGGACTGATTCGGGTGTCAAATGTCCATGTATCTCTTCGTTTATCATCAGCGCCGGCGCCGAGCTGCAGCAGCCGAGACACGCCACTTGCTCGATGGTGAACTTGCCGTCCGGGCTTGTTTCGCCCGCTCTTGCACCCACCTCTATTGCGATGGACTCGGAAATTCTTTCCGCTCCGGCCAGGTGGCAGGCCGTTCCGTGGCATACCTTTACAAGGTTTTCGCCCAGCGGCTCAAGCCTGAACATGTTGTAAAACGTGGCCGTTCCGTAGATCTCGCCGTTCGTGATGCCCGTAATCTTCGCGATGCGGTCGATCGCAATCGGCGGGATATACCCGTAGGTTGCCTGAACCTCCTGCAGAATTGGGATGACCGCACCGCGTTCGGCATTATGCTTGTGTACTATCGCATCGATAACCGAGAAACTGGGGGTTTCTCTGGCTCGGGTTTGTGTAACCAAATTTCGCACCTCCTAGCAAAGTCATAATCGTTTGTTAATCGTTTAGCGGATTAACAGAGCTGAATGAGTTACAAACTAAAACCCGGTGTGTGTCAGCGCCCTGAGGAGCTGTTTCTTTGATGAGCGGTGGCGCTCGTAAATGCTTACGATGCGAAGCATCTCAATGTTCTTAACCCACGAGTTCTCGCGGATTTTGTTGGACAGCGACTCGACGCTAACCGGCGCCTCGACCATGATGACCATGTCGCAATCACCGATTACCGGGTCGACAAAATCGACGCCCTGAATCTCCTCGAGTTCTCTCACTGCTTTGACGAATTGCTGCTGATCCATGTCGTCAACCACGTCCACAAGTAGATAAGCCCTTAATCCCATTTTCTTCCCCCTTTTCATCCGGTGTTCATGTTATTGAATCCATTTAATCACCCGACCGCCGTGCGACGCATCGGGGGCCGTACCCGTCTTGTCTCATGAATAACTAGGAACACGGCTCGCTCCGTTTGCGGTTTTAGACTCTCTTCTTCCGGGTAAGTTGCAGTAAACGAATCAGTATTTTCACGGGCTGTCGTTCGGCAAAAACATTGTTGCTACTTTGACATTGTAAGCGCATAATACATAGTATCGGGAGTTACAAACAGTATTGGTGGGTTCCCTACCAGGCTTTTATCATGAACTGGATACGCGGCGGGAAACTAACAGTTTACACGGATTGATTGAGCCTTACCACAGTGCGTTTCGTTATCGCCACGTGGTTCCGTCACTAGTGTTTTAGGTAGGGTCAAGGGGAGTAGTATGACGAAGATTCGGGTTCTACTAGCTGACGACCATGCTCTTGTGCGCGAAAGTATTCGCCAGTTTCTTGATAAAGAGACAGATATCGAAGTGGTCGGCGAAGCTGGAGACGGTGAACAAATGGTAGCATTAGCCGGCGAACTCAGGCCGGATGTTATCGTTGCCGATGTTGCCATGCCGAAGATCAACGGTATCGAGGCGACAAAACAAGTTAAAGCGCTCGACCCCTCGATAGCTATACTAATCCTTACCGCCTATGATTTCGACCAGTACGTCTTTGCCCTCCTCGAGGCCGGGGCCGCCGGATATCTGCTTAAAGATATCTGTTCCCAGGAGCTTATAAACGGTATTTATGCCATTTACAGGGGCGACTCCGTCCTTCACCCCGCCATCGCCCGCAAGGTAACACAACGCTTTAGAAACACACATAAAAGTCATGAATTGCGTTCCTTCGAGCTTTTAACGGACAGAGAACTCGGTGTACTCAAACTCGCGGCCCAGGGCAAGACCAACAAGGAAATTGCAGACGAACTCTCCTTAAGCGTGCGCACTATCGAATCTCACGTCGGACATATTTTTAACAAGCTGGGCGTGGGCTCACGTACCGAAGCGGTTATACTTGCGCTTAAAAAGGGCTGGGTAGGGTTGGAGTAAAGCGGGGTCACGACGTGAGAAGTTCGAACCAGGACAACGTAAAAGCGGTGGAATACGGCAAGCGCCCTATGCGTGATCTGCATTTCTGGCTCATCGCGTTCGTAACGTTGCTTATAACCGTCTATTATTACAGCGACCAGGCTTTCATCAACTGGTTTCCGAATTTGACGTTACCTTTTGGACTCACCAAGCACTCGATCGATCGTCTACTCTATCTCATCCCCATCATTTACGGCTACCTTGCCTTTAACTTAAGGGGCGGTCTTATCGCCTTGCTGGTCTCGTTACTGGCGGTCCTACCCGACGCTCTATTCATCTCTCCCAATAAAGCAAGCGCCTTCATTGAAATATTCATTATCGGTGCGATCAGTATCGCAATTTTGTTCAGGATCAATTATCAAAGATTAAAACGCGAGCGCGTCAAGTTGACCGTGCAGCGTCTCGAATCGACGCAGAAAAAGCTTCATCTAAAAGTTCGCGACTCGATCGAGCAGGAAAACCAGCTTGCCGTCATCACGGTTTTCTCCGCGATGTTAAGCCAATCGCTTGATATAAAACAGGTCATAGAAACGGCCATCGAGATGGTCATGGAAGTTATGAAGGTCGAAGTCGTTCTCATATTTTCCCTTGATAAGCAAGCAAAGGAGCTGAGGGTTACGGGATTTGAGGGCGTTAAGCAGGAATACGCCGCCGCTGTCGACGGAATGAAGCTGGGCGAAGGTTTTTGCGGGCGGGTCGCCAAGACGGGAAGGCCTTTGCTCATTGAGGACACTGCAACCGATACCGAGCTTACCACCGATGATACCCGGCGAGAAAAAATAAGAACCCAGTTAAGCGTACCGCTGCGCTCACGGGGCAAGATTACCGGCACATTGTGTGCGTCAACACGGGCGCCTCGCCAATTTACGCACTCAGAAATCGAGTTACTTACCGCTATCGGCAACCTCACCGGTATCGCCATGGAAAACGCGCGTCTCAACAACGAGCGTGAAATGGCATCCGAACAGCTAAAGCAATCCGAAAAGAAATATCGAGAACTATTCGAGCACGCCCACGATGCCATTTGGGTACAGGACTTATCCGGTAAAATCACGGCCGCCAACCATGCCGCCGCCGATCTTTTCGGCTGCCCGCTCCCCGAGCTAATAGGGGCCGATACTCAAAAGTTCCTGCCGGTAGGCGAGATACCTGTCTCCGATAAGGTTCGCGAGCGGCTCTTGGCCGGGCAAACAATGAAGCAGCCCTATACGAAAAAGCTTATAAAAAAGGGTGGTAACGAAGCAATACTTACCGTAACGACTAATTTAATTTCTGATAACGGTCATCCCGGCGGCTTTCAGTTTATAGGAAGAGATATAACCAAAGAAGTTAGGATGCAAGAGAACTTAAGCTTCTACCTTCAGCAAATCACCCGCGCCCATGAAGAGGAGCGCCAGCGCATCTCACGCGACCTGCACGACTCAACCGCCCAGAACCTTATCGCCACCCTTCACCAACTCGAGAACTTTTGCCAAACCGATGAATACCTGCCGATGCCCAAGCTACGCTCACTCTGGAGCCTGCACGAGCAGCTTAAAGAACTGTTGCAGGAGATCCGGCGCCTCAGCCGGGATTTACGGCCGTCGATTCTGGATGACCTCGGACTTCTCCCTGCGGTAGAGTGGCTTACCGAGCAGATCAAAGTAGAGCATCGGATAGCGGCAGAGTTCACGGTGTCCGGCAACGAAAAGCGCTTTTCGCCCGAGATCGAGGTGATGCTGTTCAGAATCATCCAAGAGGCCCTCAGAAACATAGCTAAACATGCTGAAGCAACCAAGGCGAAGATAAACATCGATTTAAAAGACACCGAAACCAGAGTGACTATCAGCGATAACGGTAAAGGCTTCAGATTGCCGTCAACGCTTGGCGATCTCTCTCGACACGGCAAACTCGGTATTGATGGCATGCAAACACGGGCACGCCTGGTAGGAGGCACATTCTACGTTCGTTCCCGACATGGCGAAGGCACTACTATTACGGTCACTATTCCTGCGTAGCGGTCTTCACGACCAGAACAGGGCACGGTGCGTGGCCTATAACTTTTTCGGTTACGCTGCCCATAAGAAGGCGGGCCAAGCCGGTTCTACCGTGGCTTCCCATCACGATTACGTTTGCTTTCTGTTCATTTGCAAGCTCCAAGATCATATCCTGCGCCGGGCCTTCTTTAACGAACGTTTCTACCCCGACATTGAACTCTTGCGCCTTATTCTTAACCGATTCAACGATACCCTGCGCCATATCTACCATCTGGTCCACTACATCGGGAGCGTCGCCATACGCCTCATACGGCACATCGACAACCGAGACAACCTTGAGACCGGCCCCGTAATGTCCGGCAATCCGTATCGCTCTATCGGCCGCAGCCTTGCTATACGTTGACCCATCGGTTGCCAGCAGAAGAGTGCTCCAACTAAGAACCGTATCATCGGGTACGACAAGAACATCCACAGGGCTGTATCCTATAACCCTTGCGGCAACGCTACCCAACAGCAACCTCCCCAGTGCGGAACGCCCTTTCCGCCCAACCGCGATCAGGTCGGCGCCCCGCTCCTCGGCCACCTCAATTATCGCCTTATGCGTATTGCCTTCAAGCTCTATCGCCTGGATCATTGGACATGCCGATGCCGGTTCCTCTAGCGTCGACATCGCCCGATCGATTGATGTCATATAGAATTTGCTTGCTTCATCGGCACCAGGAACCCCTACGCTACCCTCGACTCTCGGAACAACCGTTACAGCCGCTATATTACACCCGCTCTCCTTTGCAACATTAGCCGCTTGAACCAGTGCATTCTTACTGGACTCAGATCCATCGAATGCTACCAGAATATTCTTATACATACCTTCCGCCTCCTCAGCCTCTCTATCATAAGTTCACTTAGTCATGCATATCTCACTTCGTATGCATAATATTCCCACTTTCATTAGAACTTAATCACTACACATGTGCTTGCTTAACTACGAGCACCGGGCACTTCGCCTTCTCTATTACTTTTTCCGTAACGCTCCCCATGAGAATACGCTCGAGACCGGTTCGGCCGTGGCTTCCCATGCAGACGGCATCGGCCTTAAGCTCATTTACCAGTTTTACGATCTGCTCGTGGGGCTCACCTTCACGGATAAACGTCTCGGCATCCAAGCCGATCTCCTCTGCTTTACGTTTTACGACATCGACATTTTCCTGAGCGTGCTCGATCATCCGCTCGACTGCACCGGGAAGCTCGTTATATAAGTTATCGCTCGCGCCAAGAACCGAAACGATCTTCAGGGCGCTGCCGTGTGCCGATGCAAGTTCAAGAACACGGTCCATCGCTATGTCGCTGTACTTGGAACCGTCCGTCGCGAACAGGATGGTGTCCCAAGCGATCACAGCTTTCCCCGGCATAACCAGTACATCTATAGGGCTGTACCGTATAACGCGCGCCGTAAAGCTACCGACAAACGCCCTCTCAAGTCGAGAAAGTACCCGCCGGCCCATTATTATCAAATCGCAGTTGCGTTTATCGGCAACGTCGATGATGGCTTCGTGTATAACGCCTTCTTCGAGAATAGTTTGAATTTCCGCCTTGTCCTCGACTATTAATTTTATCGAATTGATCGGCGTATGGTCACGCGAACGGCCGGAGCCGTCTGATTGCCGCACGCGAACCAGCTCTGGCTCTCCTTCGCTCGAACGCAACACGGTGACGGCCGTAACCCTGCACGTTTCGCTCTCGGCAAACTTTATCGCCTGCTTAAGCGCATTTTTGCTGCAGTCAGAGCCGTCGAACGCGACCAGCATGCATTTATACTTTCCCACGGCCATATAGCCCCCTAACCGATCTCCCCGAACAAATTGTAGGTAAATGCTTCGCATCAAAAAACCGACTACCGGCCAATTAATAATAAGATAGGCTCACCCCGAAAACAAGGAGTGAGCCCATAAAAGACTGTTGCGATTATTACGACTATCGTGCCTACCCACGTTAAGGTAGCAGAGATTAATATCCTTTAACAACAAGCACCGGGCACGGCGCATTACCGATGATTTTTTCGGTGACGCTGCCCATAAGCAACCGCCTCAGGCCGGTTCGCCCGTGGCTACCGACACATATAATGTCCGGCTTCACAAGGCTTGCGACATCCAATATTTTTTCATGGGCGTCGCCGACGCGAACGAATGTCTCTGTTTTCAAGTGAGCGACCTCGGCTGATATTTTTACCAGCTCGGTATTGTCGCGAGCCTTTTCAACCAGCTTTTCGACATAATCCGGCGCTTCGGCGTACGCTTCGATGGGGATATCGACAACAGACAGAATATTTAACTCTTTTCCGTACGTATACGCAAATGTTATCGCCCTGCTCGCGGCAATCTCGCTATAGTGTGATCCATCCACTGCAAGCAGGATATTGTCCCATTTGATGACGCTGTCATGTGGCATAACCAGCACATCAATCGGGCTGTAGCCGATAACGCGCGCGGTGACACTCCCCATAAAAGCCCGTTCAAGCCCGGTACGACCCCTTCTGCCCATGACGATTAAGTCGCAGTCCCTCGCAACCGCCAGGTCGATAATCGACTCATGGATATCACCCTCAGCAAGAAACGTATAGACTTCGACACCTTCCTGCGCAGCAATTTGCCGCGCTTCGGCGAGGATCTTTTCACCGGGTTCTTTAAAAGCTTCCTTCATATTTTGGATGCCGATCAGTTCAATTTCGCCCTCATATGTTGGTATAACTGTTACTGCCGTGACCGAACATCGTTCTTTACGTGCAAACCTTACGGCTTGTCTAAAGGCGTTTTTACTTGAATCGGACCCATCCAGTGCGGTGAGAATTAGTATATTCTTCACCTTTTTAAATGGTAACAACTTACCCATTATCATCGCTTCCTCACTGCTCGGCGGCAGTGCGGTATTTCATGTTCGCTACCGCCGGCAAAATATTTAAGCTAAGAATCGCAGTTCATTAATTAACGGCTTTCTTAATACCCTTAACTTCCTCATACGCTGGAGTAGCCTTTTGCTGTCGCATCCCTTTTATCATACTACCCAGGATTATACCTGCTCCAAGCAATAGAGCAACGACCATAATGTAGAAGCTTACAGTGCTCAGCATAGATACAAGACCTGCGGCTATATGTGTTAATCCAAGCTCGTTCGTATATTTAGGAATTGCAAAGCCCCTGCTGAAGGCAACTATGATCATAATAGACCCCATGACAACCTTGATCATATGCTCTTTTACGTAAGTTGTCCCTAATGCACCTAGTTGAACGCCTATAAGCGATCCGGCAAGGATCAACAGTACCAGCCTAATGTCGATGTTACCGACCAGCGCCCACTCGGTCGAGCCAACGAACCCCATAACGAACGCGATAACAAGTTCGGATGCCGACGATATCAGACTTGTTGCGCCAAGTACGTAAATCATTCCGGGAACACCGATGAAACCGCCCACGGCGATTGTCGCCGCAAGAAGACCGGTTGCAAGACCAACAGGGATAGTAACCCACATGGATACCCTTATGCCTGCGGTTTTGAAGTTCATCATCGGCGGGATATTAATTTTCTGCACGAGTTGCGCTAAACGAGGAGTCCCTTGAGTTCCGGGGTTTTTCATGGTTTTCCATGCATCGTAGAAGACATAGCCCCCTGCCGTTATTAGAATAACGAGGAATGCAAAGCTGATATAAAGATTCGAGCCGGCTTCTCCCCACATAGACTGGATATATTTTTGAAAATTAATACCGATCTTTACGCCAACCGACGCAGATATACCTAATGTTAACCCTAGCTTGATGTCAACCTGGCCGTACTTATGGCGCTTGATCGCTCCGACAAGTGCCTTTGGGAATTTATGGCACATATTGCTTGCCACCGCAACCAGCCCGGGCACGCCAAGACTCATCATTGCGGGCGTCAATACGAAAGCGCCGCCCGATCCTATAAATCCGCTAACCAATCCACCTATAAAACCAACAATAAACAAGAACACCGCATTAAAAATAGTAAGTTCAATAAACTTATTTCCCTCGAACGCCTTAACCGCTTCACCAGTCGCGAACGCTGGGCCCGCTGTGACCAGCAGCAGGACAAAAGCCGCTAAAAGCGCCGGGATGATAACTTTTCTTCTAGCCATTTACCACCCTTCCTTCTTTTGAATTTCTGCTAGACCAAGGATGCAACCTAACCGTAATCCATCCAAAGCCCCGCACTATATGCAATTGTTAAAGATCGCAATCTTAGTGCTTTTTGGCCACTAGACCTAGTGATGTCATTAAGTGGTTTGCAAACGACCCGTGCACAAACGAGAAAACGAAAACGGT
>PFFU01000080.1 GCA_002783345.1 Candidatus Aquicultor secundus
CGGATCGTACTTCGGCGTTACCGCCGAGGGCCGGGCAAAGGATATCGCGCTGGGAATCGTACGCGACCTCGGCGGCAAACCGGTTGAGGTTGCCGATGAAGACAAATCGCTGTACCACGCGGCGGCCTGCATTACCTCAAATTACCTGGTAACCCTGCTTCACCTCGCAAATAAGCTCTACGTCGCCTCAGGATTCGACGAGAGTGTAGCGCTCGAGGCGATGATGCCCCTCGTTAAGGGAACGGTCGCCAATATCGAGAGCGTGGGTACGGTCGCCGCCTTGACCGGACCGATCGCGCGCGGAGATACTAAGGTCATCGAGCAGCACTTGTTAAGCCTGGCGCGACTCGATGACGGCATCGGTGGTACGCTAGGCACTACCATACTGGACGTATATAAGGCCTTGGGGCTTGAGACAATAGACATTGCACTTCAAAAGGGCACATTAAGCGCAGAGGCCGCGGAACGGCTGTCCGCGGCGCTAAAGAGGACCTAAGTTGATGGTGAAGAAAAATAAGGCTCGGTGGAGTTCGTCATGTTGAGCGGTGCCCGAGCAACCCGGGAGGATGTTGAAGATGGATAAGGTAACGGTTAAGTCGGTAAGAGAGATGAAAGCCAAGGGCCAAAAGATAACGATGCTTACGGCCTACGACTACGCGTTTGCGAATATATTAGACGGGGCGGGCGTCGATATCCTACTTGTCGGCGATTCGCTCGGCATGGTTACGCTGGGCTATGACGACACGCTTCCCGTCACCGTCGAGGACATGATGCACCATACAAAAGCGGTGGTGCGCGGCACAAAGCGGGCGATGGTGGTAACGGATATGCCGTTTATGTCTTACCAGGTATCCGATGAGAAAGCGATGGAAAACGTCGGCAACATCATGAAGTTCACGGGTACGCATGCGCTTAAACTCGAGGGCGGCGAGCGCATCGTGGGGCTCGTTAAGAGGATGACGGACGCCGGCATCCCGGTCATGGGCCACCTCGGCCTCACCCCGCAATCGATATTGCAGTTCGGTGGCTACGGTTTGCAGGCAAGCAGTATCGAAGAAGCACAGCGGCTTCTTTCAGACGCTATCGCCCTTGAAGAGGCCGGTGCGTTTGCCCTAGTGCTTGAAAAAATCCCTTCAGAGCTCGCAGAGCTTGTCACCGCAAGCCTTGAGATCCCCACCATCGGCATCGGTGCGGGGCCGGCCTGCGACGGCCAGGTGCTGGTCGTGAACGATATGCTGGGGATGTTCGAGAAATTCGTCCCCAAATTCGTCAAGCAGTATGCAAACCTGCGCGCCATCATCGACCAGGCGGCTAAAGACTACATCAACGATGTGAGGGGCGACGTGTTCCCCGCCGGCGAGCAAACCTTCCACATGGATAAAGAAACGCTCGGCAACTTCATGGAAGAGATCGACCGCGGCCTTGGGAGGAAATAGGGGCTTCCGTTTTTGCTATTCTGAAGGAGCAAATGGCGGGTGACGATTACATGTCATTCTGAACGAAGTGAAGAATCTTGGGTGCAGTGCCTTTTTTATAGCAGGAGGGTCTAAGCTTAGATAAGCCAGAGTGAGACAGACGGTTTATAGGCGGTTGGTATTTGTTTGATACATGCTTGGTAGATATGATACACGCTTGGTAAACGCTTCTTAGAAAGGTATATCAAAGCTTAGACATACTCAGTGACAGAAGTCGGTGAGTGCTCTCTAGATTCTTCGCTTCGCTCAGAATGACAATTGCCGGCGCTTTAGAATGACAATTGCCGGCGCTCAGAATGACAGGCAGATGATCGCAGACCATTATATAAAGGAGATTTCACGGGTTGGATGTTAGAAATAAAAACCATACGCGAGTTGCGCTCGGCGCTTAAAGAAGAGCGTGCGCGAGGTAAGAAAATAGGATTTGTGCCGACCATGGGGTATATGCATGAGGGGCACCTGGCGCTCATGCGCGAGGCCAACAGGCTGGCGGATGTCGTGGTGGTCAGCATCTTCGTTAACCCCACCCAGTTCGGGCCAAACGAGGATCTGGGCAAGTATCCGCGAGACATCGAGGGCGATCGGGACAAAGCCGCCGGTGTCGGCGTAGATTTCCTATTCGTGCCGGCGGTAAAGGAGATGTACTCGGAAGGCTATTCCACCTATGTAGAGGTAACCGGAGAGATGACGCACGTGCTCTGCGGCAGGAGCCGACCCGGGCACTTCAAAGGTGTTACAACCGTGGTGGCCAAGCTTCTTAATATCGTTGAGCCGGATATCGCGCTCTTCGGCAATAAAGACTGGCAACAGCTCGCGGTTATCAAGCGGATGGTGCGCGACCTTAACATGGATGTCGAAATCATCGGCGTGCCCACGGTGCGTGAAAACGGCGGGCTTGCCATGTCGTCAAGGAATACCTACCTGTCTCTCGAAGAGCGAAAAGCGGCGCTTGTCCTCTCAAAAGCGCTTAGACTTGCGCAGGATATGGTACGTACAGGTAAAACAAATGCTGGCGAAATCGCGGCCGAACTTAAGGAAACGATTGAAAACGAGGGGCTTATCGAGGTAGAATACCTGGAGGTGTGCGATCCTGAGAGCCTGTCCCCCGTCGAGACGATCGAGGCGAACACGCTTATTGCAGTGGCCGCCAGGGTTGGCAAGGCCCGCCTTATCGACAATGCGCTTATCGTGCCTGAATCTTGATAATTATGGTAAATTGTTTTACATTGTGAGCAGGGGAACGTTATGCAACGTCATATGTTAAAGAGCAAAATTCATCGCGCCACCATCACCGGGGCAAATGTGGATTACATCGGGAGCATCACAATCGACTCCGAGCTGATGGAGCGGGCCGATATACTGGAAAATGAGAAAGTACACGTAGTCAACGTAGATAACGGCGTGCGCCTTGAAACATATGCCATTCCCGGAGAGCCGGGCTCGGGTGTGATCTGCCTCAACGGCGCCGCGGCCAGGCTGATGAACCCGGGGGAACTGATAATCATCCTCGCCTATGCGGTCCTCACGGAAGACGAACTCAAGGGCTTCAAACCGCGGATTGTCTTTGTCGATGAGAACAACAGGCCGTTTCAAACACAGTCCCTGCAAGAAGAGATTCAGAACAAAGCTTAAAGTACGTCTATGATACACCTCTCGCCACCATTAAGCGCTCTCTTTCAGCTGCGTCGGACGTGCCAGGTGTTTTGGTTGGTAGCGCTCTTTTGCAACAGTAAGCTCTGCCCGGTGCTCAAGCATCGTTCCCCGGATTATCGCAAACATCCCAAGAGCGATGAGAATATCACCGATGCTGAAAGCGTAGCTTAGCGAAGAGAACAACGGCAGCGTGAAGGTGTCTCCTAAAAACCACAGCGATGATCCGGCATTTGCAACCTGGGCCGAGGATGCGGCCGACTCGAGGGTACTACTTGCAAATACCACGGTTGGACCGGGCATATATCCCCCGTTCGAGACAATCGCAAGAAAGTTAAGGGTAAGACCGGCGGCAACCACTTCGATCAACTTGACCTGTCTGTTAAGGAGTAAAAACGCGATGACAAGCATATATGAGACGATGTTTGCTACCATTCCTTCAGGAAGCGAGCTATACGGCGTAAAACCGCACACAAAGAGAGTCAACTGGATGGCGAGCGCCATCATAACGAGTGATCCGTAGCGAAGTGAGATTTGAGAAAGGGCGCTCATCCTGCCGCCCTGAATATATCCAATAGCTATGCCCAAAGCCAAAAACGGTACTAAAAACATCTGCCGCATCTCCTTTATTATAATGTGGTGCCCTGTTCTTAAATCTCGGCAAAATCGGGGTGGGGTTTAGAGGAATTGGTGTATCCGGTTCGGGAATATATACTTGATACTGCGCAACCTTACAGGAGCATTATGAGTGGGTATTTTAAAATAATTTTAGCGGCGATTATCTGGGGCTCGCTCGGAACGGTGGTGCGCTTCATCCACCTGCCAACCCTAATCTTGGTCTTTTATCGCGTCTCCTTTGCGGCGATCGCCATTTTCGTCTATATCGCCATGCGGCACAAGACCGAGGTTCTTGCAGTAGGCAAGCGGCTCTACTGGATCATCGCGATGGGTATACTTCTAACAATCAACTGGACCGCCTTTTTCTTCAGCATACGACTCACCTCGGTAGCAAATGCGGTCCTGATAACGTATACCGCGCCGATATTCGTGGCGATACTCGCGCCGCTTATCCTAAAGGAAAAGCTCGAGAAGATTACCATACTGAGCCTAGGCATATCACTCGTTGGGACGGCACTCATCGTGTCTGCATCGGTTACCGGATTAAGTAAAAGCGCCCTTGCGGGCATACTGTGGGCCGTAGTCTCTGCCATCACCTATGCGGTTCTTGTCATCATAAGCAAACCGCTTGCGGACAAAATCGATCCTGTTGCCATCATATTTTACGAGGAACTGGTCGGGGCGATAATTTTAAGCCCGGCGCTCTTCATCTATAAGTTCAGCATCAGCCCGCTTACCCTGTTTATATTGTTTGTGGTCGGCGCGTTTCATACCGCCTTTGCCGCAGCATTGTACCTTAACGGCCTGCGCGACGTAAAAGCCCAGCAGGTCGGCATCTTCACCTACCTCGACCCGGCAAGCGCCGTGGTGTTCGCGGCCATTTTCTTGGGCGAGATCCCGCGGCCTGTCACCATCCTAGGCGGACTCTTCATCATCGCCTCAGGCCTGATTTTGGTGATGGTGACCAGACAACGGGTAGAGACCGAGGTGGTATCGGAATAGATATACCCACAGATATCGCACAGATATAGTAGATACTAAAAGTAGATACTAAAATAGATACATGATCAAGAGATATAATAAAGAACTATAATAGACATCCATGCCGCTAAAAGTGGCACCGTCAGAGGATGAAAATAGTAATGGCATATACTGGTTATTTTCAGGGTAGAGTTATGAACAAAAAAACAACCGTAATCGGGTATGGAAACCCTTTGAGGGGAGATGATGGGGTTGCCCATCTTGTACTGGATGAGTTAGAGCGCATTTTGGGGGTGCCCGATATAGAAATCGTTCGACGGCACCAGCTTGACGTGGTGGATGCGGAGCTTATCGGCGAAAGCCATGCGGTGATTTTTGTGGATGCGCATGTGAGCGAGCAGCTTGGGGATATTGAGGTGCGAGAGATCACGGACGCGCGGACGGATGGTATAAACGTAACCCATATCTCGTCGCCTGAGGAGCTTATCGTACTGGCCAGAGAGATTTATGGTGCGACGCCCAGGGCGTTCGTATGCGCGGTGCGTGGCTATGACTTTTCATTTGGAGCGCAGGTAACAGAGCCAACCCAAAGGCTGGCTCGTAGTGCTGCGGGTGAGCTTTATCGCCTTATAGAAGCGTTGCGATAACGATGCGATAACCTCACAATAATTACAATAAGTTATAGAGAACCGTTTACCTGATGTAGCTCATCCAGGACGTGACTTTGCTTCTTGCGCCGGCTGCACCGAGCATACCGACGAACTTCTCGTCGCTTCCTATACATTCGAGAAACAACTTACAGCGCCCGTTCTCATCCATTCCCTTGCCCTCTCCCATGACACGCACCCGGGCTTTGGTAAAGAGTACGTTTGCCATAACGCCACCGAACGTCGACTCAATATCCGGCCTAATTTTCTCTTTTAGTTCATCGATTGTCATGTTAAGCTCTCCTAATCGAATCGAGCACAAGCCCGTCGTGGCTGTAGAGTGTAACCTCGAGCGGCATCTTCCCGATAGCGTGGGTGGCGCAGGAGAGACATGGATCATAGCACCGTGCCGCCATTTCAACCAGGTTTAGGACGCCCTCGTTGAGCTTCTTGCCTTTGATATTATCTTTTGCGGCCATCGCAATCGCGGTGTCGATCGCCTTGTTATTGTGCGTTGTCGGTACGATGAGGTTTGCCTTTACGAGCTTGCCGAAGTCATCGGCCTGATAATGATGAATGAGCGTGCCGCGCGGGGCCTCGACGACACCAACGCCCTCGCCGGCTTTTCTGTCAACCTTAACACGAACATCCTGGCTCATGATTTCATCATCCTGCAGAAGCTCTTTTATCTTCTCCGCCTTATATAAGAGTTCGATTACCCGTGCATAGTGATAATACAGTGAGCCGCTTAAGGGTTTTCCGTTGCCGATTGCCTTAAACTCATCAAACGCGACTTTTGCCTTTGGCGTGTCGATGTTCGTTGCAACGTTGAGCCTGGCCAGAGGTCCTACCCTGTAGGTTTCGCCCCCCGACTTCCAGTAGGGGAACTTGGCCCAGGAGTAATCCTCAACGGCTTCATCGATATAATTCGCATAATCCTGCGGTGAGAAATCGGCGACGATGGCGCCGTCTTTATCGACAACGCGGATTGCACCATCATACTCTTCAAACATGCCATCCTTAGTAAGGCCCATGTACAAGGAGTCAAAGTTTGCAAAAGACGGTGCAAGGTCGGCGTATTTAATAAAGAGGTCTTTCGCAATGTCAAGGGCCAGCTCGGCATAGGAGATCGCCTCGTCTGCGTCCTTGAGCATACTGTATCTGTCGTCGCCGGTGATAGACTTGCTCATGCCGCCGGGAATGGCGGTGACCGGGTGGATCGAGCTTCCTCCCACCCGCTCGACGATGTTCTTGCCGATCTTGCGCAGGCGGATTGCTTTTATGGCGAGGTCCTTGTTGGCCTCCACGATACCAAGGACGTTTCGCTTCAGCGGATCGGAGTCGGGCCCTAAAACAAAATCGGGTGCGGCCAGGAAGAAGAAGTGGAGCGCCTGGTCTTCAAGGCCCGAGCCGAGGATAAGAAGCTCGCGCAGCTTCTTTGCCGCCGCCGGTAGCTCGACATCAAAAACCGCCTCGCAGGCCTTAACCGATGCCAGGTGGTGTGCGGTCGGGCATATACCGCAGATTCGCGTTGTGATAAGGGGCATATCCCATACCATCCTGCCTTCGCAGAACTTCTCAAACCCCCTAAACTCCATGACGTGGAAGCGCGCCGACTCGACGGTCCCCGAGTCATCGAGGTGGATCGTTACCTTACCGTGTCCTTCTATCCTTGTCATCGGATCTATCGTTACTATATTTGCCATGTCCTACCTCCAAATCCTTCCCGGTACTTCCGAGATCGCCATCGAGTACCGGTATCCGGTGCCGACGATATCGTCCATAAACATCATTGCCCCGGCCGGAAGAATTGAAGCCAGGGAGTTAACCATCTTCGCTCCGACCTCGGTTATCCCCGGGGTCGGACCCCAACAGCCCCTGCACGGCATATTGGCTTTGCTGGGGCATTTCGAGTGACAGCCTTCTCTGGTAACAGGGCCCATGCATACAATCCCCTGCTCAAGGAAGCACTTTTCCGGGTCTATGGTATCAAGCTCCATAACAGCTTTTACGCCGTCGGTTACGAAATCCCGCTGCTGTATATAGAGTTCTTTTTTCACGCGGCTGCACTGGGCGCATTTGCCGCGACTTTGCTCAACCGGCTCCTCCCCGTTTATGAGAGCGAGCAGTGCGTTTTTAATGTCGGCGGGCAGCGGCGGGCAGCCGGGAATCTTGTAATCGACCTTTACCACCTGGTCGAGGGATTTTACCTCGGGCAAGTGCTTCGGTATCTCATCCGAAGACGGTATCTTGTCACCGTAGACGCTTGTTAGAACATCCTGAAGGTCGAAGAGGTTTCTCATCCCCGGGATACCACCGTAACTTGAACAGGTCCCGAGAGCGATGAGGCAATCGCATTTCTCTCGAAACTTCTTGGCGGTTTCTTCATTGTCCTCGGTTGCAACGGCCCCGTCCAGGATACCGATATCGGCATGGTCAAAGTCTTTGGTGTCGATAATGGGTGAATATACGATTTCTACAGCGCCAAGAACATCGAGAATCTCCTCATGCAAGTCGAGCAACGACATGTGGCAGCCGAAACAGCCCTCCAAAATTCCAGTAGCTACTGTTTTCATACGGTAACCTCCATCGTCTTAAGTTCGTTTAGGAAGGTCTCCGCCACCTCGGCTGCCGTTGCATCCTCGCATCCATCCATAGCAACTATCCTGAGGCGTTCTGAGTCGATTCCTCTACTTCTCAGAATCTCTCTAAAGAGGTTGGCCCTTCTATCGAGATCGACAGAACCCACGAGGTTCTGGCACTTGTCTTCTTTACACTTACCTATGATGACACCATCAAACCCTTTAGCAAAAGCCTCAAGGATAAGCTGGGTATCGACCCTGGCACCGCACTTAACACCTAGCGGCATGATATTGACAGAGTATTCGGTATCCGATTCGCCGGCGATATCCAAAGAAGGATAGCCGCAGCCCTCACACAGCATATAGAGCACTTTAGGGTCTCCGTTGGAGGGGAGTTGGGCGAGTATTTCGATTGCCGAGTGTAAATACTTGGTTGGATTGGCGAGTAAGTCTCTCGCACCGGTCGGGCAGGATGTGACGCAGTTTCCGCAGCCCCGGCAGCGCATGGCATCCACGATTGCGATCCTCTTCGCCTCATCGATGCTTGAAGCCTTAAACATGCAGGTCTTTATGCAAGTGCCGCATCCGCCGCACAGACGCTCGTCCACCTGAGAGACGGGGACTTCGTAGAGCAGCTCCTCTTTATCCAGAAGGGCTATGATGCCCATTGCCGCGCTTTCGGCATACGATACTTTAGCACATATGGAGTCTGCCGGGGGAACGATAAACATGCCCGACCTCCTAGTTGCAGTAGCCATAGTATGGCGGTTAAGCGGTTTGAAATAGCCGTCCTTATCTACAGCGAGATAAAGCACTGAGCGTAGCTCATCGGTGTATTCAAGATCGCTTCCGGTGGCCGCCATGACGGCGCCGACAGGAAGCGACTGGGTAGTGCCGTTTTTCTCAAGGGTTACGGTGAAATCTCCCCTGCGTCCGATGACTTCTTTTACCGTGGTCTCCGAGAATACCTGCAAGTTTTCATGCCCGAGCACGTAACCGACTGATGTGCGCATAAAGGCCTTTTCCTCTTCAGGCATGCGCACTTTGCCATCCTTATCTATAAGATAAACCTTGTAGCCGTGCGCGAGGAGTCTCTCGGCGATGACGATCCCCTCAAGGGACGCGCCGATAACGGCGACCCTCTTCTTCGGCGGAAACTCGATTATCTCAAACGGCGGCGAGGTTTTTACTTTTTCGATAGCAACATCTATCAGTAATTTTGCTTTCCGGCGTGCCCCCTGTGGGTTGGTTTTGTGGGGAAGCGCTGCATGTTCTTTGATGTTGGCAAAGCTTATCCTATTAAGGTTGATACCGCTTTTCTCTATCTCTTTGATGATAGAGCTTGCCTCTCTGTTGTTCTGGAAATAGAGCGGCGATTCACCGGCGAGGACAACGGCGTCGAGGTTGTTGTCCGCAATATCGGCCTTGATGGCGTTGATCGACCTTGCCGGGAAGAAGTTGTCGAACACCCGGACCACCGAGAGATCCATATACTCACCGGCCAGCCCGGACACATCAAATACCCTGCTTACCTCCCCGTTCGACTCAGATAGATACAGACCAATATTCATATAAGCCTCCTACTACGTGCGCTAGACTTTACTTCGATTAAATCCTCGGTCAATACTGTATGTGCAATAGGCTGTGTTACCCTATGTTACTTATTTGTCACATGCCGACTTATATCCTTCGACGACTAAGCGCTGTATCCTTTAAATTAGGAATACTTATTTCTTAATTATCAAATAAGCGCGTTGGCTGATTGGGTGTATGAAAAGAATGGCGGTGGATGCAACACTATTCGAACCAAAAGGAGCTAATAGACAGGTTGGAGGGGTACAATCATTATTTGCAGGGTTCTCTCAACAATCCGCTGGGTTTTCCAGTCTGTTTTGTAATTTTCCAGCGTTACTGCAGAGAACTCCGTTAACTG
>PFFU01000154.1:0-2184 GCA_002783345.1 Candidatus Aquicultor secundus
TTATTCTTAGAACTCGCTCTCTCAACCCGCACCTTCTGAATTCTGGCTCCGGACTCCTGGCTACTGCTTTTTCTGTGAGCCGTTTATTATTGACAGAAGCGTGGTAAATATACTTTAATGTATTTAAAACTATTTATATATAGGATGCGAAATGACACGTAGAGTTTTAGTGCAGTTGTTTGATGCACTTTCGGATGATACCAGGTTAAAAATAGTGATTATGCTGAGCAAGCAGGATGCCGACGCGAGCTGTCAGGTGTTGCGAAAGCAGTTCAACCTGAGCCAGCCCGCGATGTCGCATCACTTTAAGATTTTGAAACAGTGTAGGGTTGTGACGACCAAGAAATATGGAAGGCACGTCTACTACTCCCTGAACCGGGAGCTGCTCGGTACCTACCTGGAGCGATTCATTCAAGATATACAGAACGGCGGAGTGAGAGATGAATAAGTTTACACATATCGTTGAAATAGATAGAGAATTAAAACCGAATGATAACGGCCTGCTCGACGCGTACTCCGCGACGGTGACAACCGCCGCCGCCAAGGTCGGTCCTGCAACCGTTCATATAAGTTTTGGGGTACGGCAGAATACCTGGCCCTTTTCACAGGGATACGTCCAGGGTACGGGGTCCGGCATTATCATCAACAAGAACGGGCTTGTCCTTACGAACAACCACGTGGTGAACGGTACCGCGTCCGTCATGGTACACTTGCCGAACGGCCGCAGCTTCAAGGGACAAGTTGTCGGCAGAGACCCCGCGCATGATGTTGCGCTCGTCAGGATAGATGCCGAGAACCTGCCGACCGCCAAGCTGGGTACATCGAAGAACTTATTGCCGGGGCAGCTGGTTATCGCGATCGGTAACCCTCTGGGCTTTACCTGGACCGTAACCGCAGGGGTCATCAGCGCTACTCACAGGGAATTGCAGGTCAACAGGGGTTTTAACCTGAAGAATTTGATCCAGGTGGATGCTTCGATCAATCCCGGAAACAGCGGCGGACCCCTCATAAATTCCCGGGGAGAAGTTATCGGGATTACGACCGTAATGGTCCTTGGGGCTCAGAACATAGGGTTCGCGATTGAGATAGACCCGATCAGAAAAGCACTCGGTAATTTCCTGGCGGAAGACGAGGAAACGGTGCCGCTGGGGATATCCGGTAAACGGCAGAAGTTTGCTCTTGAAAACAGCGAGAATCCCGACCGGCAAACAGCTACGGGCGTGCTCGTAACCGATATTGAGAAGGACAGCCTGGCAGATCAGCTAGGCGTAGAAAAGGGTGATATGATCATCGCTTTGGATACCCACAGGATCGAGGACCCAAAGGATCTCGAAGCGAGCTACGCCCGTGCCGCCGAGCAAGTGAGACTGTTGCTCTTGCGGGAGGGCGACCTTCACGAGATAATCGCCCGCACGACGGTTAATAATCAAGCTTAAGGCATAGCCTTAAGGGCCGCGCCAGGACGCGGCCTTAGATACCTCCCAGTAGAAAACCCCGCCTTTAACCGGACGGGGTTTTTCGCTTTTCTGCCGACATGCTGGGTTTGTTCCTTGCATTTATGGTGTTATGCTATATGGTCGTGATCGTGGGGGCCGAGACCGCCGCCCGCATCCTTAAAAAAAAGCGTATCGAACCCCGCCATCTGGAAGAGCCTCTTAAGAGACGGGCGCGCGTTGACCACTCTCACTTCGCCATCGACCGTCCTGCTGAGCTTGAGCAGGAGCCCGAACGCAGAGCTATCGGAGTAATCGACATCCGAGTAATCAAACGTAATGTCCATGATATCCTCGTTTACGGCCAAGGGATAAAGGGCCTGCTTAAGAATGCCAACCGTATGAAAATCAAGTGACCCGATCGGTTTGACCACCAATTTGTGATCGTCCTCGACCTCGATTGTAAAAGAAAATTGGCTCATCGTTTCACCCATCATGTTCGTGTCCTGTTATTTTCTGTGGCAAGTTGATCCTACCTTGAAAAGCATTACTTTGTTAATGCGTACCCAAAATCGATATTTATTAAGCAAGCCGGGGTGAAATTTTTGTGTGGTGTCGACGACATTGCTGTTATGGACAGCTAGAGTAGTTGTAGCTATCCTTTGCTCGGCATGTAGTAAAGCGTCTTCGAGGAGAAACTCGTTCAGATCGGAATCGCCACAATCAAAAGAGGCCGGAATATTATCACGGG
>PFFU01000154.1:2198-3787 GCA_002783345.1 Candidatus Aquicultor secundus
AGCGGGCGTTTTCCAATTTTTACGCATCGCTTTAGCTATCTCACGGGCATGGCTAAGCTGAGCTTCTTTTTCCTCGCTATATTTAGCATTCTTGAGACCTTTATAGAAGCGTTCTGCATCCTTACCTTCAAGAGTGGGGGTCGGTTCGATTGGCTTCTTCCGTCTCATCGGTTCGAAGAAAGGGTGCCACGGGCTATCTCCTTCCGCACATTATCCCTAACACTGTTTGTAATGATCCGCATAATACTCCAAATTTACCACGAGTGCCATATAGATGCCTTCGGAATATCGCTGAAGGCATAGCCAGTGAGATACTAGGCTGTCTAGCCAAAGCACTGTTTGATTCTGGTCATGGTTTCTTATAAGAATCGGCATAACGGTTAAGCTCACATACCGACGTAATGGATCGAATTGAGCGCCATGTTTAGATACCGCTCACAATCTTCAAACTTCAATCACCTTCAACACTTCGTCGCCGTAGTGGTTGATGACCTTCACGGCGATTTTGCCTGATTCGGGCTTATCGAATGGGCGGCTGGTCGTGCGGTAGAGACTACTCCATGCCGCTTCGTCAATATCGGCGCGCAGGGCGCGTTTCAGTTTATTGTAAGGTTCGTCGGCCCCGGTGAAGTAGGCGTGGCGCACGAAGAAGCTTTCGCCGTTATAGTCGGTGTCGATGAACCAGCAGGCGATGTCGTCGGTGGAGTCGCTGCGAATTTGCCCGGTGGTTGGATCGTACACATCCACCCCTTTGATCTCGACGACGACCTGGCCGTCCTTCTGCACAATGATTTCCACATCGGGCTCACCGAAGACCATGAAGAGGTTGCCCGCGCCGGTCTTCTTAAGCAGTTCATCGCCCATCGCCAGGTCTGGGTTCATCTTGGCCGGCAGCACGGTCAGCTTGCCGTAGCGTTTCACCTCTTCGGCAACGTGCGGGTCGAAGGCGAAACCGCAAACGATCAGAATATCGAAGCCCACACCCTGCACAGCTTCCTTGGCGGCTTCCTTCACCTGCTGCGGGCCGACGGTGCCGTGCTCGGGGCCGATGGAGACGGCCACGCGCTTAGGTCTGCCGTCGGCGTCGGTGTACTCGCCCGCAGCATGTAGCCAAGCCCCGGCGTAGGGGTCAAGCCGGTCGAAGGTGAGTCGCTCGCCCTTGCGGGTGTTCTGCACGCCCGCTTTCTTGAGGTTATCCAGAATCATAGTGGCAAAGTCCTGCTGCTTGCGGGCTTCCTGCTCGCTCACCGTGCCGTCTTGATTCTCGTCGGCGGTGGAGAGCACGCGATGCGGCGACAGGCTTTCGACCGTGAAGGGGCCGCACACCCGCACCCGCTTGTTATCCGGGTAGGGCTGATCGTAGAGCGTTTCGGTGTCGGCATGGCGGGCGATGGCGGCATCGATCTGCTCACGTGTCATGCCTTCCTTGATGTCTGGGTTGTTGGCGATGGACTTGAGCGTAACGTGCGGTACACGCTTGTAGACAAAACCTTTGCGGATGTCGCTTTCAGTCTTATATTCAGGCGGCATCTTGCCGGTCAGTTCCGTTTCCTTCTTGATGCCCTCGGGAGAGTCGGCCAGCAGGTAGT
>PFFU01000154.1:3881-4546 GCA_002783345.1 Candidatus Aquicultor secundus
GGTGGTCATGAGGAGGCAGCGTTCGATTACTTTATTACCAGTTTGGACGACGTACACCTTGGGGTCAGTGAAGCCTGTGGTCCATGTATCGCGCCAGACATTCGAAACTGGCTGAACAGAGAAGTCTTTAAGGTAAAGCTTATACATTAGTGAACTGCCTATCGGGTGTAGCCTGCCTAGCCTGCCAAGTCGTTCGATTGCCTCCGGAAGGGTTCGCCAGTGACGACCTTCCGGAGGCCGATAGGTGTGCCCTTTGACGTTCACTTCGACAGACGTGTTCCGGCTATAGCCTTGAGACGACAGATTGTCGCATGCGAAAACTCGGTAGCCATTGGGGATTAGAGCTGGGTTGGCTGTCTCAGCTGGCGACATGCGTCTTATCTGAGAGCAGTCAGGTGATTCGAGCCAAACATACTGCGTTGTCCCTTCCTCGCCGAGACGCTTTTCTTGGTAGACGTTTCGAAACTTGACAAGGGGCTTCTGCTTCGCATACCACAATAAGTAGTCTGCGACGGTTGGGAGCAACGTAGGTGTTGCTCCACCGGTTTTCTGAAAGCAAATCTGCGAACAGAAGTTCTCACTCCCAAACACCTCATCCATCACACTCCGCACCAGATGCACATTCTCATCGCCGATCTGCACAAACACACTGCCCGTCTCGGTGA
>PFFU01000128.1:0-2177 GCA_002783345.1 Candidatus Aquicultor secundus
GCATTGAAGGCGCCTTGCGTCGCGATCTCATCGCAGGCCAGCTTGATTTGCTCGTCTTTGGTCGTGATGAGAACGATATCCGCATCCCTTATCGCTTCTGCGCTGTCAAGCGTCAGGCGTGCTTCCGGTAGGAAGGGGGATGCTTTTTCAAGAGACGCTTGTGTTGCGGCGCTCGCCGCTATCAGGTGGTGGCCTTGCTTGGCAAGAAGGTTTCCGACCGCGGTTCCCACTTTTCCCGCGCCGATAATCGCAATCCGATGCGTGTCGTTTTTCATTTTACTCCCGATAACCTTTAATAAGTGCTGATAGTGGGATTGTACCAATTTTGGATGCCGGTGGCTACTTCAGGCACACCGCACAAAAGCTGCCGGCGCGCTTGAATATCTCAACCGTTGCAAACCCGGCGTTTGCAAATAGGGTATGGAAGCTCTCGCGGTTGAAATAGTATTTTGGGATGTCTTTGGCGGTGAAGCCGCGAAGTTTGGGGTTAATAAGGCCCAACCCGTAGAGAAAGAACAAAAATGCCCGGTCGCGGATGTCTTGGCCCCTATCGGGTTCGATGAATACCGCTGTTTTACCGGGCTTGAGAACGCGATAAAGTTCCCGTGCGGCCCGTTCCTTATTCGGAACCGCCTCCATGGCTCCGCCACAGACCAGTTTATCGAAGCGATTATCCTCGAAAGGGAGGTTTTCGATATCCCCGTGGACGAATTCGATATGGTTGATGCCCGCCTCAAGGGCATTTTTCTTCGCGAGCTTTAAAAATGTGGGCGAGAGGTCGACCCCGTATATTTTCGCATCCGGCACCCGCTCGGCCATTTTGATGGCGTAGATACCCGGCCCCGTGCCCGCATCCAACACGACTTCACCCTCACCGGGGTCGAGAGTATCGAGAACAAACGGCATGATTTCGGTATCCGACTTGTGGGTTATCTTTCTAAAGAATGAGTAAAGCGGCGCAAACGCATCATAACACTGAATGGTTCGTTCTTTGTCTATCGGCATACTTACGGCTCCTGTATCAGCAGTGATATAACATTAGGATTAAGCATCGGAACGAAGGATATGTACCCGTTTGCGTTGTTGTTAAATCAACTTGCAAGGTAGTTATGGGGGCCCGCCAAAATCACTCGGGTTCTTAGTCACTTAGCAGTGCAAACTGAACTAAGCCCCGGTTTTTTCAAGGACGGCGCTCATCGGCAGCTCAAGGCCGCTGGCTTCAAGAAGCTCTTAATCCACGAGCATCTCGCTCCATTACCTCGGCTTCGCTTAACCCCTGGTTGATCGGGCCGAAGGCCACATCGTCCTTACATTACGGGTTCGAAATATGGACGTGCGGGTGCTCGTGGTCGTGCACGGCCGCAAAAGCCGCTTCGAGCAGCGTGGTAATTTCAGTTACCTTAACCGCCGCTTCCTCAAGATGCCCTGATAACAGTTTTTCATGGGACGCCCCTGCAAGCCGCGCCCACTGCTCGGTGTTGTTCTTAAGTAGTTTCGATAGTTCTGTTAACTGGTGAATCGCCAACTTGTAGTCGGCGGTACTGATTCCTGCCTGGCACATAAACTCCACCTCCGTAAAAACACAACAACCACGAATACTGCGAAGTTCGCTTCGCTGTAACCTTCGTGGTCAGTTAGATAATAGTAGCTATTCGATTCTAGATGTAACTTGCTTGCTACGTGTTTTGAGTTGAAACTCAAATCACGTTATAGCACATATTATAACACATACTATAGTAGAGAGAAGAGCAGTATCTCTCAACCGGAATAGTACCTAGCGGCGCTATTCCTTGGGCTCAAGAATTACCATGTGCTCAAGCAGCTTAAGCTCCTTAAACTCGGCCTTGATCTGCTTCTGCTCGCCAAAGAGATCAACAAGCAAGAGCTTATCATCAACCGGTGTGATCGATATCACATCCTTCATAAGGATCTCTTGTTTACCGTCTTTTTCAACATAGACGTTGGTTTCACACATTTTATTTCACCTCCGCACTGCGGTTGGATGCAGCGTTATTAACCGCCGATTGAACCAGTTTGATAGCCTCGTCCATCAAGTGGGGGAGCGGCAAATTGCTCACCCCGACAAGGTCGATATGCTTGCCTAGCGGCAGCAATATCTTCCTGGCTTTGGACAACGACAGGTATTCGGCCATCCCCGGCGTAAGCTCGCCCATAAA
>PFFU01000128.1:2198-2748 GCA_002783345.1 Candidatus Aquicultor secundus
TCGCGTTTGTTCCAAGCGCGAGTATCTCTATTCTGTCGGGCAGGACTTCGCGCAGGCGCGTTATTATCTGCTGTCCTATGCTTCCGCCCGCCCCATCGACTACCAGTATCTTCATAATTATACTTAGCCCTCGATTTCAGCCTTTATCCGAGCCACTCCGAAAGCTCCGAAACAAAGCGCTCTTTCGGCATCGCCCCGACAAAGCGTTTCTTTACCTCGCCGTTCTGAAAGAGAGCGAAGGTCGGGATGCTCATCACCTGGTACTGGCCCGCTATGCGTGGGTTGTCATCGACGTTAAGCTTGGCGAATTTCACCTTGCTCGAATATTCATTTGCCAACTCATCAATAACCGGGGCCACGATTTTGCACGGACCACACCACTCAGCCCAAAAATCAACCAGAACCGGCATATCAGAGCCGATTACTTCCGCATCCCACGACTGCTCGTCAACTTTAACAACGTTCGCACCCATATGTCTCGTACCTACTCCTTTCGCGCCCTACTCTTGGCTCTCGATGTATTTCTCGGCGGACACAGCGGCAAGCGCAC
>PFFU01000135.1:0-9753 GCA_002783345.1 Candidatus Aquicultor secundus
TTCTTCAGTCGCTTCGCTCCTTCAGAATGACAATCAATTGCTAATCGCTCCTTCAGAATGACATGCACAGAAAGTAGGATGTCGCGGTACTAGACCTTCACTAATTCGCGATTCGCAATTCCCCTGACCCTATCGTTTCACTAATATCCTGCTGCAGTTCGGGCACCGCTCGAGTTTCTTGGATGCTTCAATTCGCTCAGCCTCGTTGCTTGGAAGCTCGACCCGGCATCCCTGGCACAAACCTTCCTCGAGGACGGTCACCGCCAACGGCTGCTTTGTTCTCACCCGCCCGTAGAGCTCTCTCGTGTCCTCGCTTAGCGCGGCAAAGACCGGCTCTCGCTCGGCCTGCAACTTTTGCAGCTGCCCTTTAATATCGGCCAGGCTGGCGTCCATCTCGGCTTTCGCCGCAGCAACTTCCGCCTTGCGCTCGTTTAACCGTTTCTCAACGGCCTTATTATTCGATTTTAAGCCATCGACCACGTCTATCTGCTCAAGCAGCTCTGTTTCTTTTACATCTGCCTGCTCTTTTAGGTGGTTAAGCTCCTGCTGCACGCTCGTGAGTTCTTTAGGATTAGTGATTGTGCCGCTGTAGAGGCGTTTTTGTTCCTTGTCGATTTTTTTATTAAGGCTATCGAGTTCATCCTCAATCTTTTTTTGAATTTGCGATTCATCACGAAGTTTCTTCTCGATCGCCTGGTAAAGCGCCTGCGTTTTATTTGTTTCCTCGCTCAGTTTCTGATAGCGGTCGCGCTCGGGCAGGTTCTTTTCACGGTACTGCAGAGCATCGATCTGCGTATCTATCTTTTGAAGTTCTTCCAGGGTTTTATACTCATCCATAGTCAACCCCTCTAGTAGATGATCATTAATCTCTATTCCAAGGACTGGTATCGATCTCCGATACCAAAACCTCAACCTTCAAACCCGCCTCGTTAATGGATCTCTGCAATTCCCGCGAAACTTCGGGGATAACAAGACGCTCCGTTTCGGCATGACCGGCGTCGACAATCGCAAGCCCTATCGCACGGGCTGCGTGGGCCGCGTGGTATTTAATGTCACCGGTCAGATATACATCGGCTCCCGACGCTTTCGCAACCCCGATGAGTTCGCCCCCGCTCCCTCCACACACGGCGACCCGGCTAACAACCGTATCCATATCGCCGGAGACTTTGAGATCGGTCCCCAGTTTATCAGCCCAGTTCTCTATGCAGTCGCGCAGTTTCCTCGTCTTTGTCATATTTCCAACCCTGCCAAAACCGACGCCCGGCGGGGGAGTTGTCACGTCATACACATCGTACGCTACTTCCTCGTAGGGATGGACGTCGAGGAGCGTTTGCACAACCTGCTCGATCCTGTCGGGTGCGACAAGTATCTCGAGCCTGTATTCATCGACTTCGTTTAACTCGCCGGATTTACCCAGAAAGGGGTGGGCGCCCAGCATGGGATAAAACGTTCCGATGCCCTCGACCCTGTATGTGCAGTGGCTGTATTCACCTATTACCCCACCGCCGACATTTCCGAGAGCCGAGATAATCTCATGAACATTGTCTTTTGGGACAAACACAACAAGCTTGTACATGTGGATATCCCGTGCGGGAAGCAATACCTCGATGTCCTGTAATCCCAGGACATGAGCCAATACATCGCTAACTCCATCTCTGGCCCGGTCAAGATTGGTGTGGGCGACCAGCAGCGAAATTCCGGAGCTGATTAAATCGGTGACCAACCCGCCGACATGATCCTCCGCCAACACCCTGTCGAGGCTCTTGAAAATAAGGGGATGATGGGAAAATATGAGCTGCGCCCCTTTTGACCGCGCTTCATGTAACACCTCATCGGTTACCTCGAGCGCCACCAGCACTTTGTTAACCGCCATGCCCGCGCTCCCGACCTGAAGGCCCACATTATCGCCCTCAAACTTTAAGTAACTGGGGGCTATGCCTTCAACAAGCCCCGCTATTTGCGCTACAATTGCCATCTATGTCACCCCATCCATAGTAAATAATAGCAGATTTTTTACAGAAATAGAGAATAACTTGGAAAGCCGGCAAGGATGTCTGACGGCAAGCTTGATTGCCCGCCCTCCTGCCAAACAAGCGCACGTATAATTGTTGTGTGGACTGGTATAATTATATTGAGACTAATATATGATTTATCATATGATTTATCCATCTTCCCGTTCGTTTTATTTAGGACAACGGGAGGAATATTTATAAGTCAAGATTTATAAGTGAGTACTATAGTAAAAGGAGGTTGAACACATGCTGTGCCAAAGATGTAACGAAAGGCCTGCCAGTGTAACATACACGCAGATCAAGGGCGAAAAGAAGGAAGTTAAATACATATGCGAGCAATGCGCGCATGAGCTGGGAATCCTGCCTGGGGCAGGAGGGGAAGGCTTTGACATATTCGGCATTCCGGATATGTCGAAGATGTTCCCGGAGTTCTTCAAGCAGAGCCGCGGAGATATTCTTGAGATGCTGTCTGAAAGCGCACAGGAAGCGCTCAATCTTTCGGCCAACGAAGCCGTCAGACTCGACTTCGACTATGTCGGAACAGAGCATCTGATCCTTGGCTTAAGTCGTGAGCGAATCGGCTCAAAGATATTAATGGACCTCGGGATCAACCTTGACGGCCTGCGAAAGGAAGTCGAGGACTTAATCGGACGCGGCAAAGGCGCCGCCGAGAAAGAGATACCGTTAAGTCCGCGCAGCAAACGCGCCCTGGAACTTGCCCTGGAGGAAGCAAGGTCGGCCGGTGAAAAATTTATCGGTTCCGAGCACCTGCTTCTCGGTCTCATCCGTGAGGACGAGGGCATTGCGGCCCAGGTACTAAAACGACACGGTGCCGACTACGGCCGTGCCAAACAGGAGGTAACGAACATGGCTGGTAAAGGTGAAATTCCTCCGGCGGCCTCTGCGGTGCCGAGCAGGAGCAAAACACCTGCGCTTGATCAGTACAGTCAAGACTTAACAAAGCTCGCGCGCGAAGGAAAGCTCGACCCGGTCATCGGCCGCGAAAAGGAAATAGAACGGATTATTCGTATCTTGAGCCGCCGTACAAAAAATAACCCGGCGCTTATCGGTGAAGCCGGCGTCGGCAAAACGGCAATCGCTGAAGGGCTTGCCCAGAAAATAGAAGCCGGTGAAGTGCCGGATACCCTCAAGGATAAGAGGGTCGTATCGCTTGACCTTGCCGGCATGGTCGCCGGTACCCGCTATCGTGGCGAGTTCGAGGAGCGGTTGAAGCATGTTATGGATGAGCTGCGCGAGAGGAGCGGTGAAATTATCGTCTTTATAGACGAGCTTCATACGATTTCGGGCGCAGGTGCGGCTGAGGGCGCAATCGACGCGTCCAATATGCTCAAACCCGCGCTTTCCAGGGGTGAGCTGCAAGTTATCGGTGCGACCACCCTGGACGAGTACCGGAAGCACATCGAAAAAGACCCGGCCTTAGAGAGAAGATTCCAGCCGATAATAGTCGGCGAGCCTACGGTTGAGGATACCATCGCGATCCTTAAAGGCCTGCGCGACCGCTATGAGGCCCACCACCGGGTAAAGATCAGCGACGAGGCTATTCTTGCGGCGGCGGAGTTATCTGATATGTACATAACGGACAGATTCCTGCCCGACAAGGCCATCGACCTTATCGATGAGGCCGGAGCCAAGGTACGGCTTCAGTCAACCGTCCCGCCCGTTGATGTAAGGGGCATGGAGGAGAAACTCGAGGTCATCCAACGCGAGAAAGAAGCCGCGGTCAAGGCCGAGGATTACGAGAAAGCCATGAAGTTGCGCGAAAAAGAAAGCCGGCTTAAAGAAGAACTCGATAAAGTCGAGCAAGACTGGGCGCGTGCCAGGGGCATGGCGAATGCGACCGTCACGACCGAAGATATCGCCGAGATAGTCGCAAGTTGGACCGGCGTTCCGGCCAAGAAGCTTGTCGAGGAAGAAAAGTCGAGGCTCTTAAAGATGGAAGAGGCCCTTCATGGTAGGGTCGTCGGCCAGGAGGAGGCAATCGTCGCCATATCCGAGGCGATCAGAAGGGCCCGTGCGGGCTTAAAAGATCCGAAGCGCCCGATCGGCTCGTTTATCTTCCTTGGACCGACCGGCGTCGGCAAAACCGAGCTGGCACGAGCATTGGCCGAGCACCTCTTCGGTGAGGAAGAGGCCTTGATCAGAATCGATATGTCCGAGTACATGGAGAAGCACACCGTATCCAGGTTGATCGGTGCGCCCCCCGGCTACGTCGGGTATGAGGAAGCCGGACAGCTTACCGAACCGGTTCGCCGTCGCCCGTACTCAGTGGTCCTGTTCGACGAGGTCGAAAAGGCCCACCCGGATGTTTTGAACATCCTGCTCCAGATCATGGACGATGGGCGTATAACCGATTCGAAGGGCCGTACGGTTAACTTCAAGAATACGGTTATCATCATGACATCGAATATCGGCAGTCAGTTCGTCAAGGAGTCTCGTCGCGAAATGGGCTTTAAGACCCGTCCAGGGGAAGCCAAGAGCTTTGAGGCGGTTAAGGGTCAGGTTCTGCGCGCTCTCGAAAAGAGCTTCAGGCCCGAGTTCCTAAACCGCGTCGACGAGATCATCGTCTTCCATCCGCTCACTTCAGAGCAGATCAGGGAGATCGTCGATATCCTGATGCTGCGCGTCGAGCACGAGCTTAAAGGGCAGCAGATAACCCTTGAGCTCACAGGCGATGTTAAAGACGTGCTCGCAAAAGAGGGCTTCGACCCGCTTCTCGGCGCACGTCCGCTGCGCAGGACGATCCAGCGTCGTATAGAAAACCCGCTGGCTTCAAAACTGCTGCGCGGTGAGTTTACCGAAGGTGACGTCGTTCTCGCCGAGATCGAGGAAGGCAAAATCGTCTTCAACAAACGACCCGGCGCCGTATCCACGGCAACCACCCCGGAATCCGAAGCCATCGAAAAGGCCGAAGAAACCGCAGACGGCGGCACGCCCGAAGCGTAATCACTTATAAAAATCGGGTAAGAGGGGGACTCGCGTCCCCCGTTATTTTTCCATCGGCATTTTTGGATCTCCGCCCCACTCATAGATAGATGCTTCGTAGTTTCTTACTTTCTCAAAGCCAACTGCTCTGAGGATCATGGATGCATATCCAGATCGAATGCCCATCGTTCAGTAGAGGGTGAAGTCGGTTTCAGGTGTTACACCGTACGATGCCATTATCTTCGTAATCTCTTCAGATGTCTTAGGCATGCCGTTCTTGTTGAGTAAATCTTGCCACAACATCGGCTTGGCGCCTTTAATGTGGCCGCCTCTCGGCTCCCCTGCATTTTGAGAGCCTTTGTATTCTTTTTCTGTTCTTACATCGATTACGACCTGTTTGCCTAGGTTCTTAAAGACATAGCCCTTGTTCGACGAGTAGCTCGGGTCATAGTCCTTAAGGGCTACCTTTTTCGTTGTAGACTTGGCTTGCGCCGGGTCAGCCGTAACATCATAGCCCAGTTCTTTCCAATATGAGAGCCCGCCGACCAGCATCTTAACGTTGTTCATGCCCGCCTGTTTCAGCTGCCAGACAGCCCTACCATCAGCGCCCGGCCCCTGAAACACGTCGGAATAAAAGACTACGGTCTTGTCGTTATCAATACCAAACGATTGCAGTGTTTTTGCTAATTCGGCTTTTTTCTTTACAGTCCCCCATCCCGCATCGCCCGGTTTTCCAATTTTGTCTGAAAACGCGGCTATCCCTATACCGACTGCTCCCGGTATATGCTCTTTTGCATAGATATCCGGCTTATTGCAATCAAATAAGACCAAATTGTCGCTACCTAATTGCGCCTTTAGTTCTTCCGGCGTAATCAGAAACTCATTGTTTTTGTACGCCGATGCGTCAAACTTTGGCGCCTCTGTTGTACCAGTTGCCGCCGACTTAATTGTCGTCTCGGTGCTACCGGCCGAAGATGACTGCGTTGAAGTCCCTTGAGAGCACCCGACCACCCCCAATACGAACATAAAGCATACGAGTAATATAATCGCGTGCTTTAACCTAAATTTCTTGCCCAACACTCTCTACCTCCCCTTTTTTCTTGTCGGTCCATACTTTCTTAAGCATTACGGTCAATGCGCTTAAGGCGAATAGGATGAGTAAGGCAGTCATGACCGCCTTAACGGTACCCGTCAGCATGCCGCCTATATAGGAATAAACGATTGTTGCCGGCAACTGACCGATGCCTGTTGCTATAAAAAACGGCCAGAACCCCATGCCGGTGATCCCTGCCGCGTAACTTACGATATCAAAAGAAATAAACGGCAAAAGCCGTGCTATCAAAACAGCATAGTTGCCGTAATCCTCGAAAAACTTGTCGACTCCTTCGAGCGCGCCGCGTGATGTGAGTTTTTCAACCGTTCCTCTGCCAAAATACCTGGCGATATAGAAGCACACGACGGCCCCCACCATAGCGCTCGACCAGGATAGAATAGCGCCATAAGCCCATCCAAACAGCGCAGCGTTAGCAAACGTAATAAGAAATGCCGGAAGCGGCGCTACTACCGACTGAAACACCATGAGCAGGAATGAAACTATCGGCGCCCATATACCAAACCCCAGAATATAGCCTTTCACCATTTCCACATCAAGCTGACTGAATATGAAAATGATTTGGTTAACGTTTACCTTTATAACCGGTACAAAGCTATACATAAGTATAACGATTAACAATATAAGTAATTTGCCTTTATAGCCGCCAAAAAATTTCTTAATAGTCGTTCATCCTTTCAGTTACTTCTTTAAAGTGCGGCATTAAGCGTATCTTTGACATTCTGCCTCTTGGTAATTATAACATCAATCATGAGTAAATTACCGTAAGTTATAGTAATTATTGTAAATTATAGTAAAATCAAGGATAACTAAATGTGTCTAAGCCCAATATTATCAATGTTATACTTCACTGCCAGCGGGAATAAAATAGACGAGTTAAGTTAATAAATGGATGAAATTCTAAGGAGCCGACTCCGGCTCCTTTTATTATTGCAACGGTTGGGTATATGTTGGTAGTCGGAAATTAATAGTGGGAACTTGAAAATCACCGTAAAGGAGTAAGAAACATGAGCAGGATACGACAACTCGCACTTTTGGCTGCGGCGGCATATCTAGTTAGCCGCTTTATACCGAGGCAACACAAAGAAATGGGCGAAGCGCCGATGGAAGAGCATGAGGTGATGGCAAAAAAGCACAGGGGATCGGCAGCCTAGCTGCTGTCGCTTTGGATATAGGCGCGGCCAAGCGGCACAACCGATGGACTTATACTGGCCTAAAACTCTATCTGGCAACCCACGGTGCAATACTCGAATTGCTCCGGCATCTGCAGCGACACCTGCTTTATGCCTTCGAATCCGCTGCAGTGGATTGGTAATACCTTCTTGATGTTAAGCTTTTTAAGCTCCTGTATCGTCCTATCGATTTTCTTCTCGCCCGGACCGATCAGATGCAAGCCACCTATTACGCAGTATACGCCATCTACACCAGTGATCTGTTTAGCCACCTCCACCGTGTTTATGATACCAGAGTGGCTGCAGCCCTGGATTACCACCAGACCCATGGCGGTGTTGATGACTATGCCCATGTCATCATGCAGCTTGTCCTCCACCAGATTCTCGCCCTCTTTGCGTTTGAAGACCTTGACTTCTTCCCACTCGTGCTTTCTTGGTACCTGGCCGGTAGTCATCACGCCCCTTGCAAGCTTGATCGGCTCTGCATGAAACTCTACCTTGTGTTTTGTTGGATCGGGCGTGGGGCTGGTAATATCGTATTGCACCCCTTCTTTAGGCGAGAGGTATCTTTCACAAAATGCGTCCGGGTGGGCGATTATCCTGCCTCTTGCTTTCTCAAGCCCGCCCGTATGGTCGATGTGGCCGTGCGAGAAGACGATCACATCGATATCGTCCATGGTGTAGCCTAAAAGCCCCAGGTTGTGCTCCATGGCAATCCCGGTAACGCCGGTATCCACCAGGATTTTCGTATCTTCGGTCTCGATAAGAGCGGAAAAGCCATGCTCTGCAAGAAAGTTTCCCTGCGGACCGGAGAGGTGTTTGACTATCCCGCTGTCCGGGATAAACTCCATTATTGTATTGTCAACCAGGATGGTGAGTATGGCTTTGACGACCTCCAACTTTTCAGCCATTATTCAAGTTCTCCTTAAAATATCCGACTCGATTTTTCCAGGGATGCAGGGATGAAACCGTCCTCTAGAAAGTCAGGTTCATGTCGGCCTGCATAACCACATCTTTGTAATAGGTTGATGGATCGGCAACCTTTACCCCCTGCACCAGATCAGCCTCACTCATGCCAAATACAGATAGGTTAAGCGGGCACGCAAGAATAGTCGCTCCTTCAAAATAAAGCGTTTCAAGAAGCAGGCCGGCATCGGGAAGATCCATCGCCTCCATCCTTTTCATAACGGCTTCGCTTTCCTCTTTTGGCTGATCGGGCAGGCAAGTAAGCTCATTGATCTTCACCTTATGGACCGCATTTATGCCCCGTGAGCCGAAGAATATTGTAACCTTCGAGCCCGACCTTAAGAGGCTTAAAGCCGTCATCATCGCATTGAAAACCTGGCAGAGTTCATCGTGAAAGCACATGATTGAGACCCTTTTAGATACCTTTTGTTGAGTATCCATTTTAGATACCTCCTCTTTCCTTAAAGGCTTACTCAGAATAATGATTAACATCCCTCAGATGGAGCTTTCTGATCATAAATTACTATCAAAACCTTACTTAAGATAATGAAGCTTATGCAAAACATCGAACCACATACGGATTGCCGCGAAGGCTATAACCACGCCAAGCCCTTTTTTAAGGGCAGCGGCCTGGACCCTCTTGGTATATTTTGCGCCTATTCTGGCCCCCGGCATGGCCCCTATAACTACAGCGAGCGTTAGCAGATAAGGGACTTGTCCTGTTGTAAGCTTTCCAATTGCCCCAAATATTGATGCCGCGAAGGCTATTCCCAAAGTGCTCCCGATGGCGATCTTAGTCGGGACGCCTAAGAAATAAATCATAAGTGGTGTAAAGATGTAGGCACCGGGTGCGCCGACCATACCGCCAATAAATCCGATGACAACAGAGATAAGAAATGCCCCGATCTTATTAAATGTTACATCCTCCGGTGCAATGTCCTCACCCAACTCTGTCTTAGGCAACCACATGATTATCGCGGCGAAAGCGGCCATGAACGCAAAGATGACTAAAAGCGTTTCGCTTGAGGTGCTCTTGGAGTAGATTGAGCCTAACAGCGATGCAACGGCAGCGGTAACGCCCATAATTAAAACCAGATTTTTTGAAACGAGACGGTTCTTATTATGCGTAAGCACACCGATAAGAGCCGAGGCAAAGACGACGATGATGGTAATACCGGATACCGTCTTCATGGTGAGCGTTCCAACGCCGACTAATGGAGGGAGGTATAACAGAAGCGGCACAAGTATGATGGCACCCCCCAGACCTAAAAGACCTGAGAAAAACGCGCCAACGAGTCCTATTAAAAATAATGTTATGAGCAATCCCGGCTCAGCCATGTCTCCTCCATTCTAAAGTCGAACTCTAACCATAACCGATCTCTTGGTTAGAAAGTTACGACCCTATCGCTTTCTTTAATGATCGCGTGCATATCCTTTAGCCCACCTACAGGACAAGCTTGTGGCTCAAAACCCCTTATCTTCTTTGCGCACGTACCGCAACAAAGAACCTTGCCACCGAGGGCTTCTAAGTTTTTCATCATCCCCTTAA
>PFFU01000135.1:9766-18084 GCA_002783345.1 Candidatus Aquicultor secundus
GGTCTCGGGGTCGTTTGAGCTAATAATTATTCCGATCTTCATTAGTATTAGCGCCTCCTCGTTCCTGGATAAGTTCCCTTTTTAGTAACAGGACAGCAGGCTGGGGCTGGTAGGCTGCCCTTATATTGTTTCCTAAGTATTTTCAAAACATCCGGCACTACCGGGTCTACGAGAAAGTAGCAACGCAACCTTCCGTCGTTGTAGTAATCGATGAGACCATACCGCCTTAAAAGCGCTAGGTGTTGTGATATATTGGGCTGGCTTGCCTCAATTGATTCCTCAAAATCGCTTACGCATTTTACGCCTTCTTCGAGCTGCTCCAGTATCTCAATCCTTAAAGGATGTGCTATTGCCTTTAGCAACTCGATCCTTCCTCTTGCAGATTTCATGCTTATCCTATTCTCTCGGGGTGATAGAGCGTTTATATAATTAGGTAATAATATTATTATATAATTATGTATTACTGTCAAGAGAATAATTACTATACTTGCTAAATTAGTTATTTAAAAAAACAGCCGAACTTAAGGCCCCTTTTATTATTGCGCGACGGTTGGATATAAGTTGATAGTGGGAACTCGAAAATCACCGTAAAGGAGAATCTAATTTCTACCACACCCGATATTTTCCCTCAGCCAAATCGGTGGTAAATGAGTTGATATTGGCAAGTTCAAGGTCAATCACCTCTTTAACCAGGGAATTGACCTTTTCTATATTTACTCCCGGCTCAAGGATAAGCTGGGCCGAAGCTATTTTCGGCTCGTCGATCGGCTGCCCTATCTGGCTGCAGAGCCAGATATAAACCTCTTTAACACCTTCCACCGCGCTATAAACCTCGTTTGCGATACGGTGGCTTAACACCGTATATATCTTACCCACATGGCTCACGGGGTTCTTCCCGGCCGCAGCCTCCGTTCCCATCGGACGGTTGAGTGCGATCACCCCGTTGACACGGTTTCCCCGCCCGACTTCACCCGAATCGGCATCCTCGGCCGATGTTCCCGTTACGCTTGTATAAATGCCATCCATGCCCCTGGTAGGATCGTCAAGCGTGTTAAAGTACACATAAATATTTTCAAAATCCTCGCCCCTCCTGCCATTCGCATACTCCGTCGTACTCTCGAGGATCTCCGCCTTTTTCTCAAAATACGCTTCGATACTGTCGATAAAGCGATCTACAAGCGGCATTGCGATAGTTAAACTGAGATTTTTTCCCGTGCGGTACCCCATGACCTTTACATCCGTACCTGACGCCGGGAACAGCTCTTTAAAGCCCGACGAATTCAAATAATGCTCCGTGCCGAGCACCATTCTCTCGGTCGGGCTTAAAGGGGCGTAGCCGACCGCGGCCGACGTATCGTTGGCGGCAAGAATACCAGACTGTTGCTCGCGCCTGAAGATATCGGTAAGTTCGGGTGAGCCGGGCTTTATCTCGACATCAAACTCGAAATCCCGCTCAGGATCGACAAATTTGAGGTTATCGCGTATCCACATCTTAGCCGTATCGACAGCGATCGTGTCGACCGCCACGCGCTCGCCTTCAAACTCAAAGGTTGCCCTATCGCCGATTATTAAACGCATCGGCTCGGTGACCATTCCGCCGCCGAACCTGTGCTCGACCTCACCCGCGATCAGCAACCCCTTGTCGATATTATGATGAAGCACCCGACCGAATCGGCTTAAATACTCCCTGCTCAAAGCGATGGAGATATCCTCCATAACGGCATCGCAAATAGAGTCGGGGTGGCCGACACCCTTCCGCTCGACAATCTCAACCTCGTGCTCGTAGACAGCCTTCCCGCTAAGATTCTCGACATTCACGTTTCTGCTCTTTTTCACGCGTCCCCCAAAACTAAAATCGGTATACGAATCCGGCTGCACCCCGGGACGTTCTCGGAATGTTTTAAACATATTATTCCCAAAGTCGGCCTTCCACTAGAGCTATCTGTGGACTTTTGATTCGTAAAACCCCATCCAGTTTGTGTTGATCCAGTCTTTGGCGGCATAATGTTTATGGCCAACGCCACGTCTAATCATCTCCCTGGCCACAATACCGCCGCGATGCGGATATTTATACAGCTGGGGACGACTTGAGCCAAAGCCATGCACATAATGCGTAAGCTCATGCGCCATCACAGCCTCGCAGACAAATTCCGGAATATCGGGGTCTTTTAAAAACCCGTTAATCTTTATCTCACTAAGTGTATTATTTACCAAGCGAATGGAGCCTAATCTGTTTCTGCATTTCTTGCTAAAATGAATGATTACTTTATCTGTTTTTGGAACATCAAGAAAATACTCCGACCATATTTTGTCGAGTTTCTCTCTGAGCCATTGGTCGTCTCGCATCGTCATCCCCCGCTTATTTGTCAGAACAAACAAAAGGCCTACATTACAACAAGCACAATCCATCGCTTACAAATGGAAAGCCCTTATCACCCCCTCCGGTGTCGCTTCTAACACAGATTTCAACATAACTTTCGCTCTATTCTGCAAGATACCTCGTACGGTTCCCTATCGTTAATGTATTAAAAGATAGAAATCGATGTATGCAAGTCTAACACTAAACAACACACCCGGCTGCTGCCTGTTCTACCAATATTGTATAGAATGAACAACATCCATACACAATTGCAACAGCAAGCGGTTCTTTAAAATTGGGGTATTTGGCGCCTCTTACACGAGTATCAATTTGCAATACGGGCTCTACCACTACAAATTCAGTGCGCTGCAATCCCTATTTGCTAAAATTTTATTTTTTATCGTATCAAAAAATATTTTTCAGAACGTTAGCAGTGGGACTAATTGCTGCAGAAGCTCTGCCGGTTCCAAGTCGAACTCATGCAAAATATTTATCAAATTTCAGTTTTAGTTACTATTCAAGGGGGAACATTAGTCTACAAATGCCCATATCGTCTGCAGCCACAGCCAGGAACCGTTTGGTAACAGGTAGTTAAAACAAATGGAGGTCGCAATGTTCGTATCTCAAATCAAAGTAGGAGCAATATTCGTGGGCTGGATTACCTGCCTATTCCTTTTGTTCATCATGGCGACCGCGGGTATCATCGCATTAGTGGCTACTAATGCCGATATCGCCACGGTTCCCGTCCAAATCAGCTCCTTCGCAACGATGTCCTTGAACCTGATAATCTTCCTGGCGGTCTTTGCCGCATTCTTTGCCGGCGGATACGTTTCCGGGCGCATGGCTGCCCTCGCTGGTGCGCTTAACGGGGCGATGATCGTTATTACCACCGCAATAACGGGGTTTTTCTTAGTCATGTTCATGGGTATTGTGGGGAAAAACCTTGGTATAGACTTGATGGACCCCGTCTCTAAAACGATCTCCTCGTTCTCTGTGTTCCTGTTTATCGCTACTGTATTCGCCCTGGGAGGGAGCATGCTTGGGGGCAGGTTCGGCGAAGGATACGTGGATCGCCTCGATCTTTCACTGGGTATAACAAAGCCCGGAGCGGCCAAGTTAGGTTCAGGCAAACAACACCAGGCAGCAAAACCGGCCACCGCCAAACCACAACCTACCGCCCTCAAACAAACAAAACAATCACCAAAAAAACCAGGGTCCAAACAAACCAAAAAAGCAAGCTAGAATCAGGGTCCTGCACCCAGGTCTCTTGCCCCTTAAAAAAGGTGCTAATTTGTAAAATAATACAACTGTTTGTCGCTGACGCTTGCATAAAACACGCAGGTTTCTTAGTATATTTAAGATAACCTAGATTTTATTATCGGTTGTACAGCCTTCGGGTTGTACAGCTTCGTGTTGTCTTAATTAAATTCTTAAAAATAATCGGTTGAAGAAGGTGTAGATTGGCAGAAATAAAACCTTTCAAGGGTATGTTCTACAACAAGGGTATCGTCGGCGAACTGGCAACAGTCGTTGCCCCGCCCTATGATGTGATAAGCGAGGAAGAACACAGGAAGCTGCTTCATGCAAGCAAATACAACGTCGTGCGCCTGATCCTGCCGCAGGGGTCATCCAACAGCAAGTACGCGCAAGCCTCCAGTATTTTTAACGAGTGGATCGAAAAGGCCATCCTGGTCAAAGACGTAGAGCCGGCGGTCTATATTTATGAACAGGAATACGATTTTAAGGGAAGCCGTAAAAGAAGAATCGGCTTCGTCGCACTCGCTAAAATCGAAGACTTCTCATCGGGCAAAATAAAGGCCCACGAAAAGACGCTAAAGGGCCCCAAAGCCGACCGTCTGAGGCTGCTAAAAGCCTGCAAAACGAACCTTAGCCAGATATTCAGCCTTTTCTCCGATCCCGAAGAGAAGGTCGACTACATCCTGTATAAGCATGCAGAAGAGACTCCGCGCATTGATATTGAGGTGAACGGCGTAAATCATAGGCTTTGGACGTTAAGCGATCCTGCGGATATCGCCAAGGTTACCCAGCTCATGCACGACAAGCCGCTCTTCATCGCGGACGGCCATCATAGATACGAAACAGCCATTAACTACAGAGATGAGATGCGCCTTTTCACCGGCGATAAATCGGGAGAAGCGCCCTTTGACTACACCATGATGATGTTCGTCAATATGGATAGCGAAGGCCTGGCCGTTCTACCAACACACAGGGCGCTAAAAAACATGCCCAAAATCAACCACGATAAGCTTCGTGAAAATCTCAAGCAGGTCTTCGACGTACGACAGGTAGACTCCGTCGACCAGATTATGTCTGGCCTCGAGAAAAACTCCGGCCTGCACACCATCGGCATGTATCTCGGCAACGAGTCTTACTACCTGCTTAAAGTAAAAGACGAGAACAAGATCATCGACCTGCTTGGCGATCAGCAATCAAAAGCCTGGAAGCTTCTGGATGTGACAATTCTGCACCAGGTGATCATCAACCGTATCCTCGGCTTTGGCGGGACAAACATCGAAAACAGCATTAAATTTACAACCGATGAGCAGGAGGCAGTTCGGCTAGTTGCCGAAGGCGGCTATCAGATGGCGTTTCTTCTCAACCCGACAAAGATAAGCAGCGTACGGGATATCGCCGATCAGGGCGAAATAATGCCCCAGAAATCGACCTATTTCTACCCCAAACTGCTCTCGGGTCTCGTCTTTAACAAGCTTGAATGGTAATTAAGGGTCCAGAGGCCTGGGTCCAGGGTTATTGCCGGTCTTCTTTAAATATCTTATCGACCCTCTGGACTATATCGTAGTAAGAAATATAGCCCGCGCTTACGGCCTCACCGTTTAAAAACGTCAAGGGGTACGGTAGGCGCTGTGATTCGACCAGTCTCTTAATGTCGGGGTGAATATCATCGCTGCCTATATCGAAGTAGTTGATTGCTATGGCATCGCCATATCCGGATTTAAGCGGTTCAATCACCATCCAATTTATCTCCGCCTGAGATAAACCATAGGAGCCTCATCCAGAACCGCACGAGCTTCCTTCGTTGAATATATCTATCCTTACGGGCGTTGTCATTGTATCCACGTTCACTCCTCCTTAGGCGCCCAAGGCCTGTTTAACTAAATCCATTTTGTCTTTTATCAGGGAAGCCTCGCGGTCAAACGACTGACGGTAGGCTTCGATTGCAACGGCATTGATATGTACGCCGGTTTGACCGATGATTAATCTTCTCTCAATCCCGACATCCTCTAGGTCTTCCTTTAGCAATTCCAGCTCTTCTCCAAGCTCGTCCTTATCCATCGCCCGTATCTTCTCATTGAATGCTCTTATTTTTTCTGCATGAAGCGCATCCAGTTCTTCCGCTTGCTCATTAGTATTTGCAGCCATTATCAATACCTCCTACCACATGTTTATGGCGCCTGTCGGGCAGTACTTCGTGCAAACCCCGCAACCCGCGCGCCGGACACCCCGGTGAACGATCGCACCCCCGATGTTTTAAATTCTATACCCCCAAGGGTATCTTGTAAAACACTATTTGTCAAGCGTTTCCCATACTTTTACCGGGGTTATGCTTCAATAAAGCGATAGATATAGCAGTAGATATAGTAATAGATATTATTGATACCCTATGCGGGCTCCCTCGTATCGTAGCAGATATATAAGATATTATTGGATATTGTTGGATATCATTCCATAAGATATCATACAAGATATTACGGAGTATTACGGAGCACATTAACGATGTTCTCCGTATCTTTTTTCTTATACCTTTTTCTTATATTTTTAAGTCTTTTTCTTAAACGTGGCCTCAACTATAAGAACGAGTAAAAGAAAAAGTAACGTCGCTTCAAAGATAATCGTCGAGGATTTATTCCCTAAATACTGCAGCAAGAAATAGACGCCGAGCAGCAGCGCAACTAAAGCATAGCCGATGTTTGCGATGATACCGATCTTAAAGTTGCGTTTATCTCCACCGAAAATGCTTTTTCGTGCGCTAAACGTCTTGAGCCCATACCTGATTCTAACAACAACCACCAGCAGCGCGATAATAAACAACGTTAACTCAAGCCATTTAGGCAAATTCATAGCAACCCCCGTAGCTATAACCGGTGAACTATCTATCAATTACTCTATCCGTTGGTTCAATCCTTTTTTATATTGCAAATTATTTTATCGACCCTCTTCTACCTGCTAATTCCAGGGTAATTATTTTTGTAACGATTCAAAAGAACGTTGATATCGACCGCATTATTCGATACATACATGTATCGAACGCCAACTGATGAACGACAATTAAAATTACCGGTAGGAAATAATAATTGACGCCGGACAGCCAACTATCCATCGCAAATAAGCAATGACCAATTAATGCTATACGGAGGGCCTCATTGAATTGTAATATTGATGGTAATTGAGAGCAATGCTCATGTACTCATCTCGATGGCTTAAAGCCCACCCGTTGCTTCGCATGTTCGCTCTACCGTAAACACGGAACAGAAAGTTGATATACCATGAACACATAACAAAAAACCCTCCCTTGCCGCCAAAAAGGCTCATATCGGCCTCGGTGACGCGAAAGATCGATTACTTGATTTTAATAGCCCCCGCCACGACCCCGCTTCAGATAACCGGCTATAGTAAGCTCGACCGCATCATAGACGATAGAATCACCAAAACAGGGCTATCGAGCGAAGATTTTTTCAGGCTTATGGAGCCCTGGGGTATCGAGATGAGGCGTTTGCACAACAGCAAAGCGCGGGGTTACTAACATAGAGGATTAAATATTAGGCTCGGCGACGTTACGCGGTCTTACTTTGTACGCTTTTAAGCTTATAGATATCTCCGTAGTAAAGTACGCAGTTGCGTCCGCTTTCTTTGGCCTTAAGGAGTGCCGTGTCCGCTGTAAAGACCAGATCGTCTTTACCTTTGGCGCAGGCCGGGTAATCCGACAAACCGATGCTCACCGTGCAGCTTAGACTTTCAATATCGGAAAGCTCCGTCTCAACGGCCCTGGTAAATTCAGAATTTATTCGTTGCGCAACCTTCATGGCTGATTCCACCGGCGTTTCGGGAAGAACGATGATAAATTCCTCCCCGCCGTAGCGGGCCGCTATATCGTTTGCCCTTATCGAGGCTCTGAGGGTATCTGCAAATATTTTCAACACATCGTCGCCCGTCTGATGGCCAAACACGTCGTTAACCTGTTTGAAGTGGTCGAGGTCGGCCATGAGTACCGATATCGGATAATTGTTTTTATCGGCCTTTTCGATTTCAAACCCGAAACGCTCCTCGACCCATCTGCGGTTATAGAGGTTGGTAAGCCCATCCCGCTCGGCGTCTTCTTTTGCGAGACACAGGTTATGCTCGATTTCGAGCCATAGCACCTGGTTCTCCTGCTCGCGTTGCTCGATAATATTGGCCATCGCACCCAGCTGCTGGTTTTTCTGCTTGATCGTTGCTACCAGGTTGTTAATCTCAATAATGACTCCGCTAAGGGTTTTGCCGGAGGCGCCGTCAACTGTGCCGGTGTAATCCTCGGCTTCGCCGATCGCTTTGAGTTGACGTTCAATGTGCCCGGCAGCGGAGTGCATCTTATGATCGGCCAACCAAAACGCAATCACCGCAAAAAAGCCAAGCCATGAGAGAACCATGAGCAAAAGGTGTGGTGCAAAAAGTTTTACTGCGTGCACCCGGTTTAGACTAATAATTTCGATATCTACCACCAACAGCGAAGCGGCGGCAAACACGGCGACAGCCATGCCTACATAAAATCTTCGTTTGTCGACATATTCAGCATATATATGTTGCTCTCTATGTTTTTCTTGTAGCCGCTTACTTGATCTAATCAATTCTTATCCCCTAGAAGCCTGTTGCAAAACTCCCGCCAAATAAGGGCTAAAATATAAACAAAACCAAAGTAAACCAGCACAACTAAAGCATAGCA
>PFFU01000161.1:0-1287 GCA_002783345.1 Candidatus Aquicultor secundus
TCTAACCGCCAGATAGCCCAAAGCACGAAAGTATCACACTCGACGGTAGCTGATTATCTGTCACGAGCTAAAAAAGCTAATCTATCCTGGCCGATCCCTGAAGAATTAGACGACACGGCCCTTCAAGAGATGCTTTTTGGTGAAGAAGAGAAAAAACCAAGGCTAATTGAGCCCAATTACGCCGACATCTACAAGGAGTTAAAGAAGAAGCGCGTCACGCTTCTTCTGTTATGGGAGGAATACATAGCAGCTAACGCGGGCGGCTACCGCTACAGCCAATTTTGCAACCTGTATAGAAACTGGCACGGCCACATTGATCCCTGCATGCGTTTTAACCACAAGGCGGGAGAAAAATGCTTTATCGATTATGCGGGCATGACAATGCCGGTAATAGACAAAAACACCGGCGAGATTAAACAAGCCCAGATATTTGTCGCCGCCCTCGGTGCTTCGAACTACACTTATGCTGAGGCCACATGGTCTCAAGAATTACCCAATTTCATCGCGAGCCACATTAGAGCGTTTGAGTTCTTCTTAAGGGGTAACCCAAGTACTGGTGCCGGATAACTTAAAGTCAGGTGTTACAAAAGCCTGTCTCTACGAGCCCGATATCAATCCCACCTATCACGATTATGCGATGCATTACGCTATCGCCATTATCCCTGCCAGGCCTTCAAAGCCGAAAGACAAACCCAAAGTGGAGTCAGCTGTAAATGTAGTCGAGATGTGGATACTGGCATATTTAAGAAACAGAGTGTTTTTTAGCTTATCCGAGCTAAACGATGCTATCAAAGAGCGGCTTAAAGTATTAAACTCTCGCCCATTTCAAAAGCTTGACGGCACCAGAGAACAAATGTTCGTAGAAATAGACAAACCGGCTTTAAGGTCACTTCCCTCAAAGCCATACGAGTTTGCCACCTGGAAAAAGGCCACGGTAAACATCGATTACCATATCGAGGTTAACATGTCATACTATAGCGTCCCATACAGGCTGATGAGAAAAAAGGTCGATGTGCGCCTTACCGCTACTTGCATCGAGATATTCTTCGGTGGCAAGCGTGTTGCAAGTCACATGCGCACCTACAAGAAAGGAATCTTCTCAACTGTATTCGAGCACATGCCAAAAGCCCACCAGAAATACCTTCAAGCCCCATCGACCATTGTCGGCTGGGCCCAAGAGTGCGGCAAGTCGGCTGAGAAACTCGTAAAGGCCATTATGGAATCAAAACCGCACCCTGAGCAAGGATACCGGGCATGTTTAGGGATTATGAGACTCTCGAAGAAATA
>PFFU01000161.1:1295-2237 GCA_002783345.1 Candidatus Aquicultor secundus
GGTACCAATCAGTAAAATCCATCCTTGAGAAAGGCTTAGATAAAGCTCCCCTTGAGGAATTCTGTACACCCATAATCAGTCATGAAAACATAAGAGGAAAAGATTACTACGGAGGATAAAATGCTACTCGAACAAACAATTACCAAGCTAAACAAGATGAAGATGTTTGGTATGGCGAAAGAAATAGCCAGGCAGACGACAATCGATGAAATCGCACAATTAAGCTTTGAAGAGAGATTTTCCCTACTTGTAGACATGGAGGAGACCTCAAGGGAAAACCGCCGTCTTAAAAGGCTTCTAGCTGAAGCTAAACTAAGAGAAAATGCTTGCATCGAAGACATCGACTTTCGCTCAAGTCGCGGGCTTGATCGCTCGCTCGTGTTGTCTCTTGCAAGTTGCTCATGGATAGAGAAGTATTTAAACGTGCTTTTAACCGGACCGACCGGGGCGGGTAAAACTTTTATCGCTTGCGCCTTAGGCAATGCTGCTTGCCGGCAGGGGCACAGCTCGTTTTACATTAGAGCTCCAAGGCTTTTCAGTGAGCTAAAGATAGCAAGAGCCGACGGATCGTATGTTAAGCTATTAAACAAGTTGGCTAAAACCAAGTTATTAATAATTGACGATTGGGGTATTAGCCCTCTATCGGACTCGCAGAGAAATGATATCTTGGAGGTAATTGAAGATCGCTATCATGTGCGCTCGACAATAATAATTAGTCAGATTCCAATAGACAAATGGCATGACGTGATCGGCAACCCTACAATAGCGGATGCTATCCTAGACCGCATCACTCACAATGCCTATAAGATCAATCTGAAGGGGGAATCTATGCGAAAAACACAACAATTGCTTGACTGATTTCGTCCACTTGTTAATCATGGAATTATCCGGCGTCGCTTCGCTCCGAAAGTGGACGGAATGAATCGGAATCAGTGGTCGGAA
>PFFU01000161.1:2246-3415 GCA_002783345.1 Candidatus Aquicultor secundus
ATATAGTTTTTGACTCGAAGCAGTTCGTAGAAGTTGGTGACGATATTCTGAATAGCAAGAGCGTCGCTGTGAGCCAAATTGAGCAGGTATCGAAATACCTGGATGGCTTGGTTGGCACAGCAGATTTAAAGCAGGTAGATCAATACATAGATGATGTATTGAAATTCAAAGACGCTATGAAGAAAAAGAGGACAAGTCAAATCTTTTATGACTGGGTTTTTGGAAGCTATTTCTCATTGATTACAGATATTCTATTTGACGGGGTTCATATCGACAAGCTCTCTATGGGTCAAAAAGGGACGGTGTTGCTAAAGATATTCCTGGCCGAGGGAGACTCTCCTCTAATAATTGATCAGCCTGAAGAGAACCTTGACAACGATTTCGTCTACAAAGCGTTAGTCGATGCTTTTAGGGAAGCTAAGAAGAAAAGGCAAATTATAATCGCAACACATAATGCAAATCTTGTCGTAAACACAGATGCTGAGCAGGTTATTATATCAACCTTTAAGGATGGTAAGATAACCTACAGGTCTGGCTCAATAGAGAATTTGGAGATCAGAAAAGACATCACCGGTTTTCTTGAAGGCGGCGACGAAGCATTCAAGAGAAGAGAGATGAAATATAATATTAAGAGTTTAATTGCTCAATAACTAATTGCTGTAACTTAAAAATATGCCTTCCCAAAATAAATAAAGAACATAGGAAAGCATCTAGTATTTGGCATAGTTTGATGCCTGTTCGGTGTTCAGGCGTTTCTTCAGATTCATACCGCAGACACCCCGTTTTTTTAAAGCATTCCTTGGCAAACCTATTCCTGTAAATATTGTGGCTGAAAAAATCATAGTAGGGTTACATTTCTTGAGTTAGAAAAAGTCCGAAAATGGAAAATATCTTGTGGAATATTCGTACGACATATTAACGCTACCCATCATATATGTTGTGATCATCACCTGAAGGGGTGATGAGGCAAACATTTATACATGCTATATAAAGTAGAGGAGAATTAATTATGAGCACATATCATCTAGCTACCGATGGCGATGATTTTGAAAAACATTACTGGGACGAGTTTATTAAGGATAGATTCCCAAGCTATGAAGCCTTTTGGCAGAAATCCGTCGCTCCTTTAACAAATAGGCCCAAGGACATTCACTTTAAAACCAATCCAG
>PFFU01000161.1:3456-13064 GCA_002783345.1 Candidatus Aquicultor secundus
ATCCAGAATTGGCTTCTATAAGTAAAGGGCCTCAAGATATCTGTATAGCACAGCTTCACTATACTGCCCTTCGACATCTAGCAAGAGCATATGAGATGTTTAATTTGCCTCGTTGTAATCTAGACATCTTGACAGAAGGAATGGCTAGAATTACTGGTGCTCTCGATGTAGCCTTTGAACTCTTGGAGCGATATAAAAATCCAACAAGCTACGATCCGTGGCTAGAAAAGAGAGATGCTAGTACTGGAAGATTAGGGGGCAATGAGGCTAGAAGACAATGGCAAGATGCGAACGGGTATCCCTTGCAACATTTAAGGAATTATAGAAATCATTTAATCCACGGTCGCTTAACGCCAGGTCTAATAGGCACTGATTTTTATGTTCCAAAAATCGGAACTGAAAGCAAATACTTTGATTGGCGATTAATTACTGACCAAAACAATAATCCAGGCCTCAATACAAATGATTTATCACCCGCCTGTGGTGTTTTAAGAGGGGCCTGGGATGAAACTCTTGATTATCTAGAAAGTAGCTGGCGAAGCAATTTGTTATAGGCCAGTAAAGACTGCAAATGGATATGGCGACTTAGTTTGAGGGGTAGCTATGCAAAAGTATGGCTTTGTTTTTACATTTCAGTTAGCAAATAACTTTTTCCTAGAGTTTCCAGATGCTGAAATCAGGATACCTCAGCCAGACGGTAAATACTTGTTTATCTCCATCCTGGGCAGAAATCCCAACACAAACCGTCAAGAACTTAGATTAAACGGAAAGTCGTTCAACACAGCAGAGGAGGCATATGGGTACGCGAAGAATGTGACCATCGCTCTTATACTGTGCTGTGCGCGACTCCATGCAGGCATAGATTTAGTCGCTAATATGCCGCCATTTAAATCATACAACAAAGAAGAGAATGCCAAAGATGCATATAGAATCAATATTTCAGAAATCGAAGACAAACAAGATCTTGAGCGAATTCATGCTGCGGGTTGCGAGGAAGGAATTATCCAACGGGTTTTCGAAAGCGGACATATAGTTGTTTATGAGTCAGGTATTCCAACGTTTTATACGCCTGGTTGGCATGTGAGACCAATTCATGGTTCTGCGAATGATAAGAAGTTCGGCATCGAGCTAAATCATGCATTTAGTATGAATGCTAGTATTTCTGATAAAGAAGCGCTAGCATTTGATCTTTACTTCACATCGCACTTTGAAGATTCAACACAAGCTCGTTTCTTAATACTAACGACAGCTATTGAGAGCATACTTGAACAGAAAGAGGCACCTCGAAAAACAATCCAGTTTATAGAGCAGCTCAAGGATTTAAGCGATAAATCAGATTTAGGTTTGGAGCAGATTGCAAGTTTGAAGAATGGACTCGGCAGGTTAAAGCGTGAATCAATAAAACAAACCGGCAGACGCTTAGCAAGTGAGCGTCTAAAGGATCAGAGATATGATGAAAAAAGTGCTAGTAACTTTTTTGCCTACTGCTACGACATCCGAAGCCAGCTCGTTCATAATGGTAAGGCGGATGACAGAAACGATCTAGGACGCCTAGTATATGAGCTTGATAGATTTGTAAGCGATTTGCTACTTTCCGGTATTGAGCCAAAATACCGCTCGATTAGCACAGAGACTAGAGAGTTTGAGGCATCTTCTGGAGATGACCAGTTATAGGATCAGGAGACACCCTTGACTTATTAGACTTAGCATAACCTCATCTCAGAGATATATCTCACCAACTTTTCCAACAACTCAAGGTTTGAATAATGTCCCCGGAGGACAGGACGACCCCACTTTAGCCCTTGTGAAAATGGCTTTCACAAGAGCTTTTTTTATTTCTGCCTATTGTTATGGGGTATCGTTACGGCTTGATGAGCTTAGAATTTTATTAACCCCATTTTCCGGCTGATCCAGAATTTAAAGATGTATCGTGCCAAAAGAGGATCGCAATTATGTGCAGGCGTTTCCTTATCCAGCGTCTTTATAATACGGCATGGTTTGTGACAGGGAAGCCCGAGGCAACAATCGAAGGCGTTAATGAGCCTGATCACGAACTGACCTTTGCAAAGTTTGCTGCTGCAATACAAGGCAGGGTAGGGGAGATATTGGCTTAAGAATGACTTTTTCAGAAGATGCAAAATCAAGATACTGTCTTAAGGTTCTCTGCATTTTGGCTGTTTGAAATCCTTAACTAAATCCTCCGATAAGTCTGCAAAGCTCTTCTTCCCCTTTGGCAAGATCAGCAATAACCCCTTTGTCAGTCTAAGACCAATGTCAATGTGACATAGTATATATAGAGACACATTGTTAGTTGTGTGAGATTTCAGCGTAAATAACAATGACATGACTAACAACAATACTAGTTGATAGTAGCAAAAAACGCAAAATATAGCAGGCAAATTAAACAGGTTGACGAATTACAAAATACCCCTTGATTCCAGAAGATAATAGAGTATAATTCGTAAGTAGAAAATTGAACGATTGGAGATAAACAATGCCGTATAATTTTAAGAAGTTTGAAGGACGTAATGCACGTCTAGAAAGTAGAATAACTATAACTAAATCAAATTCCATTGGTTTTCCCACTAAGTTCTACGTGGATAACAAGATTAAGGATTACAAATATGTAATATTATTCTGGGATGAGCAAAATCAGGCAATCGGCGTACATTTCACTAATGATGAAGAGAATAGGCATGAGAAAGATCGCTTCTCAGTTATCCATAGTAATAAGAATTATGGTGGGAGTGTAGTGACAAGAAGTTTTTTTAAGGCAAATAATATCGATCTAGAAAAATATCATGGAAAGTATGACTGGAAAATAGTCGACCTTGAAGATTACGGCCATCTTTATGTTATAGAACTAAAAGAGGGTAAATAAGGTCTTATATTGACAACCAATAATAACATAATCGACAGGAGATGCAGCAATGGGCAGAAATCAACATGTAGTACCTCGTGGTGATGGTTGGGCGGTACGCGGAGAGAGAAATACACGCGATACCTCGCATCATGGCACTCAACAACAAGCAATTGATGCGGCAAGGCAGGTCGCAAGGAACCAAGGCTCTGAACTATTAATTCATGGGCAAAACGGACAAATACGCGCGCGGGATAGCTATGGCAACGATCCTTGTCCGCCTAGGGACAATCGGTAGAGGAGCCGCGTATGTATGCTACCGACCCCTTTATCAACGAACTGGATGACCTTCTTGCCGGGATCTGCTTAAAGCTCCAGATTACCCCAACCCAGCATAAATTAGCAGAAGATAGATATATATCGGTTAGCAAATGGCTCTCCGACAAGAGCAGCCATTTTTATATCGCAAATTCCGATATATACCCTCAAGGGTCTCTAAGGTTAGGCACTACGGTTAAGCCCCTAGTCAACCAAGAGTACGACCTCGATTTAGTTTGTGAAATGGGGCTTGATTGGAATAACTTCGATCCAATCCAAGTGCTGGATGCAGTTGAATCAAGATTAAAAGAAAACGATAGCTATAGTAAAATCCTAGAGCGCAAGAACCGTTGCCTCAGGCTAAACTATGCCAATGAATTTCATATGGATGTTCTTCCAGCTGCTCCTGACACTGTTCGCAATCATGGTTGCATAAAAGTACCTGACAGAAAAGCTGAGGAATGGAAAGAAAGCAACCCAAAAGGTTATGCTGAGTGGTTCGAGAGACAAGCCAATCAGTTCGGCGAGGTTCTTGCAAAGGCAAAAGTCGAGCCGCTACCAGACCCCGAAGATCCAAGAGGTAAGTCAACCTTAAAATACATCGTCCAGCTTCTTAAGCGATCAAGGGACGTAGCTTTTGAGAACGATGAAGAGGTGGCACCTATAAGCATCGTGCTTACAACCTTAGCGGGTATGTATTACAGGGGAATACTTTCGATTAACGAGGCGTTTGCATATACCCTTCACAGCTTAACTAACGAGATTTCTGCCAATGATACCAGGATTGTCGTTCGCAATCCGGCAAATCAAGACGAAGACCTCAGTGAGCGCTGGGATAATAATCATAAGGCCTATAATGAGTTTGTAAAGTGGGTCAATGAATTATCGGATACATGGAAAAAACTCAACATTGTAAGAGGTCCTGAACTGGTAAAAATGCTTCAGGAGTTATTTGGCGAAAAGGTTACTAACGACGTCATAAAGGAACGAGCTGAGATTATATCAAGAGCGCGCAAAGAGGATTCACTTGGCATTACAAAAAGCGGGCTGTTAACAACAAGTTTAGCTAGCGGAATTACTCAGGTAAGGCCGAATAATTTCTATGGCGATTAAACATTTCCGACGTCCGGCAATTAAGATAGCCCAACAGGTGCTATCGATGGAAAACCGATACCCCGACTTCCAATGTGATTGGAAGCGAAATATGGCGATTTGGACAGGATATTTGCGCCCAACGGACATAAGCGATAATTACTTAGTCAAGTTTCAGTATGCAAAGTCAGAGTTTCCAAAGGTATGGGTGCTATCGCCTCAGCTGAGAAAAAGGGAAGGCGAAAAGCGAATACCACATACATATAAACATGATCGCCTTTGTTTGTTTTATCCTCGAGCACGTGAATGGTCCAGCGATATGTTAATTGCAGACACAATAATACCGTGGACCTCGCTATGGCTTTTCTATTACGAGATATGGTACACGACAGGTGAATGGTTGGGTGATGGCATTCATCCTACAAAAGAGGATAATGATTTTCGCGATATTTTAAACGAAGGGAATTCTAATGTCGGTGACAAGCGTTCCAGAAAAGGTTAGGACGCGGCTATGGGGCAAAGCTGCTGGCAGGTGCCAGTATGAGGGTTGCAATAAGCCACTTTGGATAGATGAGCTTACTAAGTTTGAATTCAATCAATCTTACGTAGCTCATATCATTGCTGATAAACCCGGTGGCCCACGTGGGGACACAGAACTCTCTGAGCTGCTAAAAGCCGATATTTCCAACTTGATGCTCATGTGTGACACGCATCATCGTCTTATTGATAAGGAAGACATTGCTGGCCATCCCCCCGAACTACTTCGGGAGATGAAGCGGAAGCATGAAGACCGCATCGAACTGCTAACAGATTTTAAGGAGGAAAAACAAAGCCACGTACTTTTATATGGCGCAAATATCGGGGAACATTCCGCCTATGCGAGCCTAGCAAAGGCAGCTCATGCTATGTTGCCAGAGCGATTTCCCGCAGAAAAGCCAGCCTTTGAGCTGAGTCTAAATAATAGTCTTTTTCAAGATCATGAAGAAGAATTTTGGGGCATGGAGCGAGAGAATCTCCGTAGGCAGTTTATTCAACGCGTGCAACCAAGGCTAGCTCAAGGGGATATCTCTCATCTATCAATCTTTGCGCTTGCTCCACAAGCCTTGCTTATAGAGCTAGGTAGGCTTCTTTCGGATATTCCTGCTGCCGACGTTTATCAACTTCACCGGGAGCCGTCAAATTGGAGATGGCAGGACAGCCCAGAGGATTTCGAGTACATTATTAAGCAACCATCGGCAGTTCAGTCTGGCGCAGTTGCCGTGAATCTATCGCTAAGTGCAACTATTAATGATTCACGTATCACTAGCGTGCTTGGCGATGACACGTCTATTTGGACAGTCACCATAAGAGAACCTAACAACGATTTCATGAAGAGTCGAGAGCAACTATCCCAGTTTCGCAAAGTGTTCCGTCGTTTATTGGACGAGATTAAGGCGCAGCGTGGACGAGATGCTGTATTGCACGTTTTCCCAGCTGCGCCGGTTTCTGTTGCTGTAGAAATGGGACGGGTTTGGATGCCGAAAGCCGATTTGCCAATGCGCATCTATGATGAGAATCGTGATAAGGGTGGCTTTAAGGAAGCCCTTGATATTCCGGGTTAAATGGGAGGGCTATAATGCCGTCAGTGTTAAAAAACCAACTCAGCAGTTTGCTACAATATCTTTCAGAATCACTGGATGTTCCGGAGAGCCGATATAAGGAAGCGGAAGAGCGATATCAGGGAATTGGCAGGTGGCTCTGCCGTAACGAATCAACGGCAGCTACGTTTAGGCCCGAGATATATCCACAGGGTTCCTTTCGACTTGGCACTGTTATCAAGCCAATCTCAGAGAACGAAGAGTACGATATCGACCTTGTTTGTGAACTCGCTCTTTCAAAGGATCAGCTTTCTCAAAAGCAATTAAAAGATTTGGTTGGACATGAAATCAAGGCGTATGCTCTAGCCAGAAATATGGCCTCACTTCCTGAAGAAGGAAGGCGTTGCTGGACATTGAATTACGCAGATGGTGCCCAATTTCATATGGATATCCTCCCGGCGATACCAGATGGCGAGGCATTCCGCAGGCTACTTAAGTTTAGCGGAATTACCGGGGATGACTATACCGACAAAGCTATCGCTATCACGGACAACACAGTACCTAATTATGGAAATATTGATGACGATTGGCCACAAAGCAATCCAAAAGGCTATGCCGAGTGGTTTAAAGACCGAATGAAAACCCAATTTGATTTTAGACGCGAACTTCTTGCCAAATCAATTAAGGCGAAGGTAGAAGATATTCCTGATTACCGCGTTAAGACGCCACTCCAACGAGCGGTCCAAATACTTAAACGTCACCGGGATATCATGTTTGCCGAAGACCAGGATAATAAGCCGATTTCTATCATAATTACCACATTAGCTGCTCACGCTTATGAGAATGAGGCTGATTTGCTTGATGCTCTGGGCAATATCGTAGATAAGATGCCGGGATTCATTCAGTGGCATAATGGTATTGCGTGGGTACCAAACCCTGTAAACCCGCTTGAGAACTTTGCGGATATGTGGGCCGAGCACCCCGAACGTGAACAAAACTTTCGGCGATGGTTGCAGCAAGTTCATGTGGACATAAATGAGGCCTTGCAGAAAGAAACTATTCAGTCTGCAGGTAGATCGCTTGAGAAAAGATTTGGCAATCGTCCAGTAAGCGAAGCCCTACAAAATCTTCCGCATGAATTCGACTCAGTTCACGGCCTTATGGCTGGAAGTGCCAAATCACCTAGCCGGTTCACCGTCGCTCACCGGCACCAGCCTCGATGGCCAATTCAGCTCAAAAGCTTTGTCAAAATCAAGGGTCATGTTAAACAAAATGATACCTGGTATGAGTTTAGTAGCGATACCACACCTTTACCTAAGCACTGCGACCTATGGTATGAGGCTGAAACAGACGTGCCTCGTCCATTCGATGTTTATTGGCAGATAGTGAATACAGGTACAGAAGCCGAGCGCTCTAACGGGCTACGGGGAGAGATTCTGCCCGCAAGAACAGCAGGTAGAGGTGGGCTCACTCAATATGAATCCACGCTCTACACAGGTATGCATTGGATTGAATGCTTTATCGTCAAGAATGGCATCTGTGTTGCTCGAAGTGGAGAGTTTGTCGTCAATATTGAATAGGTGCCGATCGAAAAGAACTACAACGGCGACGATCTCTGATGTAAGATCGCATTTCTATGTTGTAGAAACCGTTGGTTTAGATAGGGGAGATCGGAGTGGGGTTAGCAGATTGGTTTAGCATGTTCTGTTCCAATATCCAAGCAAAAGATGGCGGAACAATATCAACCCGTTACAAGAATATTACAAAGCGACTAAACACAGATTTTTGGAGTACCGACTCTAATACTTCACATGGCTTATACGTGGGATCGTATGGTAGAAACACAGCAATTCAAGGGTTCAGCGACCTTGATATAATCTTTCAGCTACCATACAAGATGTATGAGCAATATTACAATTACACAGGTAACGGCCAATCAGCACTTCTACAGACTGTAAGGATGTCGATCTCAAAAACTTACTCTACTACAAGCATTAGAGCGGATGGACAAGTCATCGTCGTTCCTTTTACCGATGGGATATCCTTCGAAGTTGTGCCCGCCTTCGTTAACACGGATGATAGTTTTACATATCCGAACGCTAACAATGGTGGCAGTTGGTGCGTGACGAATCCAAAACCAGAAATTAAGGCGATAAGAGATATAAACGCATCCTGTAACTATAACCTTGTGCCACTGTGCCGCATGATGAGAGCCTGGAAAAATAGATGGAACGTACCTATAGGGGGCCTGTTAACAGACACCCTGGCATATCAATTCATTGCCAACTGGGAGTATCGAGATAAGTCATACTTTTACTACGATTATATGTGCCGCGATTTCTTTGATTTTATGGCCAATCAAGACAAGGACCAAGCGTATTGGAGAGCTCCAGGTAGCGGTCAATATGTCTATGGTAAAGGGCTTTTTCAGTATAAGGCAAAGCAATGCTACAACCTTGCGGTAGCAGCTATCAAACACGAGCAGGCTACTCCAAAACAAGAATGGTCTGCGAAACAAAAATGGAGAGAGATCTTTGGAGCATCATTTCCAGACTAACGATTCTCCGGAATCTAGGCGAATACTCGAAGGTCAACTTCGAGAGTGTTTTGGGCGGGTTGTTTATTCCCACAAGACACAGGAGAAGTGCGCCGACATACTTCTCTTGCGCCTTGCAAGAATCAAGGTGTCGCAGATAGCACTGTCCGCTATCACTACAGCGGGGTTCATTGCGGCTGTATTTGGTGCTGGCAAACTCGGTGCCACGCTAGGCATCCTTGTTTCGACTACCCTGCTCGCCCTGAATGCATATACAAAAGATTATGATCTCGGCGAGCTGGCACAAAAACATAAGCAGGCAGCCAATGATCTATGGCTAATAAGAGAAAAGTATCTATCTCTGATTACAGATTTGGTGATGGGTGAAAAACCCCTAGAAACACTGCAGACAGAAAGGGACATATTACTTGACGAGCTTCATTCTGTCTATGGTGGCGTTCCAAGCACCATCTCCAAAGCATACAAAAAGGCTCAAGAAGCACTGAAAACTTCTGAGGATATGACATTTTCTGAGGAAGAGATCGATGCTTTCCTCCCAAAGGAATTAAAAAGAGCCAAATAGCCATCGACAATGTTTACCACAATGCTGCTATAGCGTTATTGCGTCATCGCAGCAGTATGGTGGCGAGCCGAAAATGAGGTTTTGTGCTGCTTAAAACGCTCTCGATTTTTTCCGTAAATTCTGATATTATATCAACGCAGCTCAGAGACGTATTTTGTGAGCTTCTCCAGTAGATCAAAGTTTGAATAATGTCCTGTCAGGACGACCAGAGAATGACCTCAAGAAAATGTCTTGGCAAAGGCATTTTCTGCTATTAGGAGTAATTACCCCCGAAAGGATTTGAACTCTCTTGTTAAATTTCCTGTTTGGCTATTGATGCAATATGCAACCACTGGGCAATTAGAAAAGAGAGAAAGATCTACATATTTGGCATGGGCACCGATTTTAAGAAATTGAAATACCCATCGCTTACGCTGGCAATATGGCAGATTTTTAGCAGAATAGCAGATTAATTCATAAAAGGATTTAGCGGATATCCACTTGTACTAGAAAACCGGGAAGCCATAGGTTTCTTCATCCGCTTAATTGCGATTGAATTCAGTGAATTCTAGGAGCTAGGCTACTCTGCCACCCAACCTATCCACGATAAAGCCGGCCATTTCTTTATCTGTCTTTGTGAAATGATCAGTTAACCAAGGGACT
>PFFU01000023.1 GCA_002783345.1 Candidatus Aquicultor secundus
AATAAGAGTCTTTGAAAACTATAGCAAGAAAACTCCTTTGGTAAGCGCACTATTATTCGGTAGAAATCTTCGCAGCACTAAAAACACTTTATGCCAAACCTTGAGAAATAAATACTCTCTACTTCCTCGCCTGGTATGCCCTAAGGGAAAGTGCTTTGGTTCACGAGCACATTCGGGCAAGCACCAAAGCTTTAAAAGTAGGTTCACGCAGAGCAAGATAACCCCCAAAGGGTTTCTTATACTTATTCTATAATGAAAGGAGGTGAATTAGATGAAAAAATATCTAGTGATTCTAATGGCCGTAGCGATGTTATTTGCCATGACCAGCCTCGCGTTCGCCGCTCAGGATCCAGGTGGTGCAAAAGGTAATATTACCGCAAACGAGTATACGTTTGGTGCTGACTGGAATGATGGGAACGGGAACACGATGGCAATCGGTGCTAAGGACTGGAGCTACAAAGAGCAGGGTACTGCCGTTACTTCAGGCAGCTACACCGGTGCACAGGGATTCGCCAGCAGTACCCACGTCTACGGTACCTGGAACAGCCCGTATACCTATGGTATCGATGGTTACAACTATAACGATGCTCAGGATTATACGGATACCGGTGCTCAGGTAGGCGTAGGCCAGCATGTGTACTATCCGGCTAACGGGGCCTTTATCACAGCTTTCACAAACATGGGTATGCCGTTGGTTACCATACCTTCCGGCCAGCTATATGAGGGTCAGAAGGGCGTTGAGACAACGCTCACCTCGACCTTTACCTCGGGCCCGCATGGCGGCTACCTCACCAGCACCCACAGGTGCCGTGAGTGCCACGCAGTCCACCGTGCAGCCGGTAAGTTTAAGTTGTTAAGATCTGATACAAGGTTTGAGGCGTGCGATTGGTGCCACGGCACAGGAGCCGGCTCAGGCTTTAACATTCAGATGGATAACGACGACAACTATACCACTGAGTACAACGTTGGACATACCATGGGCTTTGGTATTAGCTCAGGCAAGTGGAAAGCGCCAGATGATACCTATCCGGCATTTACACCTAACTACTGGATGGGAGGATTCTCCTGCTTCGACTGCCACAGCCCGCACGCCAACCCGGCGAGGATCATGGGTTACGACCAGAACGGTAAACCGATCCAGTCGATCGTCAAACTAGAGACCGGTGAGGTCTACAACATGGGTAACCCGGGCCACGACCTGGGTGATGCCGGCGGCAGTGGCTTTGCAGATGCGGAGTCCGGTGACGGTACCTACTGGGTACCGGCTCTTGGCGGTCCGCTTCCGAAGTCAAAACCATACTACCTCGCAGGTAGCTGGCTTCTGATCAAGAACCCGGACCGTGAGATCGCACAGACCACTGAGACCGTTAATGGAATCAAGGTCTACCAGCAGCTATCTAACATGACGCAAGAGCCCAATACTTGGGTTGACGGCCACTATGTCGGTGGTAGGGATAGCGGTATGTACTGGGGTGATTTAGTTCAGGACAATACAAATACGATTACCCTTAACCCGGGCGATGAGATTCTGGATAATGTTGACCAGGTTCTTAACGAGTTCAGCACCAACACGGCGTATCCTGTCAACAAGCAGCCGACCGACTGGAATGACCCGATCGGTAGCGCGAGCATCCAGGACTTCACCAACATGCTTGGGTTTGCAGCGCCGAGTTCAGACTACGGCAACAACGTCCGTAACCCGTTCTGCAAGTCGCTTATCGCTGATGAGTTCTGCACCGACTGCCACGATGGTAACGGTGGTCTCCACACGGTACAGGCCCCGCTCTTTAGCGAGGACCGTGCTCTGAGGAACCAGACTGTAACCAGCAATAATGCTGCAACGGATACCGCTACAAGTGACAGTACGAACTGGAAAGGCTCCTACGACCTGGCCTACGGCCACGATGCTGCGGTGCGGCACTGAGCGCGCCAAACAAAATTCAATCCGGAGGATGGATTTAATTCAGGGCCGAGGTGCCGTAACTGCCACAAGGGTTCAAGCGGTTGTGGTGCATGCCACAACACCAGCCCGGTATTAGACGGTATCAACACCGATACCGCTGCGCCGGTAGCTGCTGCAGCCGATAACGGCCGCGCCGCGATCACATGGTTGTTCGCGTCCATGATGGAC
>PFFU01000059.1:0-3252 GCA_002783345.1 Candidatus Aquicultor secundus
AGCCCACTTCCTCGACCCACAACCCATTCACCGATTCACCAGTTTTCCTTCTGGATTCCGGCTTCTGGCTTCTGACTTCCAAAAGGTTTATGGCCCTACAAACTAGCCATCTGTTTTCGCAGCTTGGACGCTTTCTCGTCGAGTTCTTCGAGTTTGGCCTTCTCTTTATCGACAACGGCCGGGGCTGCTTTTTCTAGGAATTGCGGGTTCGCAAGTTTTTTGCGAGACTTTTCGGCATCGGCCTCGGTCTTGGCGAACTCCTTGCTCAGGCGCTTCTTCTCTTCTTCGATATCAACGAGACCCGCGAGCGGCATAAATATTTCAACGCCCTGCTCAACGTCAACCGCCGAGTGCTCGGGCTTTATGATATCCGAGCCGACAACAAGCTCTTCAACCCAGGCCAGCTCTTTAATATATGAGTTGTCGCTCTCAAGGACGGCGCGCTTGCTCTCATCAGGCGTACTCAAGAGAACCTTGACCGGCTTGGTAAGCGCGATACCGAGCACCGATTTGATCGATCTAATCGACGAGGTAACGCTCTGCAGAAGACCCATATCGGCTTCCGCCGTGTCGTTTACCATGGCGCTGTCGGCCTGCGGCCACGGGGCTATGACGATGCTCTCGCCCGCTCCGGGCAGCTTCTGCCATATCTCCTCCGTAATAAACGGCATGAACGGGTGCAGCAGTCTCAGCGTATGGTCCATGATGGTCACCAGCAAGTTCTGGGCAATGCGGCGGCCTTTTTCATCCTCATTCCGGTAGAGCCTCGGTTTTGAAAGCTCGATATACCAGTCGGCGAAGTCGCTCCAGAAGAAATCGTAGATGAGACGGCTCGCCTCCGCGAAGTTATACTCATTGATCGCCTCCTCGACCTGCATGGTGGTGTGGTTCATCCTTGAGAGAATCCACTGGTCGGCAAGGGTCAGGTCGAATTCCTTGATGTCGATACGCTCGTAATCTTTCAGGTTCATCAAGACGAAGCGCGATGCGTTCCAAAGCTTGTTCGCGAAGTTTCTAAATCCCTCAAGCCTCTCCCTAGATAGAAAGATATCCCTGCCCGGCGTAGCCATGCTTGAGAGCGTAAAGCGTAGCGCGTCGGTGCCGAACTCATCGATTATAGTGAGCGGATCGATAACATTGCCCCTGGATTTACTCATCTTGCGCCCGAACTCGTCGCGAACAAGCGCGTGCACGTAAACATCATGGAACGGGATCTCGCCCGTAAAGTGCAGGCCCTGCATGATCATCCTGGCGACCCAGAAGAAAATGATGTCATGGCTGGTTACCAGAAGGTTTGTCGGATAGAAGTACTTGAGTTCTTCTGTTTCAGCGGGCCAACCAAGCGTAGCAAACGGCCACAACGCCGAACTGAACCATGTATCAAAGACATCCTGGTCCTGTTCAAGGTTAGAGCTTCCGCACTTCGTGCACGCGGTAGGCTCCTTCTCCTCAACGATTATCTCGTCACAGTCCTTGCAATACCAGGCGGGAATCTGGTGCCCCCACCAAAGCTGTCTCGAAACGCACCAGTCGCGAATATTATACATCCAGTCAAAGTAGGTCTTGGCCCACTGCACTGGAACGAAGCTTATCTTGCCTTCTTCAACCGCCTTGATAGCGGGCTCTGCGAGCGGCTTCATGCTCATAAACCACTGCGTCGAAAGATACGGCTCGATGACCGTGTCGCAGCGGTAGCAATGGCCGACCGAGTGAGTCATCGGCTCGACCTTAACCAAGAGACCCTTTTCCATCAGGTCTTTAACGATTGCATCCCGGCACTCGAAACGCGTCATACCCTCATAGGGACCTGCATTTTTATTCATCATGCCCTCTGTGGTAAAAACACTGATGCGCTCCAGGCGATGGCGCTCGCCAATCTCAAAATCGTGCGGGTCGTGCGCCGGCGTTACCTTAAGCGCGCCGGTACCGAACTCGGGATTGACGTAGTCGTCGGCGATAACCGGAACTTCACGCCCGATAATCGGGACGATAACCGTCTGCCCGACGAAGTCCTTGTAACGGGCATCCTCGGGGTGAACCGCCACGGCCGTATCGCCAAGAATCGTCTCCGGCCTGGTCGTTGCGACCGTTATATAATCATATGAGTCTTTAACCATATATTTTACGTAGTAGAAGTTGCCTTCTTCTTCGGCGTACTCGACCTCGATGTCGGCGAGCGCCGTAAGGCAACGCGGGCACCAGTTGACGATATAATTGCCCCGGTAAATCAATCCCTCATGGTAGAGCTGGACAAACTCACGACGCACCGCCGCCGAATAGCCCTCATCCATGGTAAAACGCTCACGCGACCAATCACAGGAGGCGCCGAGGCGCTTAAGCTGGTTGATGATGCGGCTGCCGTATTGCTCCTTCCATTCCCAGGTACGCCGTACAAATTCCTCGCGTCCAACATCTTGGCGGGTAAGCCCTTCCGATGCAAGCTGACGCTCGACAACGTTTTGCGTGGCGATACCGGCATGATCCGTTCCCGGAAGCCACAGCGTCGGCTCACCCATCATCCTGTGCTTGCGGATGACGATATCCTGCAGCGTGTCGTTTAACGCATGCCCCATATGCAGCGAACCCGTTACGTTCGGGGGCGGGATAACTATCGTGTACGGCTTCTTGCCGGGCTCGACCTCCGCATGAAAATACCCTTTATCAAGCCAATACTGATACCACTTAGCCTCAACTTCGTGGGGGTTATACACTTTCGGTAGGGTTTCTTGAGCCATATATCTCCCCTTTTCCTTAAGAAGTCAGAAGCCAGGAGCCAGAATTCAGAATAAAACCTTCGTCTAAGAAAGCAACCTAGCCTAGACGGTTTTTAGTAGCAGTAGCGGTGAGTGCCTTCGAGACTCTTCACTTCGTTCAGAGTGACATGTAATCGCTATTAGCTAATCGCCTATCCACTCTCGACCCACAAATTCTGGATTCTGACTTCTGGCTTCTGCTTTTAGATTGGATACTAAAGAATTATAATACCACAGGGTACACCGGCGTGTAAGCAGGTTACTGCACACGGGCCCCTGCAACGGTGTTATTGTCGGGGTTTAATAATAGAAGGTTTAAAAGCTGAGGAACGGTTTACTCTACAAGCCTTCTTGTGAGGGCTTCGCCGATTGCGGCCAGGCTCTCTGTGGTTAAAAACTCGTAAGCCTTCGAAGAGAATAACAGCTTTGCGCCCGGCCCGATTTCATCATCCCCTTCGGATAGAAGTACGAGGCACTCCACCCTGGGAAAGACTTGAAA
>PFFU01000059.1:3270-5205 GCA_002783345.1 Candidatus Aquicultor secundus
CGAGACTTCCGTTTCGTCGTGAGGGCTGGCTGTTTCTTCCGTTCCCTCGGTTAACAGTGTCGGCTCTATGCTCTCCTCAATAACCTCTTTAGTTATCACGCACTTCTTAATGTTGGTGCGCGACGGCAGATCGTACATAACGTCGAGTAAAGCGTCCTCGAGGATGGCTCGCAAGCCACGCGCTCCCGTTCCGCGGCCAAGCGCCTTGTGGGCTACCGCATCGAGCGCCTCCTCAGTAAAGACCAGCTCTACGCCATCATACTCGAAGAACTTCTTGTACTGCTTAGCAAGCGCATTCTTTGGCTCTACGAGTATTCGTACGAGGTCCTCCTCGCGCAGGTCGTCGACGGTCGCTATAACCGGCAACCTTCCAACAAATTCCGGTATCATACCGAACCTGAGGAGATCCTCAGGAAGAACCTGGCTCATGATTACGCCGAGTTCTTGCTCGTTCTTACTCTTAATCTCAGCACCAAAGCCGAGGCCTTTTTTGCCGCTACGGCCCTGAATTATCTTTTCAAGACCGGCAAACGCACCACCAACGATAAACAAGATGTTCGTGGTATCGATCTGGATGAACTCCTGATGCGGGTGTTTCCTTCCGCCCTGCGGTGGAACGCTCGCCTCAGTACCTTCCAGTATTTTCAGGAGTGCCTGCTGCACACCTTCGCCGGAGACATCTCGTGTGATCGACGGGTTCTCGCTCTTGCGGGCAATCTTGTCGATCTCATCGATGTAGATGATTCCTGTTTCAGCCCTCTTTACGTCGTAATCAGCAGCCTGGATCAGCTTCAGCAGAATATTCTCGACATCCTCACCGACGTATCCGGCTTCTGTTAGCGCCGTTGCATCGGCTATAGCAAAGGGCACGTTAAGAATCCTGGCTAAGGTCTGTGCCAGCAGGGTCTTGCCACAACCGGTTGGACCAAGCAGTAGGATGTTGCTCTTTTGCAGCTCAACATCATCGTCCCCCTGTGGGCCGACCTGAATCCTTTTATAATGATTGTAAACGGCCACTGAAAGAATTCTCTTAGCAGTTTCCTGACCAATTACATAATCACTAAGGACTGCATAAATTTCCTTCGGCTTTGGGAGGTCTTCTAGTTTGAATTCAACCTCTTCTGTTAGCTCTTCTTCAATTATTTCATTACACAGATCAATGCACTCATCGCAGATATAAACGCCCGGGCCCGCGATTAATTTCTTAACCTGGCGCTGACTTTTACCGCAAAATGAGCACTTGAGCTGCTCGTTTTCGCCGAACTTGGCCATTGCTACCTCCCTTACTTCTTGCGTTGTGTGATGACTTCATCGACTAATCCGTAATCTTTGGACTCAGCTGCCGTCATGATGTAGTCTCTATCTGTGTCGGCATGAATCTTATCCACCGTTTGACCGGTATGCTGGGCCAGGATCTCATCCAATACCCTTCTCGTCCGCAAGATTTCCCTTGCTTGGATATCGATATCGATTGCTTGGCCTTGTGCACCACCGTGCGGCTGGTGAATCAATACTCGTGAATTTGGAAGGGCGAACCTCTTCCCTGCCGAGCCGGACGCAAGCAACAGCGCCGCAGCACTCGCAGCCTGCCCGATACAAATAGTCGATACGTCAGGCTTTATAAATTGCATTGTATCATACACTGCAAGTGCCGCGGTAACGACTCCACCGGGGCTATTAATATAGAGATTGATGTCTTTTTCGGGATCTTCCGATTCCAGATGCAGGAGCTGGGCGATCACAAGATTTGCCACGTTATCGTCTATAGGTGTCCCCAGAAAAATGATCCTGTCTATTAAAAGTCTTGAGTAGATATCGTAAGCCCTCTCACCCCTTGCCGTCTGCTCGACGACCATTGGTATCAACTGGTTGCGGATAATCTCACCCATTATTCAGTCCCCTTATCGCTTTTATTTTCTTACTGCTCTTACTGCT
>PFFU01000059.1:5217-6959 GCA_002783345.1 Candidatus Aquicultor secundus
TACTTCCGGTTTGCTAGCCTCATCGGCCTCATTGGATTCGCCGGCCTCGCTGGCTTCGGTAGTTTCTTCAGCTTCTTCTGCCGCTTCTTTTTCCGTTATCACCGAGCGCTCAACCAACCAGTCGATTGCCTTGCTGATTAAAATCCTCTTTTTGAGCGCGCCGATGCTGCCTTTCATCTCGAAAATATGCTTTACTTCCTCGAAGTCGCGCCCGGTTGCTTCTGCCGCCTTATTTATCTCATTATCGACCTCTTCAGGTGTAACTTCAATATTTTCTGCCTCCGCAACGGCCTCAACAACCATGCGGCTTTTTACCCTGTGACGTGCTCTATCGTGCCAGTCGCCGCGTAGAGCTTCCTTGGTCATGCCGGTTAATTCAAGATACTGGTCGAGGTCTAAACCCTGCCTTTTAACGTCACCGGCAAAGTCTTCGAGCATGTCGTCGATCTCCTGCTCGATCATAACTTCGTGAACCTCTGCCTGAGAAAGGTCGGTGACCGCGTCAACGATTTCGCCCTTTACCTCAGCATCGGCGTATTTACTTTTAACTTCGTAAATCTTCTCCCTTATATCTGCCCGTAAATCATCAAGCGTATCAAATCCAACCTGCTTGGCGAAATCATCGCTAAGCTCCGGGAGTTTCTTCTCTTTGATCTCCTTAACCGCGACCTTAAACGTCGCTTCCTTGCCGGCTAGCTGGTCGTTCCCATAGTCCTCGGGAAACGTTACCTTAATATCCTTGGCCTCTCCCTTTTTCATGCCGGCTATCTGCTCTTCAAAGCCAGGGATAAACGTGCCCGAGCCTATCTCAAGCATGTAGTCGTTGGCCTGGCCGCCTTCAAACGGCTCTCCATCCGAGAAACCCTCGAAGTCTATCAGGGCGAAGTCTCCCTCTTTGATGGGCCTATTCTCAACCGGTTCCAGGTTCGCAAAGTTGTTTCTTAACCCATCGAGCTGGCTCGAAATCTCGCCATCCGACGGTTCCGATGACGGCTTGTCTACTTCAAGACCCGTGTACTTACCAAGCTTTACTTCCGGCTTTACCTTGACCTTGGCGGTAAAGATAAGCGGCTTGCCCTCTTCAGCCTGGACGATATCGACCTCAGGCTGATCAACCGGCTCTATGTCGCTCTCTTTGAGCGCATCCATATAGTAGTGCGGCAGCGCCTGCTCCAGCGCCTCTTCGCGGACAGCTTCCTTGCCTACCCTGCTGTCGATAATGGCTTTCGGGATTTTACCTTTCCTAAAGCCCGGGACGACAAGTTGGTCGGCTATCCGCTTATATGCCTGACCAACAGCCGCGTCAAATACGTTGGTGGGAACCTCTACTTTGAGAAGAACGGTATCCTTCTCCTCCTCCAACCTTTCAACCTCTGTCTTTACTTCTGTCTTCAATATAGGCCTCCTATATATCATTGATAAATCATCAGGACGATTTTGTGCGAGAGGGGGGACTCGAACCCCCACAGGTCTCCCCACTAGATCCTAAGTCTAGCGCGTCTGCCAATTCCGCCACTCTCGCGTCTTAGAAACTAGAGACTAGAAACTAGAAACTAGATTAAAGTCCCTAGGAAAACATTCGCTACTACGAACCGCTTCCCTGTTTTTAATCTAGTCTTGCACAAGTGCCGTTCTAGTCTCTAGTACCGCGACATCTACTTTCTGTGCATGTCATTCTGAAGGAGCGAATGCGACTGAAGAATCTTGGGCGCAGAAACCTTCTGCTTATGCAGGAGGGTCTA
>PFFU01000059.1:6977-16447 GCA_002783345.1 Candidatus Aquicultor secundus
AGTGCCCGCTAGATTCTTCGCTTCGCTCAGAATGACACAATAATTATGGTGTTCCGGCACTAGGCTCTGCTAGTGCATACAAGAAAAGAGTGGTGCGCACTACAGGAATCGAACCTGTAACCTCCGGATTAAGAGTCCGCTGCTCTGCCAATTGAGCTAAGTGCGCATGCTGTTGGTTAAACAACAGGTGGTTTTTCTTGGGTGACCGATGGGACTTGAACCCACAGCCTTCGGAGCCACAGTCCGACGCTCTAACCAATTGAGCTACGATCACCATGTTGAACCGTCGATATCCTAGGAAATCTACAATCACTATATTCTAAAACTATTCGTAACAATATTCAAGGCTGGCTACCGGCCTTAAACCCGCATGATATTAAGTATGCATGGCGTAAATGATAGCTAAAACGGATCGCGCGCTATAATCTACTAAAATTCTCGACATAATCCTAGACTTAACCGGTTGTGGGGTAATCATCGGTTATTATTTAAAGAGTATAAAATAGTAAGCAGCAACTTTACTGATTTGCAAGGCATTTTGCCGCACATGTTGAAGTAAGCAGCAACTTAAGTGTACGCTCATATTAGAGCAACAGAGATAATCAGTAGTAACCAAAACTTACCTAAGAAATAATAGCAATAATAGTAAAGCCCTACAGTATAAGGAGGAACGCTTGAAACGAAGCACGCTTGTAATCTCAATACTTCTCGGCATCGTTTTTCTCTCCATGGTCGTTATGATTCTAGTCATTGCGCTCCGGCCGGCCGGGCGTACGAGTACTATCGGTCATGGCAACGTGATCTCGTTTGTCCCGCTAAGCGGCAGCATTGCCGAGGGCTCGGCTGGGTCACTGCTCTCCGGTGGCGGTGCAAGCATCAACCCCACGTTCGTTCGCCACAGGATAGAGGACGCCGAGGATGATCCAAATGTTAAAGCCATCATTTTCAAGGTCGACAGCCCGGGTGGTGTGGTCGGGGCCTCCCAGGAGATGGCCTATCTTGTGCGTGATAGCAAAAAGCCGGTAATTATTTTCGCCGGCGATATGGTCGCCTCGGGCGCCTACTATATGGCCTCCCAGGCGGATAAAATAGTCGCCAAACCTGGAAGCCTTGTGGGCAGCATTGGGGTCATATCGATGGTGCCCGACCTCTCAGGCCTCTACAATAAGCTTGGGATAAAGATGCAAACGATAAAGTCCGGCAAGAACAAGGACATGTTCGAGCGCACTCTCTCGCCCGAGGAGCGCCAGAAGTTCCAAACGATGTCCGATGAACTCTACCGGCAATTCATCGACGATGTCGCCACGGGGCGCAATCTGGATAGGAAAAAGGTGGCAAACCTCGCAACCGGTGAGATTTTTGCAGGCACCAAAGCGAAGAAGCTCGGGCTTATCGATGAGGTCGGAGGCTACCAAACGGCTATCGACGTCGCAGCAAAAGTAGCCCATATCGAAGACCCGGTGGTCGACGAATACCAACCGCCGACGATCTTCGAATCGCTCTTCGGCTCACAATCCGAGAGTGCGAGCATCTTTAATCTCGTCAGAATGCAGATAATGGGCCGAGACCTCGTGCTACTCGATTACGTGCGAAACATGCTCGGCGTTCCACAATATAGATACTACGGAGGATGATAATATGAACGATGACAACTTCGATGGTGCGATCGAAAACCCAGTTTCTAGCGAACAAGAAAAGAAAGGCTTCATAGATTTACTCTACGGCGTAATCACAAAGCCATCCGAGACCTTTCGCTACCTGGCTGAAACAAAACCGGTGCTTTTGGCCTTCCTGGTGTATATAGCCATCGCCTGGGTCGGCGCGATTGTGGGCATCCCCGGAAGCATAAATGCGGCTAGGTCGCTTAATGAAGCAAGCAGGTCTCATGCTTTAAATCCCGGCTTAATTGCAACGGTCACTATCATCGTGGTCCCTATTCTTTCAGCTATTTCTCTTACAATAATCGCCGGCATCTATCACATCATAGCGCTCATTCTAAAAGGTAAGGGCGATTATGTGGGCCTGATCAGCGCCCTGGGATTCGCTAGTTTCCCAAGTGTGTTTGCGGCGCCGTTTGCCCTCCTCTCCCTTGTTGCAGGGCTTGCGGGTAATGTAATAGCCGGAATAGCCTCGTTAGGGTTCGGCGTCTGGGTGCTAATCCTTGACATATTCGCTGTTCGTGAAAACTACAAGTTCTCGTGGGGACGAGCGATATGGACGGTCCTTATTCCCGTTATTCTCGGCATAATTCTTATCGTTCTCATAATTATTGCGGTGTTGGCAGCCACGATCTCTGCAGTCAACGGATTAAAGGCCGGTTAAGAGCTGGTTTTAGCGCCTGTGGTCTACGAGGCTTTTACATTTGGGATACGGTTACCATAGGCTTTGGTGTAGGCGTCTGCGAAGAGATGGGCCAGATCAGGATCGAATTGGCGACCGGCACACCGCTTGATCTCCTGCAGTGCCTCTTGGGGCTTGATCGGCAGGCAGTACGGACGGGACGACGTCATGGCATCAAAGGCATCCGCGATCGCAAGGATTCGCGAACCGAGCGGGATTTCGTCGCCACTTAAGCCGTCCGGATAGCCGGCGCCATTGTGGTGCTCGTGGTGGTGTAGCACCATGCTAGCGATATGAGAAAGGTTTGGTATCTGTGAAACGATCTGGCTTGAAATCAGCGCATGGGCTTTTACCTGTTCGTACTCCTCCCGCGTCAAATCGCTAGGTTTGTTTAAGATATCGTCAGGGATACCTATTTTCCCTATATCGTGCAGGTATGATGCCAGGTGGATCGCATCCAGCTCTTCTTCGGTTAAACCAAGCCTGCGTGCGATCAGCGAGGCGTAAACCGGGACGCGCTCGCAATGACCGCGGGTGTAAGGGTCTTTGGCGTTAAGCGCCTCGATAAGCGCCATGATTACGTCAAGATTATTTTCCTTGAGCTGCCGGTTGAGTATGGAAATGGTTTCTTGGGCCATCTGGTAGTGCTCTGCAAGTGTGTTAACGGCCTGACCGAGTCCGTAGAAATCGCTGGATTTTGGGACGTTCGTCCTGGATGAGCTATCCCCCGAGATAAGATCCTCAATTATTTCTATGACGTGATCGATAACGTTTCGCTGCTTCATAATGCCGGGTCTCTTTCTACATACGGTGGCTAGATTGCTTTATGTATCGTCTAACCGGTCTCTAACTTTAATGGCAATAATAATCTTTAATTGTGCCATCGGCAGCGCTTCTTGCGGGATTGCTGAGGCGCTAAAATAGTGTGTAAGTCGGTTAGCTCGCAGCAAGGCTAATTACTGAGTAGTTGCTGTTTTCTGGTATCAAATTGCTCTTTATCGATCATACCTTTGCTTAACAGGCCCTCAAGCACCTCCAGCTCCTTCATTCTAAAGGCAACGCTCCCTGCCATCATGGCTGCAATCTTGCTCTCAACCTCCACTCTGAGTTCCTCAAACCCCAGTTGCTGGCGCGCGACGAACATCACGCTGTCCTCTAGCTGCACTTTCTCAGAACCCGAATCTTCTGTCGCCGAGCTGCCGACAAAGGCAAACTGAATGTATCCGTTGATGACAGCTCCCGCTTTTTTAAACTCGATGGATGTTATTTGGCTGATTAAAAACTCGTTATCGCCAGGCAAAACGCGGTTGAGCGAAGAAAATCCTTTTCTGTTGATCTTTATCTTGTCGTCAAAGAGTTCGACTAAGCCGTCAACGCCTTTTGCAATCATCAATGCATCTTCCATAGCTCCTCCTTAGTAAACCGGTTACCACATAAAAACGGTCAGCTAGCAGCCCAAGCGATAGTATAGGACGACATTCGTATAGTAAGTTTCTAGGATTTAATATAGTGGTTACGATACAACTAAGCAACAACAGAGAGGTTGATGTTTGCGCTGATCTTCCCCTGTTGTGGTGATTAATTACTGGCTTTACCTGCCGATATACCTTATGTGTGAAATCAGTTGGATGGTGGAGGAATTATCCATGGACTGCTGGGAGTTTATGAGGTGCGACAAAGGAACTAGGTTAGACTGCGCCGCTTACCCAAACAACGGGTACCGCTGTTGGCTGGATGTCGGGACTTTATGCGGCAAGAAAATTCAAGGAATACACGCCAAGAAGATTTCTGCTTGCTCGTTTTGCGATTTTTATAAATCTATGCATGTAAGAACACTCGTAAATAAATAAAAAGCCTGTCTTTTGCGAAGGCTTATTAGAAAGACAAAAACACCGGGAGCTCGATACAGAGCGCCACGAGGTATTGATAGAAGTACTTAACGACATAAAGCAGGGTGAACACGGGCTCTGTAACGAGCTGCTAGAATCTCAAACGACACATCAAAGCTATCAAGCGGCAACCCTAAACGAATTGCTAAGCGTGGAGTCAATAAAGTCATAGGCCGAATCCTTAGAGTCAGACTATTCCTAAAATATATGATTATTTCTTTTTACTTTCCGCTTCTTTCGCTAATTCTTCAGCGCGCTGCCTCAGAAACTCGGCAATATTAACAGATGGTAGAACAAACTTTCCTATAGGTGATTGAGCTGTAAGCTGAGCTATAACACCCCTTGCAGTGCTGAAAAGCATTGAGAGCCCATTAAGACCAATCATCTTGTCTATCTCTTCTTTCGTTGTCTCCGGCGCAAACTCAAATATACCAGCTAATTCAGCAGACAATCTAAAGCCAGCCTCTTCGTATGCAAGCTCGTCTTCATTTATCTTGATAATAATATCTATGCGATAATTTAATTCGTTATCCTTATTAATACCCACATTAGAATCCAGGCCAAGCTCAACCTGAGATGGTTCCTTCTGAAATGCAGGACTCACTTCAAAGGCCAACTTAAAGATTGTATAATCAAGCATTTTAAGCTTTGCAATTATTCCTTCGGCCAACTAAGCTACCTTCCCCTCGTCGCTTTCTTCGGGTTCTATCGATACCTCCGGTGTTGTATCATAAGGTATCAAAAATCGAGATGGATCTGAGAATTGCGCCTCAGATCGTGAAACATACACATGCCTTGCTTCAAAGCCACATGGCGGAAGTGTAACCGATAGATCGCAGCCCAGCGCCATTGCTACCTTTACAAGTGTCTTTAAGGTTAAATTCTCACTGCCTCTCAAAAACTTTGTAACTGCTGCTTTATTTACACCTAATAGCCGAGCTAAGTCTGTTTTATTGATACCTAGCTGCTCCATGCGCCCTAGGATCTCTTCAGTTACCTCAAGAATTACACCTTCTAACTTATATTCTAGGCTCTCTCGATCCTCGGCCCACTTATCCTGCCATGCTGGATATGACTGGTTAGGCATATTAAAACACTCCTTTTTCAGAAAGCTCCCCCATAATTCTAAGGGTCGTATCCATATCCGGCTCATAATCCTTTTTCCTGTCACCAGGCTTTTTTGAGCCATGCGTTATACAATAGCCAATAAGTTTCTTGCTGGTTTTATCTTTAACCTTAAAGGAAAATAATCGCAGTGGTGGTTTATAACATTTAAACTCGCATACTGGACTAGTATCAAAACACTTGAACTTGTCCTCATTTTTTTCAGGTGGCCCATTCTTAGCTGTATAATCTAACAACTTTAGCAGTTTCCTCCTGCTCCTCACGTCACCCTTTTCCAATCTATCTAAGAAATCCTCAGCAGGACATTCGCCCTTATCATCCACAAAAAACCATATTATCTTACTCGGCCCGTTTTTGTATAACTTTATATCCACAAGTTAACTCCTAAGTTAACTTTGGTCAATAGTCAGTCTAGCTTAATAAAACAATTATAGCTTACTTTGTAGTATTTTCCCCTGCTATGTTTGCGATAAATCATAAAAGATTGTCAGTACCCTTACTTATTTCTAAAAACTTGTGTATATTCGTGCAGACAACGCAAAAACCGGGCTTCAAATTAACCCGGTTTTCCTGTTTCCCCTGCTTACACTATGCACGCCCGAAGGGATTCGAACCCCTGACCCTCGGATTAGAAGTCCGATGCTCTATCCAACTGAGCTACGGGCGCATGTCTTTGAGCGGACGACCGGATTCGAACCGGCGACCAACAGCTTGGAAGGCTGTGACTCTACCAACTGAGTTACGTCCGCACGTCATTGCTTACATACATCTCTAAGCTGCGTTGATATAATAGCAGAATTAGTGAAGAAAGTCGAGATTGATGATTTCCTCTGTAATTCCTCCTACCCTCCCGGAAAGTTACGGCTAAAGCTCTGAGCTAAGGGTATAATTTATAGTAACTGTCATTAGAGCTACGTAGAATAGCCGATGGGTAACTTTACTGACTAAAATCGCGGTTGTTTTACTTAGGATTGGAACTAGATGGGTCTAATTGGGAAATTTACAACCGAAAATATGTTCATCATATTTTTTATTTACGGGTTGGCGTTCTTTGCCTTAGGAATAGCTGTTGTTCTCAGTTCGCTTCGGCCAACAAGCCTGAAGTTTGCCAAGTATCTACCGTGGCTTGCGGCTTACGGTTTTGCCCATGGATTTCATGAGTGGGATGAAATGCTCGTTCTTATCCCACAGTACAAGTTTTTAGCAAGAAATTGGCTTTATGCAGGTTTTGATACCGTATTACTGGTGGGCTCTCCATTGTTCCTTTTTATATTTGGAGTTGGCCTCTTGATGACGATCGATGAGCGATTTCGTAATTTAAGAATCATACCGGTCGTTTTTTACTCTGCTTGGACTGCTAGTGTTGTAGGCTATCTTCAACTGACCGGGCTGGGCTTAGAGCAGAGCCCAAGACTTGCTGATATTTTCGCACGATACCTGCTTATCTTTCCGGGAGCTATAATCGCCGGTTTTGCGTTATTCCTGCAATATAGGGTCTTTTTGAAACAAACCTATGGAGTTACCGCAAGCAGTCTTTTTATTGCAGCTCTGGCTCTTTGGTTAATGGCACCCCTTTCTGGCCTGGTAGTTCCATATGCTCCATTCTTTCCAGCTTCCGTTGTTAATAACGACGCCTTCCTATCACTAACGGGGTTTCCAATACAAATCTTTCGCACGCTTGCCGCCCTATTAATAGCTTTCAGCATCGTACGAGGCATGCATGTTTTTAACATAGAAGAAGAAAGGCAAGAGCATCGGCGCAGGCTAGAACTAAGCACTCTTGAAGAGATCTCTTCTGAAATACGAAGGAATCCTAATTTTCCCCAGGCATTGGATCGAACCACCAAAGAAATTACAAAGCTATTTGATGCAAGAGCAGGCGCTATTTTTATGGTAAGCGAGAAGACCAGAAGGCCCGATGTGGTATCCGAACATGGTTTTACCATAAGCTTTGCAGACAAATACAAAGATATGCCCGCAGAAGTTGCCGAAAAGTGCCCGATCAGAAACGTGATAAAAAGCCAGAGACCATTCACCACATCTAATAGGACGGACTGCCCCAATATTATCGAAGCAACAACCGAGCCGGAAAAGATTAATGCCATTACCGTTTTACCGTTAGTTGCAAAGGGACAGAGCATTGGGGCTATTGCTCTACTCTTTGAAAGCGCTGAAGCTCTAAGACCATCAAACTTGGATATTTTAAACACGTTCGCCGGCAATATTGGCCTGGCGATAGAAAATGCTCGACTGGATGAGCAGCGCCTTACAGCGCTAGTTTTACAGCGCAGCTTGCTTCCAAAAGTTCCATCCCTAGCAGGAATTGATATTGGCGTCTACTATGAATCTGCTTCTGTTGGGATGGAAGTAGGCGGTGATTTTTACGATTTTATTGATTTTGGGGATGGTTTGCTGGGTCTCGTTATCGGCGATGTTGCCGGCGCCGGCATCAACGCCTCATCTACCGTTGCGATGACTAAATACGCGTTAGAAGCATTTGATTTTGAGAATAAAACGCCTTTCGTTGTCTTGGAGAAGTTGAATAATCTAGCCTGTAAAATGTTATCGTCCGGACAGTTTGTAACAGCTTTTTACGGTGTTCTCGATATCAAAAGCGGCTTACTCACTTATAGTAGTGCCGGTCATTTACCGCCTCTAGTTATCAACGAAAAGACAAAAGAAGCGATCTTTTTAAATGGTGCCCGCGGTATGGCTCTAGGCATAGTGCCGACTCAAAAGTATCCAGAAGGAAAAATGACCGTCGGGTTTGGCGATGTGATCGTTTTATACACCGATGGTTTGATCGAGGCGCGCCGTAAACACGACTTTTGGGGTGAAGATCGCCTTGTTACGTTAGCAAAGGAAAACTATGAGTTATCCGCACAGACCCTGGTAGATAGGATATGCAGCAGTGCAAAAGAGTTTGCAGGCGGTATTCTAAAAGACGACGTTGCCGCAGTGGTTGCCAAGAGAACGTTCACCCAAGCTTAGGTCTTAATCGACATGAATTTTGATAAGATAGTGAAATCGACGATCTCTCACTTGGATTTAATCTGATTAGATTAAAAATCTACCAGTAAATAAAGAAATTTAGAAATAATGTTATTGATAATGTAATTATATCAGTTATGATGACTATATTAACTAGAGGAGGTGTTATGCAAGTGCAAAAAACAGAAAGTGCTATGACAGCGAGGAAAAACTTCGGCCGACTTCTGGAAGAAGCGTATTATCGGGGAGATGAGATTGTCATTGAGCGTGCCGGTAAGCCGATGGCCGTTATTATCTCGTTTGCGGAGTTTGAAGAGTTTAAACAGCAGCGAGAGAAGGATTTTGAGATTCTAGGCAAGATTCGCTCTAAGAATCAAGGTATGAAACCCGAAGAAGTAGAAACCGCTGTTGAATCAGCAATATCCGAGATTAGAAAAGGCTAAGCATGATTAAGGTATGCTTAGACACCAATGTTTTTGTAAGCGGAATTATCTCGCCATCCGGTGCGCCTTACGAGGTGCTTGAGGCATGGAGAAACCGCGAGTTTGTACTGCTTACCTCAGATGAGATTATCACCGAAGTAAGCAAGGTTTTACAGTACCCCAAGATTAAATCTGCCTTTTCCCTAACGGATGAGGAGATCGAGAAGTATGTGTCACTTCTTAGCAAGTATTCACAAAGAACGCCTGGTGAACTAAAAATAGACGTCATTGCTGAAGATCCCTCGGATAATATGTTTTTAGTCTGCGCCGTCGAGGGCAAAGCGGACTTTATTATTTCCGGGGATAACCATTTGCTTCAAATCGGCACCTATCAGGGAATTCAGATAGTAACACCGCGAGAATTTATAAAGCAGCTCAGGCCATGAAATTCATGGTGAATAGCGTACTTTGAAGGTGCATTATGTCTATCCCAGCTCAAAGAGAAGCCTGCCTCGGGTATATTAAAGAGCGAGGCTGGAATTTCGTCGACGAGTTTGTTGACCGGGTGAATCCACCAGATCATCAGCGAGACCCCAACTTCAAGAATTGTTATTCGGGTTAAGAAAGACCCGGCTACTGATGAGATAATATCGACTAAAGCAAGGCAAGAACTAGCCGAGCGAGAAATTGATATTGTGACAGC
>PFFU01000153.1 GCA_002783345.1 Candidatus Aquicultor secundus
TTTCTCAACCGGACAAACAAGGTCTGTATCAAGTCGTCTAAATTTGTACGCCATTTAGCACCCCTTTTGTCCTCACCATAATTACACACAATAGTCTAGCCTGACGCTTTCTCAATCATTCCGATTATAAACTCCCCAAACATCAGGATGTCCTGTTCTAAATTTGCTGTTTTTAAAGCGTTGAAATACGGGGTTCTCTGATCAGCTCGAATCGTGATCCACGAGTACCCACTACTTAAAAGGAAATAGTTCATGAGAAGCCTTGCCGTTCGGCCATTACCGTCAATATAAGGATGAATGGTAACGAATAGGTAATGAGCCAGGATCGCTTTGATAACCGGATTTTCGATCTCGTTTATTAGAGTGACAAAGCTTCTCATTAAATCGGCTAACTTTTCATGGGATGGCGGTACATACGAGCTTCCTCGAATAAAAACCATCATGTTCCGATAACTAACGAGAGTTATGTAATCGATAAGCTTAGCATCCGCAGACGGCTTAAAGAGATGGTAATATGTATCTTGAACCAAGCCTTCACTCGCAACCGGATGGCCGAAATCGGCTTGGATCCTTCCCATGACAAAATCAAAAGCCTCTGAGTATCCAAGAATCGCCATGCGATTTTTAATCTCTTCAAAATACTTGTCACCTTCGCTCTTTCTCTCCTCAGGAATATCGCCGGAAAGAAGTGCTTCTACCTCCTCAGGTGTAATTCTATAACCTTCTAGCGTGGTTGAATGGTAGGTATCATATTTCTTGTGCTCTTTGGCCTGAGCGATAAGTTTATCAAGCGGCTTCTTTTCTAAGCTTTTGATCCTGGGAGAAAACTGTTCAGATAAAGCCTTTTCAAAATCTCTTATCTCAAGCTCCTGGCGAACGACCCAGGGTGGAGAAATGACTTCCGCCTTAAGGGGAGTGGATGTCTCGATCTTCTCTCTCTTGGCAACACGATAATGGGTATGAGTCTCAACGATTTTCTCAAGGTCGGCTACAAGACCAAGACGGTTCGCCTCCTTCGCCATGCGGATGAGTCTTGCAAAAATATAGGGCTTAGGGGAAGAGGCATACACTGCCTCAATTAGTCTTTTATTGAACTGATTACCGGCAATGAAACTTTTGACTTCGGCACTCGGTTCAAGCTTACCGGCATCGACAAGCACCCGCTCGGCAACATCAACAGGGACTGAGAGACCGGCAATCTCCACATTCTTTATCAAACGCTCATCAAATCTCGGATCATAGGCCAACGATATATCATAGCCTAATGGCAGTGTTATTTTTCTTGTGGTCTTTGTGTTGATTCTAACTAGAAGATGCTTTTGCACGCTGTGGTCTCCATCCAAAACCAAAAGAGCGGACTTGCCTCGAAGCGACCAATGGCTATATCGGGCAAGAATCTTCTTGACAACCTGCCAATAAAGAAGCAGGAAGATATCTTCGATGTCGTCCTCAGGGCGCTTCAATATCCAAACGCCTTTGATAATTGGATAAAGGAATTTCTCTTTGACTAGAATTTCTCTCTGTCGTTGCCCGGGAACCTCTGAAGATGAGACTACATGATCACCCGATTTTGTCTTCTCGGCCCACCACTCCAAGGCATCGCTTTTAATTGTCTTTTTCATTATTTAATCTCAAATTAAAGTCATTATTTTATAGCAGATTCTAATCATTATTTTATAGCAGTTGAAAACAATTTCAAGAGTTTTTGTAACCAGACATGTTTCTTTAGCTTTCGATTAAGTTGCTTAGGGTTTCTGCAAGATATCTCATCTAGCACCCTATGTCGTTAATGTTACTCAATGAGTAACATTAGATACATGAAGTGTGACTATTTCAGTAATCATACTTATGATCTGAGTTATGATCTGAGCAAAATCAGGGGATCGGTTTCGAACTTTCTCCAAAAACAAAAATGGCTCGTCAAAGCCATTACTGCCGTGGTTCGAATTACGTCCTGTCCGGGGTTATGAATTATTCGAACCGATATTTTGGCTCTACAGAGCCTTAATAACCATATTCTTCCAAATGGCTCCCCGGATCGGATTCGAACTCCATAGCTTATAACCGCTCAATCCAACCACATCCCTCATCCCAAATACCCATCCATTACCATAA
>PFFU01000048.1:0-9310 GCA_002783345.1 Candidatus Aquicultor secundus
ACACAATAATTATGGTGTTCTGGCACTAGTTAGAACCTCGCGCCTTCGAGCGCGTTGTAGCATGAGCAGTCGCGCACTTTTGGTAGCTTCGGTACGAGGGTAAACAGCAGGTTTTTCAGCTTATCGTTGTTTTCGATAAAAACCTTGATGACTTCCTCGTGCGAGACCGGCGGGATATCCGGCATGCCCTCGAGGCCGACATCGTAATCGGTGATAAGCGAGATGTTGAGGTAGCACATCTCGAGTTCGCGCGCCAGGTAGGCTTCAGGGTACTGGGTCATATTGATGACCTCCCAGCCCATTGATGAGAACCACTTGCTCTCGGAGCGGGTGCTAAATCGCGGTCCCTGAATTACCACGACCGTTCCCCCGTTTACTACAGGGATATCGAGTTCTTTTGCCGTCTCATACGCTACTTCGCGCATGTTCGTGCAGAAAGGATCGGCGGCGCTCACATGCGTTGAGATGGGACCGTCATAAAACGTGTCCTTTCGCCCGCTGGTGCGGTCGACGAACTGGTCGCAAATAACGAACATGCCCGGCCTGATCTCGGGCTGCAGGCTTCCGCTCGCGCACGGGCCGATTATCTGCTCGACGCCGAGCGACTTCATCGCCCACAGGTTCGCCCGGTAGTTTATCATGTGCGGCGGGTACTGGTGATCGCGCCCATGGCGTGGCAGAAATGCGACTTTTACCCCTTGCACATCGCCTATCGCGACTTTATCGCTCGGAGGCCCGTAGGGCGTCTCAACGTTTACCTCCTCGACATGGTCAATAAACGAGTAAAATCCTGAACCTCCGAATATACCTACTTGTGCTTTCTTCTCAGTCATCTTTGCCTCCATGGTTTAAAACATCCACCCGCAGCACGGGCCTCATTACATCATACTTCTACGGTTGTTTATTAGGTATTATAAGGCTAAACGAGCAAATAAAGAAGATTGTGCTTTACGCGCCGGCAACCCGTGCAAGCTCGCCGTCTTTGGGCGGGTTAACGTGAACGGCCTCAGCCGGGTGTTGTACGTGGATGAGCCGCTTCTCGGACGTGCCGAACTCAACGCTTGTAACATCAACTTCATCAAGCGACTTGGCCTTGCCGTAGCGTGCGGTAAGCGCGGCGGCCTCAAAAACCGAGCGCTCGGTGTAGCTATTTTTTAGCAGGATGGTAAGCGGGCCGGCATACTCCTCGGCCTCAAAAATCAGGTCGCCCGGCTCGGCCAGCTGGGCAAGTCGCTTGTTTTCCTCTTCGTTTCGGGACACCACAATGATGGCGCCCTCGCTCGAAAGAAACACGCGCCCGATCTTCATCAGGTTGACCTTGTTTACCGTGGGCCGACCCTCGACCTTGTAAAGGGTGCGAAGCCTGATTGAAAACATCGGGTCGGTCAGGATACAGCCGCCGGCCGGCGACGGGTATTCGTGCACCCCGAACTTTTTCGCCAACGCCATCTGGGGCTTTCGCGAGCGGCCCCTGATATCGAGTAGCTTAGAGCGGTCGACCAGGCCTTGCCTCTCGGGGATAGTTTCATCGAGAAGCTTCGCCGAGAGGGGTCTTAACACATATCCTTCCATCCCGGATTCTTGCTCAACGATGCCGAGCGCCTGACGATTTTGCGATTTGGGGCGCTCGCCCAAAACCTCGCCGGTCGCGATAAAATCGGCGCCGAGTTCTTTCATCAGCTCGCCCGCCTTGCGGATCATCATCGCATGGCAATCGATACAGGGGTTCATGAATCTGCCGTAGCCGTGCTTGGGGTGTTTAAGCATCTTCATGTGCGGCTCGGTGATATCGATAATATGGACGGGTATCCCGAGCATCTCCGCAGCTTTTTCAGCGTTCACCGAGTCGAAAAACGGGGTGACAAAGGTGACCGCCTCGACCTCTATCCCCTGGTCGAGAAGAACTTCTGCGGCCAATATGCTGTCGAGACCGCCCGACATCAACACCAACGCCTTCGTCACGGCCATCACCTACTCTAAAATAACAGGTATGCGCCATCTCTACATAATCAAACTAAATCTACAAAATCGCGCTCGCGTTTTGCAAAAACGGCAAGCCGCTCGTAGCCCGCACGCCGCGCAGCCGCGCGCCCCGCCTCAAAGCCCATACCGACTTCCTCCGGGCTATGCGCATCCGAACCCAGCGTTACCGGCACACCCTCATTGAAGCAGAGGGCGAGGATCGCGTCACTTGGATAGATTTCACCGACCGGCTTTCGCAAACCCGCCGTGTTTATCTCAATCGCCGCATCCGCCTTTTTAATCGCCGAAATTGCACCTGCGACCAGCGGGGTTATATCCTCCTCGGGCTTAAAGTTATATTTCTTAATAAGGTCCAGGTGGCCGATAACATCAAACAGGCCCGTCTTTGCCGCATCTGCGACCAGCTTGAAATACGTCGCGTACAGCTCATAGATATCCCGCTGTTTATACCCTTCGATGTAGCGGCTATCATCAAAACCCCACCCATCGATAAAATGAATCGAGCCGATGACGTAGTCAAAATCATACGCGCCAAGCAGCCGCGCGGTCTCTTCTTCCCGTCCGGGCAGGTAATCGGCCTCGATGCCCGTTTTTATCGCAATATCCGGAAACTCTCGCTTTAGAGTTGCCACCGCCTCGACATACTCCGGGAGTTCGTCAAGCGACATGGTAAGCGTGGGATCGTGTCCGGTGAGAAGCGGCAGGTGGTCGGCAAAGCCGATCTCAGTAAGAGACAGCTCTCTGGCACGCTTTACGTAATCGCGCATTTCGCCGCGGGCGTGGCCGCAGCGGGCGGTATGAACGTGGTAATCAACACTCATCTTACAATTCTTTCCCTAGCTGATTCTCGGTGACGACTTCAAGGCCGGATTCTCTCAAAAGCGCGGCGGTAACGCCGTCGCCTTCTCTTATAGTACCGGAAAACGTCCCGTCATAAATAGCCCCGACACCACAAGAAGGGCTTAGCGATTTAATAATCGCCCCCGTAGCGCCGGTGATGCGCGCAAGCTCGAGCATCTCCGAAGCGCCGCGAATAAACTGCTCGGTCACGTCGTCGCCGAGTTTGTTTATCACTCTTGCCCTGCCGGCCAGCACGTCACTACCGTCGCCGCCAACAATCTCGGCGGGAGGCCGCGGGGTAGTCAGTCCTCCGCCCTGTTCCGGGCAAAAGGGCAGCGCCTCTCCTTTTTCAACGAGTTCCCGGATTTTTGCGCAGAATTTGTCCCCACCGTCGTACCTGGTCTTAAGACCGGCAAGGCAGGAACTTACGACCCATTTGACCGTTCGCGGACCATCGGCCTGCTTATCCAATGTATCTCACCCACACCTTTTACTGAAGCCAATTGTGCAGGTACCCGGATGTCATCGACATCCGGCGGAATCTGCAACCCCAACTGTATTACATTGGTACCCTCGCCTTCAAGCGGTTCGATGTCGATAGTGCGCACCGTGACACCGATCTCACCGAGGGCCGAGATTATCTTTCCCAACTGCTGCGGGTTGTCAATCGCCATCATTTGGATGGTTCTGTGGGCAGGGACGGCTCTAATCTCGACGTATTTAAGCGTGGTAAGCGTAAGCAATATCAAAAGCGTCGCAATGAGTGAAGCGAAGTAGAGCCCGCCGCCGACAGCAAGGCCCACGCCCGAAACGACCCAGATGCTCGCCGCCGTGGTAAGACCGCGCACAATGCTGCCCTGCCTGATGATGGCGCCGCCGCCCAAAAAACCGATACCGGTGACAACGCTTGCCGCGATACGGGTGACATCCGTGCGGGCCAGCCCTAAAAACGGCTGGATATCGATAGAAATGATCATAATAAGCGCCGAGCCCAGCGACACGAGTGCGTGCGTGCGAAGGCCGGCCGGTTTTTCAGAGATCTCTCTCTGATACCCGATAGCGCCGCCTAATATTACCGCAAGTAAAAGCCTGACTGCTATCTCCCACAATGGAGTAGCTGCGTTCATGAACTCTCCCTATATGCTGTGAGTAATGAGTTCTATAACTGCCGTTCTCCAAGCGTGCAACCACTTGGCATGATACACCAAGTTAGGATAATTATCGACTTCAAAATTCGGCGTATTAACACGTTTAATATTTGCCCTTTTCCTCTAGCGACTGCCCCTGTAATAATGTTATCTTGTATGGGGCCCGAGCTATTTATGAACCAAAGTATCAACTGCTGTATGTACCAATAGGAGCTGATCTAAAACGAAACACCTACTCGCAAAGCCGGTCGAAGTGCCCGCTTTAAGCAACGACGCGCATGGCAGACAGCTTGTTTGTTACTCGAAGAATATTTCGGCCGTGCCGGTTGGGTCAAGATTGTCGACCTGCGGCGTGCTTTCTTCAAGAAGTTTTTTTGCGGCGGTCCTCAAGACGTAATCGTAGGCCTCTTTTGCAAGCCACTCGACATAGGTCGGGTCCTCGGCCAGAACATCTCCAAGGGACTTGTCCGCATGCTTGCCGAAGGAAAGAACGACGGACTCGGGGTCCGCTGATTTCTTGTGCCCGTTACCGTTTGCCCCCATTACCGGCTCGCTCGGGTTGATCTCCTCGGCTGCCGTCATGCCGACGTTTGTCGCAAGACGCAAGGCGCGGGCTATTGCGCGGGTATCCGCAAGGCGAACCAGGTGAGGCTGCATCGGGCGCTCGGCGGACTCCGGAGAGGCGTCGCCAAGAGCCGAGAAGACCCCCTTATCCGTCTCGACAACCGCCCTTACTATCGCGAGCATCCCGTTATCCCGGTGCGGAGCCTGCAAAAGCTGGGTCTCTACCCGTTTTAGACCTGCCGCGTGCGCCATCTCCAGAAGACCCTCGAAGAGCACGAAGTCTTTCCCCTGGATTTTCTTGATGAACTTAGCAGGAAGTTTGTGTTCCGACATATCCTTACCACCTTTCAATCACGAACGCCTGTTCGTACTTATTGTAGTATATTGCACCAGTACGCGCAACCGACATACGCCTGCTGCACATCCATTAACCAGGCATTATATATGTGGTAGAGCACCGGGCGGCGAGCAGGTTGGTGGACAATAGGCGTAATAAGCTCGGAGTCAAGGAGAATGTTCGAGTCCGCTATTCTCCAGGCCTAAAAGGAAAACCCCGGTAATCATGAATAGCGCTCTTCGTTTATAATCAGCCTTCCATTGTTCACAATGGACACAGCCCACCGATTACCTCCAATATCCTCCCCCAAATACTAGGTAAGCGCTTAGGCTAAATACTCTTCAGCGATAAATGTTTAGTAGTATACTCTAAATAACCGTTTGCGGGTTAAAGGGGGCGGGATGATACGGTTTGAGAACGATGATAATGCTTATCTTAGCTGGTTAGAGATGAATCCGTCGGGATTTGTAGTGAACTGTGAGCGTAATCCTAAACCGCATTACTTAATGCTGCATACCGCGTCTTGCAGGCATATTAGCACTTCAAAAAGGTCTAATTGGACGACTAATGAGTATATTAAGGTTTGCTCGATGGATATGCATGAGCTTAAAAAATGGGCCAAAGGACGCGTGGGTGGAGAACTTCAGCCTTGTAGGTGTATGAAATCACCGATTAATCCTATGCACAGACAACACTCTCTCCAGATGAATCTTCCTAACCTCAACACTCAAAACGGTTATAGCGACCAAATTATTGCAGCATACAAACAGTATAGAATTGCACGTCTCGACCTTCTCGCACACCTTGAACTCCCCAGCTCAAATCGTGATCCGCTTGCAGAATTTAGCGAATGGTTAGTTGCTTTTCTGGTAGGAGGTTCTTTAGTAAACAGCAGGGTCCAGAAGGGCTATGATGTGATCGGCCCCGAGGGCGAAACGATACAGGTTAAATATTTGGCCAACCCGAAGGGAAAGTGGGTTAACGAGCACCGCATTTATTTCTCGCAAGAGATGGATCTATATGCCCTCGTTATTTTCGTCGATTTGGAAATCGCTGCGGCTCTGATCTTTCCAAAAACAAGTATTGGGCAAGTTTGCCAGGCTCTGCGCAAACGACACCCCGATCAAGATGTCTCCCTACAGCTAACTCAGCGGGACTTTAACTACATAACCGACAACCTGCAATTATTTGAAGCACTAGGGGTAACCGATCTCCTATTTTGGCTCCCACCATAAAAAAGAAATCAGCGGTATTAAAGAACAAATTACGAATTAGTGATTACGGGTAATAACGCCTTAAAATCAGCGTTTGTACGAGGAGGTGAATCGAGTGTTAAAAGATAAGCGGCTAAAATTAGCAATCATTGTAGTCGCCATGCTTGTGCTGATAGCAATTCTGGCGGTCGGATGCGCCACCACTACTGGAGGTGCCTCAACAGCGGATATCGACAAGCTTTCTAAGAGAGTCACCGCTGTTGAGAAGGATACTGATACGCAGAAGACAAAGATTAACCCCGGTCTCGGTACGGTCATGATAGAGTATGGGGACCGTATGTCTAGAGCCTTTTTTGGTGCCAAAGCAGGCAACTGGGACATGGTCAAATACCAGATTAAAGAGATGAGAGAGATTCAGGAAGTTGGTGAGATCGATCGTCCTAAACGCGCTACAGCTTTAAAGAATTTTGAAAGTAAATTCCTTGATCCACTGGATAAGGCCACTGCAGCCAAAAATACTGCTCAGTTTAATTCTGCTTTCGCAAGTGCGATTGATGGTTGTAATGGTTGCCACGTGGCATCATCTGACGCCACATTTAAGAGCTTTAGCTTTATTAAGATTCAAACACCAAAAATCGAGCCCACGGGCGGTTTGATTAATTACGTAGCAAAATAATAATTTTGTTAATGATAGATTTAAGAGGATAAAAGGCGACTTTTTTGTCGCCTTTTATCGTTTAAGAGTTTTAGCGACAGCATTAATTGCTCGACCATGTTGTTGCATATTTTGCAGGACAATCAGAAACTTGGGTATAGATATTATTAATTAGTTCAGCGGTTTTGTGGGAAGTGTAATGAGAGTTAACCGAAGAAACGTAATAATAGCAGCTATTGTAGTTGTTGGCCTCGGGCTCGTTTTAGTGGTGGCGCTCTTTGTGACTTCGGCACCGGGCTACTGCAATACGTGCCACGAAATGAAGAGCGATTACCAGGCCTGGAAATCTTCAGTTCATAAAACGGTAGACTGCGAAACCTGCCATATCGGGCCAGGAGCCGGCAATTTTATCGTTGGTAAGGTAAGCGCACTTAAAGAAGTGTACTATCACTTTACAAACACATATCAGAAGCCCATAAACAAAGGAAGTCGTATAAGTCAAGAGATGCCATCATCCAGATGTATTCCCTGTCATCGATCACCGGGAAGAGTATCAACAAGCACGCTTATATTCGAGCACGATCCGCACATAGAAGCCGGCCTTCGTTGTCCCTTTTGTCACAACAGGGTAAGTCACCCAGGAGTTAAGGGCTATAACTCAAGAATAAAGATGTCATTGTGCGTGGATTGCCATCAGAAGAATGAGGTGTCTACCGAATGCACAATATGCCATCCGGCCGCATTTATCCGCACACATCCAACCCCACCCAAATAACATAGAGGAGATACCGGCCTCTATGTACTACCCGCCAAAAGAACTCAAGGCTTAAGATAGTGAGTTTACTGAAAGACAGAAGACGGTAAACTCAGCGCCGCTGATTGAAAACTGCACGTTTGAGTTATAAAAGAGCAAGAAGTGCAAGGCTGGTACGTGCTAAGATAATGGTTTACAGTTTATTTAAACGGTCTTAGTGGGTGAACACGATGAAAGAGCACTTAATTAAAAAGGTTCGTAAGCGAGACAGCCGGGTAGTAGATTTTGAGATCGGAAAAATCGCGAATGCCATACATAAGGCGCTCAATGCCACCAACCACCCGGATGGCATCCTTGCTGCGAGCCTGGCGGAAAAGGTGACGGAGCGGCTTGAGGCCGGGGCCGAAGAAAATCCGATCCCAAGCGTGGAGCAGATTCAAGATATCGTCGAGCGGACCTTAATCGACGAGGACTATCCGGAGGTTGCCAAGGCGTATATACTCTACCGCCAAATGAGGGCGAATGTTAGAGCGGCTAGAAAGTTCGTCGGCGTGCCCCCCGACGAGGTAAAAGTAAGCGTAAATGCGGCCAAGGTACTCAGCCAGCGATACCTGATAAAGGACGATCAAGGAAACGTTGTTGAAACCCCGAGCCAGTTATTCAGGCGTGTTGCAATAGCTCTGGCTGCATCAGACCTGCTGCACAATCCTAAAGCCGATGTAAAAGCTACCGAAGATGAATTTTATACCATAATGGCGAACTTCGAGTTCTTACCGAACTCACCTACGCTGATGAACGCAGGCACTGCGCTCGGACAGCTGGCGGCGTGTTTCGTGATACCGGTCAACGACTCGGTTCCCGAGATTTTCGACGCCGTAAAATATATGGCAATAGTTCACCAGACAGGTGGGGGCTGCACGGCGAGCGATGCTCACATTTACACTACATTCTGCGGCGTGGAGAAGATTGAAACGCTGTATGAGCGCGTGAAGGCGCTCGGTATCCCCGAGATACCAGGCGAGGATCATCGAGTTATGGACGTGACGAGTCTCAACATCTATACGCCAGCCATGGACCCGAAGACAGGACGTTTTGTGCCAAAGCAGGTCACTCATCTCTGGCAGTACGATGTGCCGGCGGACGAGCAATATACGGTGCGCTGCGGCGACGGCACGGTGGTAACAACAAGCGCCTGGCACCCGTTCATCGTTCATACAGGAGACGGCATGGTCGAGCGTCACGCCGATCAGTTAAAGCCCGGTGACATCCTCCCGGCTCCCAACCGCTCGATACGCGATGCCTGGCCGTTTGAGAAGTACCATGAGGTGGAGGGCTTAAAGCTGGATGAGCGCCTGGCATGGCTTGTAGGGTACTTTCTTGGCGATGGCGGCCTCGGCCAGTTTCATAATCGAGCAAACAACTACACGGTCTTGCGCCTTTACTTTTGCGATGGGAGACCGCAAAGCATAGAGTTTGCCGCAGAGGTGCTGGCCGATCACGGAGTGATCGTTACTCCGCGGCAAGACGGCCGTGGGCCCTGGCGGCTGGCAACCACCAACCGGTCCTTTGTATTGCGTTTCGCCAACTTGGCGCAAGTCAATCCGGGGCCAAAAAAGAACCTGACCCTTCCCGAACGGATCTCCAAATCTCCCTTAACGGTAATCGGGGCTTTTCTGGGTGGCCTTATAGATTCCGATGGCTACGTCAGCTTGGATCGCAGGCGCATTGAGTTTACGACCGTCTGCTGCGATCTGGCAGAACGTCTGGTCGCTCTGCTGAGCGCACTTGGTTTTAATCCATCGATCCGCAAGAAGA
>PFFU01000048.1:9391-14547 GCA_002783345.1 Candidatus Aquicultor secundus
GATCCATTAAAAAAAGATCGGCTGGCAACATTGACTGATAGATTGGAGCACAATACTCACGGTCGAATTCCGCTTCCATTTGAGGCCTTAGCCGATCTTTTGCAGGCCGCCGGAGTGGAGATAAACACAACCTCTATTCATAAAGGACCGGTTGACATTGGCGGCGAGAGCTTTTGGCTCCACCGTACTAAATGGGGCGACGGCATAGGCGAGGACAAGCTTCGCCGTCTTGTCAAAGCCCTGCGTCGGGTGCTTCCCGTTGATTACACAGACAGGTTGGATCAACTTGAGCACTTGGCAGATGGTTGGCTTGTAGTCGAGGATGTGAAACCCGCATCAGACGCGAAGCTTTTCTACGACTTCACGGTTGCCGACCACAACAATTACCTTGCTGGGTGCGGCCATGGCAAGCTGGCAGTGATCCATAATACCGGCTTCTCGTTTTCAAGACTTCGACCCAAGGGCGACGTTGTTAAGTCAACAAAGGGCATTGCATCCGGTCCGGTATCGTTCATGCGGGTCTTTGACGTCGGGACGGACGTAATGAAGCAAGGTGGCCGGCGAAGGGGCGCGAATATGGGGATATTGCGCTACAACCATCCCGATATAGTCGAGTTCGTTACCGCCAAGCGAAAAGAGGGCGTTCTCGATAACTTCAATATCTCGGTTGCCGTCTCGGATGATTTCATGGAGGCCGTCGCCAAAGGCGAGTCCTTCGACCTGATAAACCCCAGAAACAATGAGGTCGAAGGAGAGCTTTCGGCACGATACCTTTTCGATCTAATCATTTCGAGCGCCTGGTCGACCGGCGACCCGGGCCTCTTCTTCATCGACCGCGCAAACCGGGCAAATCCAACGCCGCAAATCGGAACGTTTGAAAGCACAAATCCTTGTGGTGAAGTACCACTTTTGCCGTACGAGCCCTGTAATCTAGGGTCGATCAACCTTTCCAAAATGGTAAAGGATAACGACATCGACTGGGATAAGCTTAAGCACGTCGTTCACGTAAGCACCCACTTCCTGGATAACGTAATCGATGCCGGCAAGTACCCGTTGCCGCAGATAGATTACATGGCCAAGTCAAACCGCAAGATCGGCCTCGGGGTTATGGGGTTTGCGGATATGCTTTTAGAGCTTGGTATCCCCTATAACTCCGATGAGGCGATCATGACGGGCGAAAAGGTTATGAATTTTATCTATAATGAGGCGATCAATGCGTCGGTTAAACTCGCCGAGGAGCGCGGCCCCTTCCGCAATTTCAAAGGAAGCAAGTGGGATAAGGCCGACTATAAAATGATAAGAAACGCGACCATCACCACAATCGCCCCAACGGGCACCATCAGCATCATCGCAAACACCAGCAGCGGTATCGAACCCATCTTCGCCGTAGCGTACGCGCGCAATGTCATGGAGGGAACGACTCTTCTAGAAACCAACCCCGTATTTGAAAAGGTCGCACGGGAACGCGGCTTCTACAGCCAGGAATTGATGATGGAAATATCAAGGCGCGGGTCCATACAGGGCATGGAGCAAATCCCGGAGGACGTCAGAAGAGTGTTTGTAACAGCGTTTGATATCGCCCCGGAATGGCACGTTCACATGCAGTCGGCGTTTCAAAAATATGTCGACAATGCGGTATCTAAAACAGTTAATTTGCCGGAGAATGCAACTCTCGAGGATGTTAGGAAGGTATATCTGCTGGCTTACGGCATGGGATGCAAAGGCATTACCGTCTACCGGTACGGAAGCAAGAGCGGTCAAGTTCTTTATATCAGCAAGCCGGAAGAGAGGAAGATCGTCGAAACACCAGTCACCGCATCCTCAGAATACTCCGGCGGAAGCTGCGCGGCAGGATACTGACCGCTGTAAAGGCCCGCGTTGCGGACCCACAGCATAAAGATTTTGCGGTTTATAAATCTCTGTCGTTTAAATGAGGGTGAGCCGACAAGGCTCTCTTACTTTTTCAGCAAGATTGCCGCAGGCGCAAAGAGGCCTTTAAGCGCCCATTTACGTACCGGAAGGTGCTGTGTCAAATACACATAAGCAGCGGCCGAGAAGCCCTGAAGGCCGCAGCCCCAAGATTCGAGGGTGCGGGCGGAGCTGATTTCGCCGGGGCAGCCCGCAAAGTTATCCCAGAGAATTTCCCAGGTCGAAGCCGCATAAATCGCATCGGTATATTTGGCGTACTTGGTCGGGTTCACGTTATAAAGGATAAGCGCCGCAATGTTATTGACGAAGAACCAGGAGTCGCCGTTGTGATAGCTGGTATCCTGCTCGCCTGTCGAAACGTCGCAGAAGCACTCGTGGCGCGCATCGACCGAGGCGAGTCCTCCCCACTCAAGCCAGAGTGCGGGCAGCGCCTTGTCAAAACACTTCTCCCACTCGGCTTTGCTTAAAATCTCCGGGGCGAAAAACGCCGCCAGGAATATATTGGGCCGGATGGTGCCGTCTCCCAGGCAATCGTGAAGGTATCCGCCAACAAAATAGTGTGTGCGGATATTTTTTAAGAGTGCCGCGCGTTTTTCCTCATAGCGCTCATTTTTAGTTAAAAGGTGTGCTAGCTGCAATATCTGGCCGTAGAGCGCTTGGGTTTCTATGGGATACCCATCGCGCTCAATGCTGTCCATCCAGCTCTCACGCTTGCCGGAGGGAACAAAACCATACTCGTTCTCCGTGGCCTCAAGCGCTTCAATGGATCTCACGAGATTGGTCCCCAGAAGCCGTTTTTCCTCTTCATCCAGCAGATAGCGTCCGAACAGAATTGCCCAGCAGAGGAGCCCGATACCGTCCGAGCAATAGTTGCTTCCGCCAAAGATGACCGGGAGCTTGTCGCCTTCCCACTCGGCGTGAATATACTTGGCGAGCATTGCCCGTGCCTTCGCTTTCGGCATGGCGGGAAGCGAGATAAGCTCATCGCGCACCCACGCCTTGGTAAACCAGGGCATGCCCGCAAGCATGCTGTCTTTTACAAAGAGCGAATCAAGCGCGTCGTGAGCGCACTCGCTTGCCAGTTTTTTTGCAGCTGCGTCCGGTTTTTTTCCGGTGAGCTTTGGCTTTACCTTGCTCTTTACAATGACTTTGGCCTGTGACAAATTCTTATAGCGGTGCGCCCGCCCAAGCGCCTCCGCAGCGGTCTCACCAAATGCAAAGACCAGCTTTTTGCCGGAAAACTCGCCGAGGTCATACTCGTAGAGGACTGCCGGCTCCGAGTTGCGTTGCCTATCGCGCTCGTACTCGACCGGCACCCACTCGCCCATGGGATGAAACGCCCCGTCATGCAGGATTGCTAAAAACACCGGTTCAACCAGGCGATCGTCATGATAGCTAACAATAACGGATTTTTTGTCCTCTTGGAAATCGTAGTATCTTCCCCACTCGGGGATATAGAATTGGTCGCGTATATCAAGGCGGACGACCATGCTCTCTTCGGAAAGGTTTTCGTAGATGAGAACCGGCTCACCGCTTGCAACGCTGTAGACCTCTGTGCTCTCACTGCTCTTACCGTTCTTACCGCTCTCACTGCTCCTACTATAATGAAGAGCGGCAAAACCTTTGTTGTGGTAAAGGTCGAGTTTGTCGGCGATGGTGCGGGTGCCGATGCGCGAGACAGTCTTTATAAAGGAGCCCTCACGCGCCACAAAAAAGCCCTCATAGCGCGACTGCGGTGAAGTATAAAACGTGGCGAAGTCCTTGCGCTCGTTTACTAGAATAAAAGCGGCCGCATGTTCGACGTGTTTTGCGATAGCGTTGTCTTTGCTAATATGGCTGATTTTCACTGATATGTTCCCTGTAAAATGCCGCGGTTTCTTCCGGCGCCGTTGTGATTACGGCGTAATCGGTACCAAGCTCGAACCCCGCCTTAACCTGGTGCGGTATCCTCGGCACGATTTCGATGTGGAAGTGGAAATCCGCTCCCTTCGGACCGTAGTTCAACACCATATTATAATTCGGAGTTACCTTCTCGACCACTTTTAGGGATTTCAGCAAAATGCCTGCAAGATCGGCCAGCGCCGGGTCGTTTAAGTTGTTTAAGCTTCGGATATGCTCTCGCGAAACCACCCAAAGTTCGTGGGTAAAACGCGGTGCAAACGGGCAAAACGCAACAAACGAGTCGTTTATTGAAACCAGTCGCGGGGAAACCCGCTCGCCCTGGTTGATCTTACAGTAGATGCACTCCCCTGTGTGGCTGTGCTCCATCTTTTCCTTGATCTGGGCCGGTACCTGCGTGACCGCAAGCACCTGCGTGTGCGAGTGGTCAAGCGACGCGCCGGCTTCTCGCCCCTGGTTCTTAAAAACCGAGACGTACCCGATATTGGGATCGTCCTCAAGGGCGTTAATCCGGTCGCGATAGGTTCTTAACGTATTGACCATCTCAGCGACCGTTATCTCGGACACGCGCTGGTAGTGGTCCGGTGTCTCCACAATTACCTCGTGGTGGCCGTAACTGGAGGCGGTTTCCCAGCCGTTCTCGCTAATATCCTCCCCGCCGATAATCGGAAACTTGTTCGGGAAGACGCGCACCTGCCAGCTTCCATTTTCCTGGACGCGGCTGATCTCCGGCGGCGTCAAGTTCTCGTTGCCCGGGCAGAAGAAGCAGCCCGTGTGGTCGCTTGCTTTTACTTCTTTAGAGTCAAAATGTCGAAGGGCTCTACCGGGCGCTACAAACGTCCAGAGATCCCGAAAGTAATCTTTTCTCATGCCGCGCACACCTTGCTTTTAGAGAGCGCAAGCTTATGCGCCTTAAAGTAATGTTTAATGAGGATCTTCCAGTCGAAGTTCTTCGCCTGCGCGTTGGCGTTTAAGCGAAGCTCCATGCGCTCGTCGCTATCGAGCAACGTGTACTCGTAAAGAATCGAGAGCAAGTCTTTCTTCTCGCGCTCGTAGTCAAAGTTGCTGCGATCGATGACGTAGGTTCCGGGCAGCTTTTTCTTTAAGCCCAGCTCTTTAAGCGCAAGCCCGTAGCCGGAAAGGTCGGTAGTCACCGAGGCAACACCAAGCGCCCCCGCCTCAAGCGGCGTATATCCCCATGGCTCGTAAAACGATGGGAACACGCCGAAATGCGAGCCGGCCATTGCATTATAGAACTGTAGGTTCAAAAGACCGTCGACACCGGAGAGATATGTTGGATAAAATACCACTTTAACCCTATCGTCCTC
>PFFU01000166.1:0-1582 GCA_002783345.1 Candidatus Aquicultor secundus
CCTAGGAGCCTGTCTAAATATTGCTATCAGCTTTAAACAGAAAAAAGTTTTCCATAAGGTTTGCGTCTTAAATTTTGATTACTGAATTCAATTCGCAAACCGATTGCATCTGCGGGCCCATGTCCCTGATTTTTATTACCTTTTGCTTCTCAACTCTTCCCCCAGCCGATTTGCGGTAGGTTGCCGTATCTAAATAGTTTCAAGATATTGCCCGTAGCGCAGATAAAATCCCATTCGGCAGCTACGTTATTAAGACCTCTTAAAAGAAATTGCCGAATGCCTCTGGCCTGTTTTTGTTGCCCAAAGACAGGTTCGTTCATTACCTTCCGGGCGCCGTAGATTTCTTTGCCCTTTTTGGTTTTGAGCTTTCGTCTCATCAGGAAAGCCTGTGTGGCATGGGCCGGTATTCGTCCTTTAGGGGATGGTTCGCCCAGCTCGGTATGTTTTTGTCTATTTGGCGGAATATAAGCGTCGATCTTTCGATTTTGGCAATATTTTAAATTGTCCTTTGAATAATATCCGGCATCGGCTACCAGCTTCTTTGGGTGCTCGCCCAAGTTTTCTTCAGCGATTCTCAACATATCCTCAAGTTCTGTGACATCGCAGGGCCTGTTGGTTAGTTTTGTAGCGACAATTATCTGCACTTCGCCTTTTCTCGGATCTCCGCATACGGCGGCCTGGCCGTTGTATGCATAATCAAAAGATTTATTTGGCATTTTCATAATCCGGGCGTCATAGTCGGTTAAACTTCTTTGTTCCTTGTCTTTTGGTGTGGCGCCCGTATTGTTCGTCTTTGCCTTTTCTTCTTCCTCTATCTTCTTTTTCAGCTCCCTTATCTTTTTTATCCGCTTTACCGGGTCGGCCAGCTCTTCGGGTAATTCATCGCCGCGTTTGTCTTCACCGTATAGCTCGTCTTCGGAAATATCGATATCGCCAGCTTCTTTTAAGATATCGTCTATTCTTCTCTTAAGGCGGCTTTCGACCTCATCCATCCTCCCGTAGGAGAGGGCTTTGTGCCGGGAGGCGTTGGCTTTCATTTTCGTTCCGTCTATGGCGATAACGCCAATCTTTACAAGCCCTGCTTCTTTAGCCAGCTTAAGCACTTGCAAAAATAGTTTTCTTAAGGCACTCAGGTGTTTTTTTCTAAAAAGAGCGATAGTGCGAAAATCCGGTCTATCTCCTGCTGCAAGGAATTTAAAAGCTATATCTTCGTCTATTTTGCGCATCAGTTGCCTTGATGAACATATTCCTGTCGAGTAGCCGTAGACAAGAATTTTAAGCATCATTGCCGGATGGAAGGGGGGTTTGCCTTCGGCAGTGTTTTTGTATGCTTTAATGAATTCGGACAAATCGAGATTATCGACAAGATCGCTTACAAAGTAGGCCAGGTGATTTTTTGGCAGCCACTCTCTTACATCTGGCGGCAATAAAAGCAACTGATCCGTAGAATGGTTACGAAACTTCTTTGAAAACACTTGGTACCTCCGAGCTATGACTGATTGCTATCCACCTATAGTGTAGCGCAAATTAAGCGCAATAGATAGTGCTAGCTGGGGATATGATAACTTTTGGCACTAGCTTT
>PFFU01000166.1:1596-10345 GCA_002783345.1 Candidatus Aquicultor secundus
TGAGGAGGGGGCCACCGCAGTCGAGTATGGCATCATGGTGGCTCTAATTGCCGCAGTTATCATCGCGGCTGTAACATCTATTGGCACACAGCTTAACGTTGTGTTCAACGGAGTCGCAGCTGCGCTACACCTGTAGGGGCCGCTACTTAGATTAGCCCCGTATTTAATACGGGGCTAATCTAAAAAATGGGTTATGCAATTATGGTGAACGTATGTCAACAATCAGATTTAAGAGGTCTCTAACGAGTCTACATAACGAAAATGGGGCGAGCGCAGTGGAGTTTGCCATTGTTTTACCCTTACTTTTAACGCTAATTCTCGGGATTATGCAGTTCGGCTTAATATTTTTTAACTATATTTCAATAACTCATGCTGCACGGGAGGGCGCCCGGTGGGCTGCTTTAGAGCAACCCGATGCAGATGTTCGGGCTAAGGTAAAGAATTCGATTCCGGGCCTGAGCCTTGCTGATACCGATATTGATATAAGCCCTGCCGGTGATAGAAGTGGACTTATCGGTGAGCAGGTTGCGGTTACCGTACACTATAAAACACCGATCATAGCGCCTTTAATAGGCACTGCGATAGGTATAGCAGGGCCTGATATAACGCTCTCGAATATCGCAACTCAAAGGATTGAGTGATGGCAAGTATCTCTAGTTTAAATATACAAAATGAAAAAGGAGCAGTAGCGATAATCGTTGCGTTAATGATGACGGTATTCATCGGTTTCACCGCTTTAGCGGTCGACGTCGGATATCTTTACGAGATTCGGTGCCAGCTTCAATCCGCAGCTGATGCGGCTGCACTTGCGGGATGCCAAGAGATGATTATGCAAGCCAAAGATCCCAATGTAGTAAGTCTTTCCGAGGCAGTTGCGCGTGATTATGCAGTAAACAGAAATCTTGCGCAAACGGCCGACCCGATTATTATAGATACCGGCAACCAAAGCGTTACGGTAACGACAAGTCGCAAAGTCGATCTTTTTTTTGCAAAGATATTCGGAGTTCTCGATAAAACGGTGTCGGCAGTTGCGAAGGCGGAAGTTGCTTACCTTGTTGGCGTAAAGGATTTGGATCCAATGGGCGTTCCAAACCCTAAGCCAAAAGAGGTCTATGTCGAAGCAGTTGATCTAGCGATAGGGACAAGTGTTTATAAAGAAAAACTAGGTGGCGGTAGTTTTGTTAACGATATATTCGAATACTCCGGGATGATCCCGGCGTTACCTGACGGGAATTATCGGATTGATATTATAAGGGTTAATAACCAGGGTCTTGAAGAACCGCTTAACGGTGCATCGGCTCTCGTGGTTGGCTCAAATGGAGCTCTCGGCGAGGTAGCCGTTGATGAAAACTTTGTAAAGGCCGGTGTTTCGACGGCTATCACTATTACTGCCCATGTTTCCGGCAGTCCGAGCAAGGTTGAAGCGTGTTGGCCAAAACAGAACGGCAGCGGCAGTTACTCGGTTGCTTTGTCAAATCTAGGGAGCGGTATTTATAGAGCGACCACATCAGTTGATCTTCCGGCGTCTGATGCAGGATATCAGGCCTACCCAATCACAATAAAAATTGATGATACCACCGTGCTTCCAAACGGTGGGCCTGGTGCGTACATTGTCTCGAGGGATGCCAGTGAGGAAATTAACGATGTCGACCTTGGCGTTAACTATATTTCAACCAGTAATCCAGTTTCGGTAAATGTTAAAGTGCAAGGTTTTGAGTATGAGAAACTGTATACGCTTTTTCTTGATAACGGTACTTCTCCGGGAAATTATTACGGTCTTGATTTAGATTATGCTGAATTTGCTCCCGGCACAGGGTTGCCGGATTCACCGACAGGGGGCCAAGGAAATGGCTCTGGGGGCAATGCATTTAGTGACGCAGTTGCAGGGCTGCTTCATGCCGACCCCTGGGCTGCCACACATCCTATCCATTATTACAGGGTCGGGGATTATGTATGGACCAAAACAGGCGCAATGGTTGGTCCATTAGATCAGGGCGTAAATGCACGTATCGGTTCTGATACATGCACCTGGGATATGTGGAAAAGTAACACGACACCCCACGAGAGCAGGAATCAGTGTCCCCGACTTGCAACGATTCCCCTGGTGGAGGAAACAACGTATGAATCTATTAATGGTAGGTCGAAAGTAAGTATCGTTGGATTCGCGCAATTTTTTATCGAGAATCCAACTCACGGTGCTGCTCTACAAGGTAGGTTCATGGAGTATGTTAAGGGTGGAATTTATCAAAAAGAACCGCCGCCTGAGCCAAATATAAAGACAGTTCGCCTAGTTAAACCTGATGGCGAAAACTAGACTAAGTAGGAGGGTTTTAATTGAAACCAAGGTTAGTGATCATCATAGTCGCGGTTATACTTGGAGCGATTGTTGCCTTAGGAGTAAATAGCTATTTGAATAACATAAAGAAGCAGGCGGTGGAGGAGCAGAAAACGGTTCAAGTATGGGTGGCGAACCATGATATAGAAAAAGGAACGAGCATCGAAGATATCACCACCAACCGTCTTGCGCAACTCAAGGAAGTACCTCGGCGATATGTAGCCTCGCAGGCAATATCTTCGACGAGAAATATTGAAGGCCAGGTGCTAAGCGTGTCGATAAGCGCCGGTGAACAGTTGACGATCGGCAAATTCAAGCATCCGTCCGAGGCAGGCCTTTCGTTTACGGTACCTAAAGGGTATCTCGCAGTCTCGATCCCTTACGACAGCATACGGGGCATCGCTGGGATGGCGAAACCCGGCGATTTAGTAACGGTGTTTGCTTCATTCAATCCCGGCGCTGATGGCGACGACGTTACAAAAATACTCCTTCAGAAAGTTCAGGTTATCGCTGTTGGTGAGAGCGTCGGGGCCGAAAAGGAAACCCCGAACGCCCGAACGCCCGGTTCATCACAAGTGCAGAGTGGCAGCGATAACAGCAAAAAGACAATAACTCTTGCGCTAGTTCCGGCTGACGCAGAAAAGCTTGTATACGCACAGGAAAATGGCAAAGTATGGCTGGGTCTTCATGCACCAACTAATGCTGAGGCCGTAGCCACCAAAGGCGTAACTATCAAAACCATTTTTAAGTAGGTGATTTGTTTGATAATAGTGGTCGGTGAAGATTCGAAGTTTAGCAACCAGATAAAATCGCTTTTTAAGACCAGTGACCTGTCTATCGTAAATGTTAACGATATTTCTGGACTTGATGAAGCCATAGAGAAACATTCGCCTAATGCCATAGTGATGGACCCATCGATCATATCAGATATAGCGATAAGAAAAGCCGAGAGCCTATCGATCAGCAGTCCGGAAATATCAATTATTATGGCTGTTGAAGCGCTTGACCCAACCGTGCTTCGTGCTGTCATGCAGGCTGGAATAAAAGATGTTATCGAGTTTGGATCCCCTAATGAGCAGATTATTGCATCTATCTCTCGATCGGTGGATATTTCAAAGAGGTTCAAGGATTCCTTTAACTTAAAGACAGCGAGTTCAAATGAGCAGGTGCCGGTAGAGGGTAGGGTAATAACGTTTTTCAGCACTAAGGGTGGCGTGGGTAAATCAGTAATTTCTACTAACTGTGCCGTTGCCCTTGCTAAGCTGACGGATAAGAAGGTAGTTATAATTGATCTTGATCTCCAGTTCGGCGATATCGGTATCATGTATCAGATGACGCCCGAGCACACCATCTATGACATGATCCAGGTAATAGATCAACTTGATAAGGATATGCTACAGGGGTTTCTTGCGGTGCACTCATCAGGGGTAAGAGCATTACTTGCTCCTGTGCGTCCGCATGAATCCGATTCGATAACATCCGTTCACATTAAGAAGATTCTAGGCTTACTTAGGCAGTTCTTCGATTATATAATTATAGATACCCCCCCGATGTTTAACGATGTTACACTTACGGCACTTGATGAGAGTGATCTTATTTATTTGATCGCAACCATGGACATGCCAAGCATAAAAAATATTAAATTGGCAATCCAAACATTAAAGCAGCTTGGTTACCCACCGGAAATAGTCAAGTTTGTGCTGAATCGAGCAGACAGTAAAGTATTGCTTGAAGCTGACGAGGTTGAAAAAACGTTAGGCATAAAAGCAGATGCACGGATACCTAGCGACCGGATAATCCCACGAAGCGTTAACAAAGGGGTACCTGTCGTTATTGAGCAACCAAAATCCTCGGCCGCCAAGAGCTTAGTCGGCCTTTCGGAGAAGATTAAGAATACTAAGAAAAGGGATGGCCTTCAGCCAAGCGAGTCAAACCAGGTTATTCGTAGAATTATCAGGAGGTTATCTTAAATGTCACTAACCGATCGACTTGCTCAATCAGCCAATTCAAGTGTTGGGTCTGATACCGACGTTGTTCCCGCACGTGAAAACGAGCTTGACGAACTCAAGGTAAAGTATCATTACACTCTGGTAAACGAACTGGGTCCCGAACTAGATGACACTGGAACTGGTAGGGAAGCGCTAAAATCTCGTGTTGAGCAGATTTTGCGGAGCCTCCTAGCGATAGAGACAATGCCCCTATCGAGCCAGGATAAAGAGGGTATTATAAGGGACGTTATCGACAATATCCTAGGTTATGGGCCTATAGAGCAGTTTCTCAAAGACCAAGACATAACTGAGGTTATGGTCAATAATGCGGACAGTATTTATATTGAACGGGCTGGAAAGATTTATAAAACTGATCGAAAATTCCTCGATGAGGACCATCTACTGAGAATCATTGACAAGATTGTAAGTCAGGTGGGGCGGAGAATCGACGAGAGTTCTCCCATGGTTGATGCCCGCCTTCCTGATGGTTCTCGAGTTAATGCCGTCATTCATCCACTGGCGATAAACGGTCCCATGCTGACAATACGTAAGTTCTCAAAAGATCCATTTACTGTCGATGATTTAATCCGGTTCGAAACCATGAACTCGGAAGTCGCCAATCTGCTAAAGGCTTGCGTCGCAGGCCGGTTGAACATTCTTGTTTCCGGCGGAACCGGTACAGGAAAGACCACGATGCTTAATGTGCTCTCATCGTTTCTTCCTGGGGATGAGCGCATAGTGACAATTGAGGATTCGGCGGAATTGCAACTTCGCCAGGATCATGTGCTGAGGCTGGAATCCAGGCCGGCAAACATCGAAGGCAAGGGCGAGATAACAATCCGTGATCTTGTTAGAAATGCTCTTCGTATGAGGCCGGATCGTATAGTAATCGGTGAGGTCAGAGGGGGTGAAGCGCTCGACATGTTGCAGGCGATGAACACGGGTCATGACGGTTCGCTTTCAACAGTGCACGCCAACTCGCCGCGCGATGTTCTCTCCAGGGTCGAGACGATGGTGCTGATGAGCGGTTTCGACCTGCCGATGCGTGCTATTCGTGAATACATAAGCTCATCGCTTAACTTAATAGTTCACCTCGTGAGGCTACGCGATGGTTCACGGAGGATTACGCAAATTACCGAGGTCCAAGGCATGGAGGGGGACACCATTACCCTCCAGGATATCTTCCGCTTTGATTTCTCTATGGGGATCACCGAGGACGGACGATTTAAAGGCAGGCTAAAATCAACAGGTATCAGACCTACGTTTACACAAAGACTAATGGATTTCGGAATTCAGATACCGCTTGATACTTTCAAATTCGATCCGATGGCTCGCAGATAATATAAAAAAGGGAAAGATTATGGGAAAACGGACTATCATAACACTTCGCGCTATAGTCATAATACTGACATGCTGGCTGGCATTGGGTACACAGACCGCACGCTCTGACACCGTTTTAAATGATATCAATACCAAGAACTATCCGAACGTAAAACTACTATTGTCAGGCACAGCTTTCGATGAGGAAGAAAAGGCAGGGTCTGGTTATCAAGCGGTTAAGGTTAGCGAGAACGAGCAAGCTGTCAAGGGCCTTCGTGTAAGTCCTTTGATGATCAAACCTAAGCCAATAGCGGTGGTCTTGCTAATTGTGACTCTAGCGGTAGTATGAAGGGCAAGCCAATTGCAGATGCAAAAGCAGCGGCGGGCCACTTTGTGCGGTTGATGGGCAGCGATGATCAAATCTCCGTAATCGCTTTTAGCTCGAAACCCAACCTGGTTGCCGACTATAATTCCAACAAGAAAAGGGTTATTAACTCGATAAATGCAATCCAGGCATCCGGTGAGACCGCTGTTTACGATGCGCTATCACTTGCTGCTCGGCAGATCAAAACATCGGGTCTGAAACAAAATTATATAGTTTTACTTTCAGATGGTGGAGACACCGTCAGCAGGACTAAGCCCCTGATATGTATTGATCAGTTAAGAGCATTAAAAGTACCCGTGTATACTATTGCCCTGAAATCTCCTGAATTTGATATTGGAACCCTTGAGAATATATCAAGTCAATCAGGGGGAAAGTTGCTGCAGGCAATTAATTCAGATGAGCTAAACCCCTTTTATTCGCGTATCGCCGAACAGATTAAAAACAACATAGAGATCGAGTATCGAAGCCCTGGGTTTGATACCAAAGATATTGATCTAGATATTACCATAGGCCAAGGATCCAAATTATTACATATCAACGCTGCTTACCAAAACCCCACATTCTTAGATGGTGATAAGGCAGGGGATCCACCTGTTCGGATCAAACCAATCGTTGATAACTGGTTAGCCAGGTCAGGGATTATACTTGTTGCTTTCCTCACATCTTCGCTTTTTATCTATGGGGTAATTGCTGTGTTTACACGGCAGAGAAGCTTACTCAAACAGCAGATGGGCATGTATGAGCAGATTTGGAGTCAGGCGCAGAACGGTAATAAAAATGAGCCTTCTGACACAAATCCATATATTAGTAAGGCGTTGGGCGTGATCGGCTATCTTGCAGAGAAGCGGGGCTTTGTTGAGTTGGCTAGGGTGAAGCTTGAGCAGGCCGGACTTCCTTTAAGGCCTGTTGAATACATCTTCTTCCATGCCTTGATAGTTTTGGTTCCAAGCATTTTACTGCAAGTATTATTTAGCAAATTAGCGCTAACACTGCTGTTTATTATTTTACTCACTATCCTTCCGATGCTTTTCGTGCAAGTCTCAATAGACCGGAGAAAGAATCGCTTCAATGAAATGTTACCGGATACTATATCTATGCTTGCCGGCTCTCTCAGGGCTGGTTATAGCATGCTCCAAGCCATATCGCTTGCATCGGAAGAATCAAAACCCCCAATTTCGGATGAATTCAAAAGAGTACTGTCAGAGACGAGGTTGGGCCTTTCGATAGAGGTGGCGCTTAATAAAATGGCAGCACGCGTAGAAAGCGATGATTTTCATTGGATGGTGTTGGCTATTAACATCCAGCGCGAAGTTGGCGGCAATCTCGCGGAAATTCTGGATATAGTGGCCAAAACAATAAGGGAGCGCGAGACATTAAAGCGCCAAATAAAGACGCTTACAGCTGAAGGCAGGCTGTCATCGTACATATTAATTGCGTTACCCTTCGCTATCACGGCTATATTACTGGTGATTAACCCAGGATATATGAGCCTGCTTTTCACGAATGTGCTCGGTTGGATCATGGCTGGCGTTGCCGGCATTCTTATGATCATAGGGATAATTTGGATGAGAAAAATCGTTTCAATTGAGGTGTAGGTGTTTTTATGACAAGTTTTATCTTGGTACTCTTGGTATTCGCTGCAGTTGCTTTTTTTATTTATGCGCTTCTCTCTACAGTGTTTTCAGATGAAGTTGTAGTTAAGAAAAGCCTTAAGAAACTTGATGCATATGAGGTTCAAGATTTATATACAGCCGAACCAATGGCAAAGTCATTTTTTGAGCGCATTATAATGCCTTTTTACGGGCGGTTATCAAAAGTAGTCAAGCGCATGAGCCCGAAAGGAATAGAGGAGCAGATAAAGATGAAGCTCATCAAGGCAGGGAATCCGGATAATATGGACGTAGATAGGTTCCTATCGCTTAAAGCTCTTTTAGTTATTGTTGTAGCCGTGCTAATTGTGCTACTGCTAGCTATTAAGGGAATCAGCCCCTTGCTCGTAGTGCTGGGTGTGATAATCGTAGCTTGTTCATATTTCATACCTGATCTATGGCTAGGGAATTTAGTTGAAAACAGGCAGAAAAAAATACGCCTCGCTTTGCCGGATACGCTGGATTTATTAACAATCAGCGTCGAAGCCGGGCTCAGCTTTGACGTAGCGCTGGCAAAGGTGATCAAGAGTCATCCCGGACCGCTTGCCGAGGAGTTCTCACGGATGCTTCATGAGGTACAAATCGGCGTATCAAGAAAAGACGCTCTTAGAAGTATGGCAGCGCGTGTGGATGTTGACGAACTCAACAACTTTATTACATCGATTGTCCAGGCGGAAACTTTTGGCGTGAGCGTTGGAAGTATCTTGCGAGTTCAAGCATCAGAGATGAGGCTTAAGAGAAGACAGAGAGCCGAGGAGATCGCTCAGAAGGCGCCGGTAAAGATGGTTTTTCCGCTTATCTTATGCATCTTCCCATCTATTTTTGTTGCTGTTATCGGCCCAGGGGTTATCAGGATAGTTACAGCCTTCGCAGCACGCTCATAGTGTTGCTGACTGGCTATGGCTCGGTTGACAAGTGTTTTCTTGATATCCGTTTATCTAGCTACCACTTATTAACAATTCGCTCTCTGGCCTGTATAGTAATCACATATAACTAAACACATTTTAACTGGGAAATTTTGATAAAACTATTGTAGTATTAGGCGTTACCTGCTACTATATTTATAGCTAGG
>PFFU01000084.1:0-8906 GCA_002783345.1 Candidatus Aquicultor secundus
AGGGAGTAAGCAGTGCGTGGGTTGAGAGTGTGTGGGCTTTTAAGAACAGTATCCACTAGCTGTCATTCTGAACGAAGTGAAGAATCTAGAGAGCAGCAAGCATTAACAAAAGCACGAGTGTTTAAGCTTAGATAAAGCCTACTATTGATGATGGTTTTAGCTGAGAGCTGACAGCTGAGAGCTAATAAACGAGGTGAAGGGGGCATAATGAACGAACCGGCTAAACCTGATTACAAGAGCACGTTGAATTTGCCGCAGACCGATTTTCCGATGAAGGCAAATTTGCCGCAACGAGAACCGGAAATGCTTAACTTCTGGAGCGATATCGATCTATATAAAGCGATTCGCGAGGAATCGTCGGGGCGCAAAAAATTTATTCTCCACGATGGGCCGCCGTACGCCAACGGCAATATCCACGTGGGCACCGCCATGAATAAAATCCTTAAGGACATGATCGTAAAATACAAAACGATGGCGGGTTTCGACAGCCCGTACGTGCCCGGATGGGATTGCCACGGTCAGCCGATCGAGCATAATGTCGAGAAGCAACTTGGGGAAAAAGCCAAGACCATCTCGCAGGTCGAGTTCAGGAAGCTCTGCAAGGACTACGCCCTGAGTTTTGTGGATAAGCAGCGCGAGCAGTTCATGCGGCTTGGCGTAAGCGGTGACTGGTTCGATCCGTATCTGACGCTTAACCATAAGTATGAAGCGGCTAATGTTGAGGTATTCGGCGAGCTTTATAAAAAAGGGCTCGTATATAAGCGGCGCAAACCCATTCACTGGTGCATTACCGACCAGACCGCGCTTGCCGAGGCCGAGATCGAGTATAAAGAGGAGGCATCCCCTTCGATCTACGTGAAATTCCCCTTGAAAAGCGAATTTGAGCCGATCAAAGAATTTAGCGAGCCAAAGTTTGTCGTAATCTGGACGACAACGCCGTGGACGCTTCCGGCAAACGTCGCCGTAGCGGTCCACCCGGATGCCGCATATATCGCCGTAAAAACCGGGGGCGAGATACTCATCTTTGCGGATGCAAGGTTCGAGGAGGTCGCGCCAGAGATAGGAATATCCGATTACGAGACCGTTGCGCATTTTAAGGGCTCGGATATGGAGTATCTAAAGTGCGAGCACCCGCTCTTCCCGGAGAAGGAATCGGTGGTCGTGCTTGCCGACTACGTCGGGTTGGATACCGGAACGGGTGCTGTGCACACAGCCCCCGGACACGGCCAGGAAGACTACATGACCGGACTAAAATACGACCTTCCGGCCCCGATGCCGGTGGATGCGACCGGTCATTTCACCAAGGAGGCCGGCCGGTTCGCGGGCATGTATATCTACGATGCCAACAAAGAGATTCTTGATTTCTTAAAAGCAAAAGGGCTTCTTGCGTATAGCACCGAGATCACGCACGCGTATCCCTGCTGCTGGAGGTGCAAGAATCCGGTTATCTTCAGGGCGACCGAGCAGTGGTTTGTGTCGATGGAAGCAAACAACCTGCGCGGTGAGGCCATGAATTCAATAAACAATGTAAGGTGGATACCTGATTGGAGCATCCGGCGCATTACCGGTATGGTTGAGGGCAGGCCGGATTGGTGTATCTCAAGGCAGCGCTCCTGGGGTGTGCCGATTCCGGTGTTTTACTGCGGCGATTGTCAGGAAGAAGTCGTAACCGATGAGACCATCAGTGCTGTAATCGGTCTCTTTATGGCCGATGGCGCGGATGCCTGGTTCTCCAAGAGCGCGGAAGAGATTCTGCCGGCAGGGTTTGCATGCCCCAAATGCGGCAGCGCCAAGCTGACAAAAGAGACCGATATCCTGGATGTTTGGTTTGAGTCGGGCGTGAGTCATGAGGCGGTTCTTAAGGCCAGGCCTGAACTTAAGTGGCCCGCAGATCTTTATACCGAGGGGAGCGACCAGCACCGCGGTTGGTTCCAGTCATCACTGATGACTTCGGTCGGCGTGTATAACAGGGCGCCGTACGACGCGGTTCTCACGCACGGCTTTGTCGTCGACGGCGATGGGCGCAAGATGTCCAAGTCGCTTGGCAACGTGGTCGATCCTTTGGACGTTACTGCAAAATCCGGCGCCGATATCTTAAGGCTCTGGGTGGCATCAAGCGATTATACTGTAGATGTTGGCATATCCCCGGATATTCTCAGGCATGTAGGGGAAGCCTACAGGAGGATACGAAATACGTTCAGGTTTATGTTGGGCAATCTCTATGATTTTAAACCCGGTGTGGACGATGTCGAATACGATAGCCTGCAAGAGCTTGATAAGTGGGCGCTTCATGAGATGACCGGTCTTCTAAAGAACGTTACGGCTAATTATGAGGATTACCGTTTTCATGCAGTCTACCATACGGTATATAATTTCTTCACCAACGAGCTAAGCTCGCTTTATCTCGACATATTGAAAGACAGGCTTTATGCCTCGGCCGCCGGGTCTGTTGAGCGCAGGGCGGCGCAGACGGTTCTTTTTGAAATGCTTGTAACGTTTACGAAAATGCTGGCCCCTATCCTTGCTTTCACCAGTGAGGAGTTGTGGTCATATATACCTGAAGAGGTTCGGGGTACGAAGAGCGTTCATCTTGCCGCATGGCCGACGGCAAACGAGAACTATATAAATCCGGAACTCGATAATACTTGGAATAAATTGTTGAAGATACGGAGCGAGGTGGCAAAAGCTCTGGAAGAAGCCAGGAACAAAAAGGAGATTGGAAATGCGCTTGAAGCTGAAGTAGAGCTTTATGCTGATGATGCGCTGCGGGAATTCCTGGAGAACTACAGAAAAGTTCAGGTTGCCGTTGACCAGAATCTTCTGTCCCAGGTGATGATAGTTTCGAGCGTCAACGTATATCCATACTTTGAGTCGCCTGAAAATGTTTATAAGAGCGAACTCATCCCGAATCTTGCCATAAAGGTATCGCCGGCGCCCGGCGCAAAATGCGAAAGGTGCTGGCGATACGAGGAAACGGTCGGCCAGGCTCCCGAACACCCCGGCTTATGCGCCCGTTGTGCATCCGTACTCGTGCAGGTTTGATAGCTGCCAACTGGTTATGGGTATATTAAAAAGTACAGAATCCATGAGTCAGAATAAAGAAAAAGATGACTCTTGCAACTGGAGGTAATGACTTAAGCCTGGTGGGTAAACAGCAATAAGGTTGAGGAGGGGTTCCCGTGGACGAGAAGGAACTCAAGGAGTTCGGGGAGCGGCTGTTAAAACTAAAAGAGGATCTTGAGGGCGAACTCAAGTATGTTGATAAGACATGGGACGAATCGCAAAGCGAGTGGACAGGCGAGAATCAGTACGATAATCACATGGGAGACCTGGGAACCGCCACATTTTCACGAGAACAAGACCTATCGCTCGAGCTTAACACGCGAGATCTGATGGTAAGGGTGAACGAGGCGCTCAAACGGATCGACGAAAGTACTTACGGTTTCTGCAGGGTATGCGGCAGGCCTATCGAACGAGAGAGGCTCGAAGCGCTCCCGTATGCCGATCTTTGTATTGAAGACAAGAAAAAAGAAGAAAAAAGCTGGTAGTTAAAATGGGGTTGGTTTCTTGCTTTTGGCTATAATTGCGATGCTTGTTTTGATAGCAGACCAGGGCTCAAAGGCGCTGATACGTTATTTAATGCCGGTCGATACTTCAATTGCGCTGGTGCCGGGCATAGTTCACATAACCCACGTGAGAAACCCCGGTGCCGCTTTTAGCTTGTTCCCCGACCAGCGGCTTATATTTTTAATAGCGAGCATAGCTGTTATAATCTCAATAGTGTATTATTACCGGCGAGCGGGGGGAGTGGACCGGATGCTTACGATTGCCCTTGGTCTTGTGCTTGGCGGGGCGACCGGCAACCTCATCGACCGGGTAGTTTCGGGTAGGGTTACGGATTTTATAGATTTTCGGGTCTGGCCGATTTTTAACATCGCCGACTCGGCAATAGATATAGGTGTGGCGTTGCTTATCATCAGCATGTTCAGCAGCGCCCGCAAGGAATCCGCGCAAGCCAAAAACCCTGAGCAAACTCCGCAAAGCTAGGAAAAGGACGGTTGATGGTTTTTGTTGCCAATACTCTTTAAAATCGGCCCGCTTACCGTACACACCTACGGTGTAGCTATGGCTGTTGCCTTTCTAACAGGGCTATTGCTAATTCGCCACGAGGCAAAACAAAAAGGGTTTAATCCGGATATCGCTTACGATATCGTCTTGTTCGCTATGATCGGCGGCATCATCGGCGCAAGGTTAGTCTATGTCATCGATTACTGGCGCGATTTTGTCGGCAACCCGGCGCAGATGTTTGCGATCTGGACGGGTGGGCTCATCTTTTACGGTGGGCTCATCGGCGGCGCTCTGGCGGTGCTTGTTGTGATAAAGATTAAGAAGCTCTCTGTCGGAAAAGTAGCCGATATGGTCGCACCGGCTATGGCCGTAGGGTCTGCGATCGGCAGGCTGGGCTGTTTTGCCAACGGCTGTTGTTACGGCAAGGAGACCTCGAGTTTTTTCGGTGTAACCTATACCAACGAACTTGCAAGCGCCAGGCCGCTTGGCGTGTCGCTGTATCCCACCCAGCTTTTTGAGTTTGCGTATAACCTGGTTATCCTGGGTATCTTATGGTGGGTGAGGCCGAAGCTGAAAAGCGACGGCCTGCTATTCTGGATGTACATCACCCTGTACGGGTTCTTCAGATTTATTGTAGAGTTCTTCCGCGCGGACCCCGTCTTCTACCTGGGGATGAGCGCTTCTCAACTATTCAGCCTGGTGATGCTCGTGGCGGGTCTGGGTATTATCTTCGTCTACTACTTCAGAACAAATCAGCTCGAGGTGAAGCGGGCGGGCAAGTAAATGCATCCGGAAGAGAGCGGAACATTCGACGAGCAAAAGGGCCGCTTCAAGTTCTCGCTGGTTGTCGAGCACGAAGACGCCGGTCGGCGGTTGGATGTTTTTCTCTCCAAAAACCCCGATATCGCCTCACGTAACTTTGCTCAGCACTTGATCGAGCAGGGGCACATTCTTGTAGATGGCACCCAGATCGATAAAAACAATTACCGGCTTCGTGAAGGGCAAGTCGTGGACGCAACCATCCCTCCACCCGAGCCAACCGAAGTCATCCCGGAAGATATTCCCCTGGATATTAAATATGAGGATGATGACCTGATTGTCCTATCGAAATCCGCAGGTATGGTGGTGCATCCGGCGCACGGGCATACCACGGGCACGCTGGTCAACGCGCTTCTCGCACATACGCGCAACCTTTCAGGTATCGGGGGCGTCGTCAGACCCGGGATTATTCACCGGCTGGATAAAGACACGTCCGGGCTGATGCTGGTCGCAAAGAACGACTTCGCCCACCAGGCATTAAGCGCTGAGTTAAAGGAAAGGGAGATCAAACGTACCTACCTCACCCTGGTTCACGGGCGGTTTAAAGAGACCGGGGGAACAGTTGATGCGCCGATAGGGCGAAGCCCGCGCTTTCGGCAGAAGATGGCGGTGATGGGGACGGCCAGCCGCGAGGCAATCAGCTACTATCGGGTTCTCGCGACGTTTGATGATTACAGCCTGGTTGAGGTGAGCCTGCAGACGGGAAGAACGCACCAGATCAGGGTGCATATGAAATACATATATCACCCTGTTGTCGGTGATCCGCTTTACGGCACAAACGGCTCTAAACGAGACCTCGGCCTGGGCAGGCAATTCCTGCACGCCTACCGGCTTGAATTCACGCATCCGCGAACGGGTGAGCGCATGCTCTTTGAGGACGAACTCCCGCAGGATTTACTCGAAATTCTGGACAAACTTCGCAGGATGTATTCATCGGGCTTGCGCTAATTGTTCGAGCATTATTGCAGAACTTTTTCGAGAATTGGGCAGGCTTTTGTTATGCAATCTTTTGTTTGGCAATAAAATATTGAGTATTGCAAATTTTAGAGTTATTATAAGCTGGTTGGGCGAAATTAGGCCAAAACATGAGATAACACCGGCGTTAATAGGGCTATCAGCCCAGCGATAATAGATAATCTTAGAAACCGTGTTTGATTTTACGGGGAGGTAAGTTGAAAAAAAAGGATCTCTTAAAATTCCCAATAAAGCACCTGGATTTAACCAGTATCGATGGACTGGACCAGCTACTTCGAGGATTTGAGGCTACTTCGTTTCAGAGCCGCAATCTCGCAAAATCAAGGATCGTTCTTGACAATATGGAGAAGGACGAGACCGCCACGATTTTCCTCGGCATAGCTGGTGCTATTGTTCCCGGGGGTCTTCGTAAGGTTATCCGGGATATGATAAAAACCCATATGGTTGACGTGCTTGTGTCAACCGGCGCCAATCTAACCCATGACTTCATCGAGGGCATGGGATTCCACCATTACATCGGCTCGGCACACGTAGATGACAAAACCCTTGAAGACGAAAAAATCGATCGCATTTATGATACCTATGTTGATAACGCTGAATTTGAGACGGTCGAGCTAACCATCTCAAAGTATGCGTCCGAGCTGGAGCCGGGCATTTACTCGTCCAGAGAATTTTTAGCGTACCTCGGCTCGAGGCTCGAGGACCCAAATTCAATCCTTCGCGCAGCCTATGAAGAGGGCGTTCCCATATATTGCCCGGCGCTTTGCGATAGTGCGATCGGTATCGGTCTTACCCATCTCTATGCTCAAGGTGAACTGAACGGGCAGGGAGAGAGAATATTTATCGACCAAATACGGGATAATTATGAGATTGCCCAAATTAAGCTCAAATCCGAAACTACCGGCGCGATCTATGTAGGCGGCGGCGTGCCGAAGAACTATATCCAGCAATTGGAACCGTTGCTGGACACGATGGGATATCGCGAAGTCGATGGGCATAAGTATGCCGTGCAGATAACTACCGATGATCCGAAATGGGGTGGCTTAAGCGGTTGCACATTTGAAGAAGCGCAGTCGTGGGGCAAGATAACAAAAGACGCGCAGATGGCAACCGTATATGTAGACAGCACCATTGGATTGCCGCTCATCGTGGGAGCGTTTTTACAATCCAATAAGGATTTCGATAGATCAAGAAAGTTTAGTTGGATTGCAGATCAACTAGAAAGGATTGAGAGATGAACAAGGGTAATCACTTGATTGTGGACATCCGCAACATGGCGTTTGAAACGCTTGTGGATGACAAAAAGCTGCTTCAGACAATCGTGAACGCTGCGAATGAAGTTGGTGCAAACATTATTAACCAGTCCAGATATCATTTTGGACATAACTCATCGCCGGGTTGCACCGCGCTTATTATGCTTGATGAGAGCCACGTTTCGGTCCATACTTATGCCGATGACGGCAAGATGGCTCTTGACGTCTTTACCTGCGGGGCTACCAGTTGCGAAAAGATACTTGAATCGGTTTGCAGGCAGCTCGGCATAAAAGAAGATGACATTGTAGTGAAGCACGTTCCGAGGTTCTAAGAAATGTAAACTCGAACAAGGCGGATTTTATGTTACTCAACTAATCTCCCCGCTCTTCAAAAAGCGGGGGGAAATTTTTTTTGCTCTGGATTCTGGATTCTGACTCCTGTATTCTGAAAACAACATGCTTAGCGCCTGTTTATGAAGCAGGCTAATCTTGTTACGGAGGCTCGGATGTACACGTCGGTACCGTTTAATTTCTTGGGGATAGATGAGCACAACTCGTTCGAAGAATCAAAAGTCGTAGTTGTGCCGATCCCGTATGATTCGACGAGCTCGTATAGGGCCGGCACTCGTGAGGCGCCCGTTGCGGTAATTAACGCATCGCGCCAGGTCGAGTTTTACGACGAGGAGTTGGAGACCGAGATATACGATAAGGTCGGCATTCATACGCTTAACGAGATCATGCCCAACATGGAGGGTCCCCGGCATCAGATTGAAGTGGTCAGACGGGTGCTTCTCGATATGATGGAGGCAGGGAAGTTTCCGGTTACGATAGGCGGGGAGCACTCGATTACCCTTGGCGCCGTCCAGGCCGTTAAGGATTTTTTCCCACAGGTGAGTGTGTTGCAACTGGATGCACATACGGATTTGCGGAAAGAGTATGAGGATACCCAATATAGCCACGCGTGTGTGATGCGCCGTATCTTCGACGAGGGAGTAAGAATAGCCCAGGTCGGGATACGAAACAGCAGCAAAGAAGAGACGCGCTTCATAAAAGCCAACAATATTTTCTCGGTATCGGCACGACAATATCGCTATGGGTATTACGGTATTGAAGAGATTGTGGATGCCTTGAGCGATGATGTCTATATCACGATTGATATGGATGTTTTCGATCCATCCGAGGTGCCGGCGGTCGGTACTCCTGAACCGGGCGGTTTGAGCTGGTATGAGGTTCTTGATATCCTGCGTGAAGTGACGTTCCATAAGAGGGTCGTCGGTTTTGATGTCGTTGAACTCTGCCCGATACCGGGCAACCCTGCCAGCGATTTTCTTACCGCAAAACTTATTTACAAGCTGATCGGGTATTGTTTTAGGGGTGGGTTTTAGTCCTACTTAAATAAATTATCGCCTTTGGGCTTGCGTTCATAGACATGGCCGTTTATCGCGTCGATGATGAGGGGTGGGATACCGATATCCGCAGGTGTATTTACGAGAACGATTGGCTCGGGTTTTGCGCCTCCCGTGCGATCGGCCGTGTCGCTTTCGTCTACATAAGTATACATGGGGCTTTTCTCTGTTTTGCTCACCCGCACAATCCACCCCGGATGATATATGGCTTGTGTATCGTAGAAATGCCTGATGTCGCGGGGTCTCGGGTCGAAATAGACAAGCTGCTGCAGCTCGATAGAGAGGGGCTTTTGGCCTGAGAGAATATCTGTGAATTTGTCCGGCTGCATTTGCCAGTCCTTTTTGTAGGCCCTAATTATTTGCTCGGCTATGACCTGGGATTGGG
>PFFU01000084.1:8923-9140 GCA_002783345.1 Candidatus Aquicultor secundus
ATATCGATACCCTTGAACTCGTGGCCGTATTCCCGCTCGAGGCACACGATCTTATCGGGGCTGTTAGGTGCAACTTCCCTAAATCTCTGGCTCGCCAACGTGAGATTTTCATCCGGCACACCACCGTGATTTTTGATAAAATCCTTGGCCATCGGCTCGGCATCGCCATACCGGAAAAACATTGGGCTCTTCTCGGCCGGGCCGATGCGCATATAAT
>PFFU01000084.1:9172-9487 GCA_002783345.1 Candidatus Aquicultor secundus
TGGCTGCAGTATCCTCGATGGTTTGAAGTGGCGCAAACCACTGCATAACCGCATCTTGATCGGGTCCTTTGTCGGTTGCTACGATTTCCGGGAGCCTATCGGGATACGGGTCTTTTTGCCCGGCGGCATTAACTTTCACCACGATTCCATCCACCGTAGCCGTGGTTTCTCCTACCCACATATTCGACTTCTTTACCGTTATGCCCTTTTGTTTGCGCGCTTTATTGGAAGGGGAGAGCGTGTTATTGCATGCGGTTGCCATGACCAGTAGCAATAAAGCTGTGATCATAAGTATTGCTTTTGTTGCTATTTTTG
>PFFU01000004.1:0-504 GCA_002783345.1 Candidatus Aquicultor secundus
GATGAGGACACGTCGTATCCGGTCAACAAGATGCCGACCGATTGGAACAACCCGATCGGTAGCGCAAGCATCCAGGACTTCACCAACATGTTCAACTTTGCAGCGCCGAGTTCAGACTACGGCACGAACACTCGTAATCCGTTCTGCAAATCGCTTATCGTTGATGAGTTCTGCACCGACTGCCACGATGGTAACGGTGGTCTCCACACGGTACAGGCCCCGCTCTTCAGCGAGGACCGTGCTCTGAGGGAGCAGACAGTAACCAGCGGTGACGGCGAAACAAGCGTTACAACCAGCGGCACGAACTTCAAGGGTAGCTACGACCTGGCCTACGGCCACGATGCGGCAATTCGTCACTGAAGTCGCCAACTAAAATTCAATCCGGAGGATGGATTTAATTCAGGGCCGAGGTGCCGTAACTGCCACAAGGGTTCAAGCGGTTGTGGCGCATGCCACAACACCAACTCGTACCTCGAGGGTATCAACACCGATACCGCTGCGCCG
>PFFU01000004.1:526-9194 GCA_002783345.1 Candidatus Aquicultor secundus
CGATGCGCTGTTTGCTCCGGGAAGCTGGCCCGAGCCGGCCGCGAGTAACTATGCGCCGCTCACCATGTACGAGCTGACGCAGACCAGCAACGGCTATGCCAACGAGATCGCAGCGTCGCTTCTCACGACGCCAACTCCTAATGGTACTGATACGGCGATACTACCTAAGATCGTTGGTCAGCTCAAGAGTTCGCGTACAGTTGACTGGTCAGCATCCTGGAGAGATGCCGTAGACCCGGTTAGCGCAACCTGCGCTGACGATGGTCTAAGCTTCCCGCACCGTACACTCGGTTGGAAGATGCTCAAAGACGACCTCTTTGGTATCGACATCGGTATATCCGGTGATAGCACTGGAGCCGCAGGACAGGACAGCGAAGTTGTCGGTGCCGGCGAAAGCAGACAAGGTGCTTACGGCAATGGCGTAGCCGCGCATGACGTAGACAGCGTCTGCTTGGATTGCCACAACCCAACAGTTTGGGGAGCGACAAGCTCAAGCAACCATACTGACACCGGCGGCAACACCATCTACAATGATGATGTAATTCAAAGAGGCTTGCCGTAATGGCTGTACGTCATACGGCACAGGTGCCGACTGCCGACGGGTAGCGAAGCACAGCGTTATTTTAAACACTTAAGGTTATATTGCGCGCAACTAAAGGGTTCGCTTGGCCAGCGGACCCTTTTATTTTGTAAGCAACCGCCCCCTGAACACTCCTCCGAAGAGCCGTATTCTAAAGTATGCCCAGCGTAAACCGATACTACCCTCTATATAGCCTAAAAGGGCCAGGATACGGCTTAACAGCATATCTGTCCCGAATTTTAAGTGGCTGAGCGATTGAAGCGATGCCGTAGTAATGTTCGCAGTTTACAACAAAGCACTTATTATAACCGTTCGCCGGTAATCGATCGGTCACTTTGTCTTTTTTATAGCACACCATCTTCAAGCGGTTATTGCGCCGCTTAAGAAAGGAGGTGACCTAGATGAGAAAAAGTTTTGTAGCTCTTATAGTTACAGGTCTTACCCTAACAGCAGGAAGCGGGGTTGCTCTCGCCGCGGGGGGCGATATTGGCCCCACGACATACAGCCTGCCCACCGCAAACACCGATGTGTGGGCCGAGTATAACCAGGGCGTGGCGGTTCAGTCGGGTGGTTTGACCGTATACTTCAACGGGAGCACTACAAGCGCCCACAAGTATGGTACCTGGAATAGCCCGTATACAATGGGCATAGACGGCTACAACTATAACGACCCGCAATCATATACAAGCGTCGGCGACCAGGCCGACTCGGACAGTGACGGCATAGCCGATATATTTAGCGCCGGACCCCACGGCGGCTACTTAACCACTACCCACCGTTGCCGTGAGTGCCATGCAGTCCACCGTGCAGCCGGTAAGTTTAAGTTGTTAAGATCTGATACCAGGTTTGAGGCGTGCGACTGGTGCCACGGGTTTGGCGCCGGCTCGGGCTTTAACATTCAGATGGATAACGATGACAACGTCACGACCGAGTACAACGTGGGTCATACGCTTGGGTTCGGTATCCAAACCGGCAAATGGAGGGCCCCGGATGATACCTTCCCGGCATATACGCCAAATTACTGGCTTGGCGGATTCTCATGCTTCGACTGCCACAGCCCGCACGCCAACCCGGCGAGAATGCTCGGCTTTGACGGCCTTGGCGATCCGGTTGGCGAGGAAACGCAGACAACGATCAACGGCGTGACCATGACCAGGGTATTTGGTATCGCAAACCCGGGGCACGATATCCTTCCCGGAGACCCGACCCATATTTCAACGGGGCCGGTATATCTTTCCGGCAGTTGGCTTCTCGTTAAAGACCCGGATAGGGAGACCGCGGGGGCAAATACTACGGTTGCAAGCGGTATTACCGGCGACCCCGATATTACCGTAACCGCCGGCGCCGAAATATCGGATGCGATCACGGCAGGCCTTAACGAGTTCGACACCACCACGCCGTATCCGGTCAACAAGATTGCGACCGACTGGAATAGCCCGATTGGCGCGGCCTCTACATCGGATACGAGCATCGGGTATAACCAGCGAAACATGTCGGCATCAGCGCGGGTGTGGAATGTGTCCGAGTTTTGCACCGATTGCCATGACGGCAATGCGGGGCTGCATACGATCCAGGCGCCGCTTTTCAGCGAAGACCGCGCCTTGCGCGACCAGGGCCACAGCACGGATACTCCCGAATGGAAGGGCAACTACGATCTGGCCTACGGTCACGATGCGCAGCCACGGCACTGATCACGCCAAATGACGTTTAATCCGGAGGATAACAACGACTTTGGCCCGCACTGCCGTAACTGCCATAAAGGCTCAAGTGCATGCGGTACCTGCCATCAGGAAACCGTGGTCGGCATAACGGCAACAACCATAGCATATACGACGAGCACTGCCGATGCCGCAGATGATAGCCAGAAGCTATCGACATACTATGTCTTCAATACCAGCACCGGCCAGCAAAATATGTACGAAAACAGTTGGACGGCGGCCGGCGTCACCTACGCCTTCTATAAGAAGTCCCGTGACGTTGATTGGCCGAGCGATTGGAGAACTACTACGACGATTGTCGATTCGGCAACAATCAATAGTTTCTGCTCGGATGACGGCTTTAGTTGGCCGCACCGCACGCTTGGTTGGATGATGCTTAAAGACGACCTCTTCGGTCTCGGTTTTGACGGCAGCTGATCGGCGTCGGTGAAACGAGAACCGTTGGTCCTACAAGCTATACGGTACATGATGTGGATAGCGTGTGTCTTGATTGTCATAACCCAACGGTTTGGAATGCGGATAGTCCAAGCCACGTTGACAGTAGCACTGTCGTAGGTGATGACGCTAACGATGAATTGCTGCTAAGAGGTCTACCGTAGTCGCCAGGTATAAGTACCGGCGGCTTGGTAGCCGATTAGGGAAGGGTCCGTTGCAAGCGGACCCTTCCCTTTTGCGTAATTTCAAAGGCCTTCTTTATTCGAATGCTTTTTTAAGTCGCGCCACCCTCTCGGGGATCGGCGGGTGGGTGCTAAACAGACCGGCCAAACTGCGGCCCGAAAGCGGATTTACGATAAACATATGCGCCGCTGCAGGGTTCACGTCCATCGGAACCGACTCGGCGCCGTGCTCGAGCTTTATAAGCGCGTTTATCAGGCCCTCCGGTCGCCCGGCAATCCTGGCGCCGGTCGCATCCGCGCCGTATTCGCGCGAGCGCGATATCGCAAGCTGCACTATCATGGCCGCAATCGGCATGACTATGATGGTGAGCAAAACGCCGACAATACCGAGCGCTCCGTCATCATCGTCCCGCCCAAAGCCGAAGATAAGGCCCCACTGGGCGATATTGGCAAGCGCGGTTATCGCACCGGCCATCATCGCGGCCATCGAGCCGATCAGAATATCCCTGTTTTTAACGTGCGCCAACTCATGCGCAAGCACACCTTCGATTTCCTCTTGGGAGAGGAGCCTGAGCAGCCCATCGGTCACCGATACGACCGCGTGCTCCGGGTCTCTGCCGGTCGCAAAAGCATTGGGTTGCGCAGATGGCGTCATATAGATGCGCGGCATGGGCAGCCCGGCCCTCAGCGACAGACTCCGTACTATCGCGTAAAGTTGCGGCGCATCGCGCTCCTCTACCGGCTGCGAACGCGTCATGCTGATCGCGATCTTATCGCTAAACCAGTAGCCCGAGAAGTTCATCAGGATGGAAAACACCACCATGATCATCATCCCGGTATTGCCGCCGATAAGATTTCCGGCCGTAACCAGAAGAACCGTCAGCGCTCCCATTAGAAGCCAGGTTCTAAAATTGTTCACTGCGTTACCTCCATATCCGTGGATACTTAAATTTTATACCTGCCGGCAGTGCAGTTGCAACATCTCCCCTGCATCGCACGCCGCTGCTCAGCTTGTGAGCAGCGGCGATTTGATATATAGTAGATAGGGCGAAATCCGAAAACAGGATTTTAAAGCGTGGCAGCGGGCAAAGTGTGCCGCGCTTATCACGTTTACCAATAAATTATATTCGCATAGATGGAGGATCATGAAAGTAGGAATTATCGGCCTGAGCAAGGCGGGAAAGACGACCGTATTCAACGCCTTAACCGGTTCTTCGGCTCAGACCGGCACCTACGGGGCGCAAAAAGCGAACCTTGCGGTGATAAAAGTCCCGGATGAGCGGATCGACTACCTGTCCGAGGTCTATAAACCCAAGAAGACTACGTTTGCCGAGATTACGTTCGTCGATGTGCCGGGCCCGAGCGACGCCAATGCGAGCGCGCTCGGCGGTACGCAGACCATCGACCTCATCAAAGGGGTCGATACCCTGGCGGCAGTGGTGCGGGCTTTTATCGACGAGCTGACATCGCCGGGCGAGGTTGCGCCGCTTAAGGACTTCCAGGAGCTGGAATCGGAACTCATGGTGCTTGATCTCATCGTGCTGGAGAAAAAGATCGAGCGCCTCGAGAAGGAGCATAAAAAGGGCACCGAATACGAGCTGATCAAGAAATGCAAGGATTGGCTGGATGAAGAAAAGCCGCTGCGGCTTCTTGAACTCGACGAGACCGAGGCCAAAGCGCTAAGCGGATTCCAGCTATTAAGCCTTAAGCCGCTTCTCCTCGTTGTAAATACCGGCGAGGATAAAAGCGCCGACTTAACTGAACTTAAGGCCTTTGCCGCCGAGCGCCGCGTGCCGATAATCGACTTCTGCGGCGCCATCGAAATGGAAATCGCCGAGATGGCTGCCGCCGAGCAGGCTGAATTTCTCGAGGGGCTGGGTATCTCGGAATCGGCCAGGAACAAATTCGTCCGTGCGGCGTATGAGCTATCTGATCTCATATCCTTCCTAACCGCCGGCGAGGATGAGGTACGGGCCTGGACGGTAAAGAAAGGCTCTCTTGCGCCACAGGCAGGCGGTAAAATCCACTCGGATATCGAGCGGGGCTTCATCCGCGCCGAGGTCGTTTCCTTTGCCGATTTTTCCGCATTGGGCGGGATGACGAAGGCCAAAGAAGCCGGAAAAGTGCGTCTTGAAGGAAAACAGTACGTAGTTGAAGACGGCGATATCATTAATTTCAGGTTTAACGTTTAGCCATCTCCTCCCCTACCGCGCTTAAAAGTTGATGTTTGCGTAAAGATACTATAAAATAGTCAAGGACATCCTTCGCGATGTCTTAAATTATGCGGACCAATCGACGAGGCGTCCGCACCACATATTACGGGGGATTAGCTCAGTTGGGAGAGCGCCTGCCTTGCACGCAGGAGGTCATCGGTTCGAGCCCGTTATCCTCCACGAAGGTCTCTGGATACTCATGGCAATTCTCGTCGGTAACTCGGACCTGGATTGGGTATCCTTTAAGACCAGACGTTCCAAACATCGGGAGATGTTGTGGTATGGATACTTGGGCTGTGATGCCCTCGATACCGCTACCAGTACGATCTGCTGCTTTTTTATACGTTCTCGATTTTTTCTAACATTTTGTGCAAGTCTGCTGAATTCTTTATCGAAATCCTTTCTATCAGGATATAGAGTTTCATTCCTACAGCCCAGTTCGCCCGGTCTAAGTTGTATCTTGCCTTTGGAAACTTGCATGGATGTTTGATGATATAATTAGTGGTGAGATTCCAGAATTTACTCACCAGTATATCTAGCAGAGGTCAGAGGTGTAGCCATGATGCTTCCTTGCCAACACGAAGAACGCATAACAACACAAGTTCAGCCGACAATCGATCTGCTTTCAAATCTCGACACTCTTCACCCCAACGTTCTGCGCGAACACGCTATCGATCCTGCAGACTACCATAGTGGCTTGGTTTTCCGCTCTGCAGTGGAGAGTATCCGCGGTTCTTTTATTGCTTCCTCTACTAATAGCCGAGAAGGCTTTGTTGAAAATGTTCTTGCGCACCTTAAGGAACGTAACCAAATAGTTGATTTTGAGCGCAAGCGCGGTAGCGAGCGTTTTGATTTCCATGCTCAACTTGATAGAGACCCTGATTATTTCATGGCCCTTGAAGTTAAAGGCGGCGAAGGTAATAGTATTAATATTTCAGAACGCCCACTATGGGCTAAGGAATTTGGTGTTTGGTGTAACCTCGATGGAGCTATTGTTAATCAACCGGCAAACGGTGCGCGTGCAATAATCAGCCGTTTAACGAATGAGATGATCAGAAGACAGAAACACGTAGATTTCTTGCTAATTAAAGATATTCTTTGCGGCACAAAAACCCGACCATGCCCAAAATATCCTGGACAAGAGACTGACATAGCCCTTAGAGCTGCGCCCGATATCTTTCTTTTCCCAAAGAACCCCCCGTCATTAGAAAACCCAGAGCCACCTGTTCACACACTTGGCAGCCTAAGATTACCTGTGCGATTGCTAGACCTATTTGGTGTTAGTAGCACGTCTAGGCATAAACATTTGTGGGAAGTACATGTTAAACTAGAAAGGCTTTCCGGTAATAAATTATGTAGAATGGTTACTGTTGTACATCAAGGTGAAATCGTTGGCGAGAGTAGGTCGCGTGCATGGCGAATATAGGGATAGATACGTTAGATAATAGAATTGATTGCTCCGAGCAGCTGATATTCTTTGATGACCATGAACTTATCGACAAGTTGGATGCACGCTTATGGCATGGTTCGTTTAATGGACGAGAGAGTAGTCTACAACAACTCTCTCCTTATGTGGGCAAGCTTAAATCAGGCATGGCTAAGGTTCTTATAAACCTCTATTCCTCACCAGGTGATATAGTGCTTGACCCTTTCTCTGGCTCAGGCGTTGTTCCATTCGAAGCAGCTCTTTTGAGCAGGAAAGCATATGCTAATGATCTCAGCCCATATGCATATACGCTAACACGCGGAAAACTTGAAGCACCAGCTAGCGAGCAAGAGGCTCTAAAGCGTGCAGAATTACTTATTTGCGCTGCTGAAGACCTCGCAGCTTCTGTCGATGTTTCTAATATTCCTGCTTGGGTGAGTGAGTTTTTTCACCCAGATACTCTGCGAGAGGTTGTCTCAGCTTTTCAAATATTGAACCAGCAAAAAGATTACTTTTTAACCGCCTCATTGCTTGGCATACTTCATCATGTGCGACCCGGGTTTCTCTCTTACCCTGCAAGCCATCTTGTCCCTTATTTGCGCAAATCTAAGTATCCACCCGATCAATTCCCTGAAATGTACGCTTATCGTGACATTCGCACTCGTCTAATGGCTAAAGTTAAAAGAGCTTATCGCCGACACTATTTGCCACTTGATTGGAACAACCGGGAATTTCAGGTTTGGCAAGCAAATTCGATGGCATTACCAATTGATGATGGTATTGTTGGTGCCATAGTCTCTAGCCCGCCGTATTTTGGGGCACTTGATTATGCTAGAGACAATAGGCTGCGCCTCTGGTTCCTTGGCTGTCAAGACTGGAAAGAGCTAGATAGTTCATTGACCGCCAATAATAAGGTTTACTTATCCCAAATGGCACTTTGTCTTAAGGAGATGAATAGAGTTCTGAAAACTGATGGCTACTGTGCGTTGGTTTTAGGCGATTTTGAGAGAAACGGTAAGACAAAGCGTACTGCCGAGATTCTTGCAGACCTTGCATTAGAGGAAACAAACAATCAGTTCGTTGTTGAAACTATTTATGATGATCGCATTCCAGACGAGCGAAGATCACGGCGGGAGACCAAAACCACTAAATTTGAACGCATCTTAGTAATGCGAAAAACCTAAGCCCTGCTACTTAGCTTGGAATAATCAGAGCTACCTGGCTACCTAAATATGTTCTAAGTTCAACCCCTATCCTCCACCAATGAAGGGGAAGGGCAGGGGCATTATTCTTAATGTCTTATTAGAGGGTATCGTTATCTACGGTGATGCGAGAAGCCTGCGCCATAAAGCAGAACTATATGTCCGAGAGCATAATCTCCAACGCACCCCAGCCGGATATTTTCATAGAACAGCGTAGATTAAGCGACTAGGACTTATGCGTAGACCATTGTTTTGAGCGGGGGCGTGGTTTGAAAGCGTTCGTGAGAGCGCCTGCCTTGCACGCAGGAGGCTGCTATACCTCAAAACATTCCTTCTCAAAATTAGGAAAATCAACAGGAAGTTTTTGTTATAATAAAGCCAGAAATTCATAACGTCAATTAGCTAGGAACAGAGGGCAGAAAAAGTGGGAAAAAGCAGACCAAGCCAATATACATTCACTGTTCTCATTGAGCAGGATGAAGATGGATATTATGTAGCTACAGTTCCAGCATTAAAGAGTTGCTATACTCAAGCTAAGACTCTTGAGGAGCTATACCCGAGAATAAAAGAAGTAATTGAGCTGTGCCTTGAGGAAGAGAAACCGGTTCCAATGAAATTCGTAGCTGTTCAACAACTTGAAGTTGGAGCTTAAGTTAACACATGACCGGGATGCCAGTCATTACGTCCAAGATAATGATAGAATTTCTCAGTAGTCTAGGCTTTAAGCAAAAAAGGCATAAAGGTAGCCATAAGTTTTTCAGGCACCCCGACGGCAGAACGACGACTGTTCCCGATCACAAGGGAGAGGATTTAGGTCGCGGAATTACAAATAAGATTCTAAAAGATGCAGAAGTCACTATCAATGACTTCATAAACTGGCGCTGAACAACGGGGGTGTGGTTTGGAAACGTT
>PFFU01000143.1 GCA_002783345.1 Candidatus Aquicultor secundus
AGAGAAGAAGCCTGTTATTTTGAAGAAATGGTTTGATATGATAATGGACACATATCCTACCGAAGTTGCAGGCCTCTTAAAAAAGCAAAGAGACAGATTTACAGGTCCGGTAGGATATACTGTCCACGAGGGATTAGAAGGTCTTATTGATGGGCTCATCAGGGAGGCGCCCGTCGAAGAGGCCGCTCCTTTTCTGGACGATATCATCAAGATCAGGGCGGTACAGGATTTTTCCCCTTCCCAAGCCATAGCCTTTATCTTCTATTTGAAGAGGATAATCGATGAAGAACTTCTGCGTGTGAACGGCCGGCATGGCGTCATAGATGCTGCGACATGGTCTGCGTTCGAGTCAAAATTAGATACCCTTGCACTTATGTCCTTTGATATATACATGGAAGCGCGCGAGAAGATCTATGAAATAAAGGCGAGCGAGATGCGAGATAGGGCCTTCAGACTGCTGCAGAGGGAATACCAGCTACTAGAAATGCAAGAATTAAACATGCAAGAAAAAGAAAGGTCGGAGTTTATTGTCACCGATCTGCCGCGGGGAGAAAATCAGTTGCATGAGACACAAGGGCAAGGCCCAAAAATGGTGAAACAACAAATTTAAAGTAAAGAAAAGAGGTGGATAGAATGGGAGCCTTATTTTCCTTTGTTGTAGTTATATTGCTTATCCTATTGGCTTATGTTGGAGTTGCAGCTGTCGGCATGCAGTCTTTCTTCGGAATTGTTATACCTTACGTTGCGGTTCTAGTATTCCTTGTTGGAGTCGTTTATCGCGTAATAAAATGGGGAAAGTCACCCGTTCCTTTTGCTATCACTACAACCGGTGGCCAGCAAAAATCCTTAGAATGGATAAAACAAGCTAAACTGGATAATCCCTCCAGCAGCACGGGCGTAGTTGGCAGAATGGCGCTTGAGATACTTCTTTTCCGTTCGCTTTTCAGGAACACTAAAAGCGAATTGAGAGATGGGCGGCTTGCCTATGGTTCCGGCAAGTGGCTGTGGCTGGCGGCGATGGCGTTTCACTGGTCATTCTTAATTGTTCTGCTCCGACATGTCAGGTTGTTCGAAACCCCTGTTCCTTCATTTGTAAATTTATTAGAGAGCCTCGACGGTTTTCTGCAGATTGGCGCTCCAAGGCTTTTTTTAACGGGAGTAATATTGTTGCTGGCCGTGACCTACCTCCTGCTCAGAAGGTTTTATGTACGTCAGGTCCGCTATATTTCCCTTGCAGCTGATTATTTTCCGCTCTTCTTGATCATAGCAGTTGCTTCCACAGGTATCCTTATGAGGTATTTCTTCAAGGTGGATATTGTGAGCGTAAAGGAGCTGACAATGGGTTTAGTCAGCTTTAACCCGACCGTCCCGGCGGGAGTCGGCGCTATATTCTATGTCCACGTATTTCTTGTTAGCACCCTGTTTGCCTACTTCCCGTTCAGTAAACTAATGCATGCGGGCGGCATATATCTCAGCCCCACAAGAAATCTGGCGAATGACAGCCGTGCGGTAAGACACGTCAATCCATGGGATTATCCCGTAAAGGTCCATACATACGATGAGTATGAGGATGAATTCAGAGAGAAAATGATAAAGGCCGGGATACCGGTCGAACATTACCCAGCGCCATCGCCCGAAGAGCTTGAGAAGGAATTCGGGGATAAAGACGCTGGGGTACCGGCAGGAAAGGAGGAGTGAGCATGGCAAAAAAGACTCCAAAACCAGAGGAGCTTTCAAAGGTAGATTATAGACGCCCTAGAAAGGGATGGATGGATATCCCTGTTGAATTTAAAGAGGGGATGTTTTGCAACGGGACACGGCCCGGATATCTTGAGACAGTTGGTATGCCAAATCCCAGGAAGTGGGCTCCAAAGGATGAGGATTGGAAGCTGCCCGAAAACTGGAAAGAGATAGTCTTAAACGGTATGCAAGAAAGGCTTGAAAAGTACCGTTCCTTTCGTCTTTTTATGGACATCTGCGTGAGATGCGGTGCGTGCGCCGATAAGTGCCAGTTCTACCTTGGTACGGGAGACCCCAAGAATATGCCTGTTCTCAGGGCAGAGCTTATGAGATCCGTGTATAGAAGATATTTCACGACATCAGGCAAGATAATGGGGAAATATGCGGGCGGCAGAGAGCTTACATTAGATGTGCTTAAAGAGTGGTGGTATTACTTTTACCAGTGTTCGGAGTGCCGTCGCTGTTCGGTTTTTTGCCCGTACGGTATCGATCAGGCCGAGATCACAATGATCGGCAGGGAGATACTGAATCTCCTTGGTCTAAATACGGACTGGATCGCAGGTCCTGTAGCAAACTGCTATATGAATGGAAACCACCTTGGCCTTGAGCCTCACACAGTTAAAAGCAATATTGAGTTTATGGTAGACGATATAGAGGAGATAACGGGCATCAAGGTTGAGCCGACCTTTAACAGGGAAGGGGCCGAAATCCTCTTTGTTGCGCCTTCCGGTGACTTGTTTGGCGACCCCGGCACATTTACTGCCATGGGTTATATGATGCTCTTCCACGAAATCGGTCTTGACTACACATGGAGCACATACGCATCTGAGGGTGGAAACTTCGGTTCTTTCACCTCGATGGAGATGGGTAAGAGGCTCAACTATAAGTTATACGCCGAGGCCAAAAGGTTGGGTGTAAAATGGATTCTCGGCGGTGAATGCGGCCACATGTGGAGGGTCGTAAATCAGTACATGGACACATGGAATGGACCTGCTGATTTTCTTAAGGTTCCGGTCTCACCTATAACAGGCACCAGATTTGAAAACGCCGCATCCACAAAAATGGTTCATATCGCTGAATTTACCGCTGATCTAATTAAGAATGGCAAGTTAAAGCTTGACCCAAGCCGCAATGACCACCTGAGAGTGACCTTCCATGACTCCTGCAATCCCGCGCGAGGTATGGGGATTCTTGACGAACCGAGATATATTCTCAAGAACGTGCTCAACCATTTTTACGAGATGCCCGAAGAAACCATCAGAGAAAAGACCTTCTGCTGCGGCAGCGGCGCTGGCCTAAATGCATCAGAGAATATGGAATTGAGAATGAGGGGCGGTTTCCCAAGAGCAAATGCGGTTAAGTACGTTCACCAGCACCACGGCGTGAATATGCTGGCGAACATATGCGCCATCGATAGGGCGGCCCTTCCGCCACTGATGAATTATTGGGTTCCCGGCGTGGATGTGGCAGGTGTTCATGAGCTTGTTGCGAACGCTATGGTGATGAAGGGAGAAAAGGAAAGGACACAAGATTTGCGGCTTGAGGATCTCCCTGAAAAGGAGGGTGCTGAAAATGTATAATGGCGGCAAAATCCTTTTGGGAATCTTTGTATTCCTGGCCCTTGCGACGTACCCGTTTTATAATAATATCGGGAAGGCCAATGCAAGGCCCGAACCAAGTACCGATACGCCTGCAATACAGAAACTAGCGCAAAAAAAGTGCATCGAGCCGGAGGCATTTATGAAATCCGAGCACATGCAATTGCTGAACCAGTGGCGCGATGCAGCGGTGCGCGACGGTAATAGAATTTATGTGGCCGGTGACGGTCAGAGATACGATATAAGCTTGCAGAATACATGCATGAAGTGCCATTCAAACAAGAAGGAATTTTGCGATAGTTGTCATAACTATGCGGGTGTAAGCCCCTACTGCTGGGATTGTCATTTGGCACCGAAGGAGGGGAAATAATGAGCATCGATCGAAGAGACTTCCTAAAAATGATAGGTGCCTCCGCCGTCTTCGCACTGGGCGGAATGGGGGTAGTGGATGGTATTGTAAAGGATAACGTTGAGGCGGAACAGTTCAGGCCGGAGCCGGGCGCCCTTTTAGCAAAGCAGTGGGCTATGGTTATCGATATGCGAAAGTTCAAGACGGAGGGCGATTATAAAAGGATTATAAGTGCATGCAATAATATCCACAACATTCCTGATTTTAGTGATTCGAAGCATGAGGTAAAGTGGATATGGACCGACACGTTCGAGCATGCCTTCCCCGAGCAGGAGCAGGGATATGCTCCGGAATCTCTGAAGGAAATGCCCATCCCTCTGTTGTGTAATCACTGTGAAAATCCTCCCTGTGTTAGGGTGTGTCCGACAAAGGCTACATTTAAGAGGAAAGACGGACTTGTAATGCAGGATATGCACCGCTGCATCGGATGCAGGTTCTGTATGGCCGCATGTCCGTATGGCTCAAGGAGCTTTAATTGGACAGATCCAAGGCCGCATATCAAGAAGGAGAACCCTGATTATCCGACGAGGATGAGAGGTGTTGTTGAGAAATGTACCTTCTGCGTGGAAAGGCTCGCAGAGGGTAAGATGCCTGCCTGTGTAGAGGCATCCAACGGCGCCATGATGTTCGGCGATCTTTCAGACCCTAACTCGGAGATCAGAAAGGTCCTCGAGTCGAACTATACTATCAGGAGAAAATCCGAACTCGGGACGGGTCCAAATATCTATTACATAATAGGAGGTGCTGACAATGCTAGAGAAGGCGCTAAGCGGGAGTAGAAATTACTGGACATGGGTATTGTCTTTACTTGCCGTCATAGGCGTGGGTGTCATTTTCTACCTCCGGCAGTTTGATTACGGCCTTGGGGTAACGGGTATGAGCAGGGACGTCTCGTGGGGCCTTTACATCGGCCAGTTCACCTTCTTCGTAGGCGTGGCGGCCTCAGCCGTTATGCTCGTCATACCGTTCTATCTGCATAACTACAAGAAGTTCGGTAGGATGGTTATCCTCGGGGAGTTTTTGGCTGTATCTGCTGTTCTCATGTGTATGTTATTTATCTTTGTGGACATGGGCCAGCCTACGAGGGTTGTGAATATGTTCCTGCATCCAACCCCCAATTCTGTTATGTTCTTTGATGCCGTAGTCTTGTTCGGCTATCTGTTGCTCAACATTACAATTGGTTGGACCTCTATGAATGCCGAAAAGAAGGGATTCGCGCCGCCGGCCTGGGTCAAACCGCTTGTTTATATCTCGATACCGTGGGCGTTTAGCATTCACACTGTAACGGCCTTCCTGTATGCGGGTTTGCCTGGAAGGGAATACTGGCTTACTGCTATTATGGCAGCGCGCTTTCTCGCTTCTGCATTTGCTGCGGGACCCGCCTTGCTGATAATTCTGGCCATAATAGTAAGGAAGGTAAGCAAATTCGACCCCGGTAAAGAGGCGATCAAGTCAATCGGCAAAATTGTGGCCTATGCAATGGCTGCGAATGTATTCTTTTTGCTGCTTGAAGTGTTTACCGCCTTCTATAGCAGTATACCAGGAGAGAAGAACCCCTTCTTCTACCTGTATGCCGGCCTACAGGGGCACGGAAGGCTTGTTCTCTTGATGTGGACCAGCGCCATTCTTGCGGTGATATCCCTCGTACTTTTGATCGTCCCTAAAACACGGAATACGGAGAAAACCTTGTTGGCGGCCTGCGGGGCAGTATTTGCTTCTTTATGGATAGATAAGGGATTCGGCTTGGTTGTAGGCGGATTTGTGCCCAATCCCTTTGGTACAATAACGGAATACTGGCCCACAATACCCGAGTCGTTCATAGTTCTAGCGGTCTGGGCGATAGGAGCCCTGGTGCTTACTATACTTTATAAGGTGGCTATCTCTATCAGGGAAGAAAACGCAGGCATAGAAATAGAACATTAATCGGTAGTAGATACAGATCTCGATTTAAGGGGGTCCTAGGACCCCCTTTATCTAGTTAGATATAGCTTGCGGATCTGAATATCTCCATAAACTCGGGGTGGACGTTAAGCTCTAGATAGGTGATCTTATCCGCAATTCGCTCGGCTTCCGCCGTCATTGAACTATCAAGTAGGGTTTTTCGGGCACCAAGTAAAGAACCGTTACCAAGCTGGGTAAAACGTTCTGCCGGTAATCTTGGATAAAGGCCGATCGCCGTCGCCGAATCGACCGAGAGATTAATACCGAACGAACCTGCGGTATAAATGCGCCGGATATCATCGAGCTGTAATCCGACGCTATTGAGCAGAATCGTAAGCGCCGCAACCATTGCGGCCTTCGTTCTCAGCAAGTTCTGGATATCCTTCTCGGTAATATAGGTCGGCGGAATACCGTTCTTTTCATCACCTTTCGCAATTAAGTAGGCAGTGCGGCCGTTTATCGTGCGCCACCGGTCCGTTTTCTTTTCAAGGATAAACCGCCCGGTGCTATCAATTAATCCCGACAAGTAAAGCTGCGCGATGACATCGATAAGCCCGGAGCCGCACAGCCCGTAGGCCGGTGATTCTCCTATTGACTTATATGACGGCTCGAGCGTTGCCCGGTCGATTACCACACGCTCGATGGCGCCTGGAGCGGCGCGACGCGCGCATTCGGCAACACCACCCTCAAGCGCCGGGCCCGCGGAACCCGCCAGCGCTAAAAGCCAATCCTTATTGCCCAGGATAACTTCTACGTTTGTACCTATATCGAGAAGCAGCGATATCTCTTCGGCCTGCGAGATGCCCGATGCAACGGCGCCGGAGATTAAATCCCCGCCAAAATAGCCGCCCACGCTCGGGAATACATAAACGGTCGCGTTAGGTAATACATCCAACCCCAGTTCTTTAGCGGAGAGACGTGGGACATGATTTATCACCGGCGTATACGGTTCAAACCGAATCGGTGACGGATCGATCCCTAGAAACGTATGCGTCATCGAGGTGTTTCCGGCGGCGCTTACCGCAGATATCCGGGTAGATGTAACACCCGAATCGGTGCAAACTCTTGCTATCAAACCGTTAATGGTGTCGATAAGGGCCGAGCGCAGCTCTTCGACGCCGCCCTGGCCCGCAAAATGAAGCCGTGTCAGCAAATCATCGCCGTACCGGACCTGTCCGCTTACATCGCCCTCGGCGGCTATAGTTTTACCGCTCGTTAAATCTACAAGCTCAACGGCGACGACCGTCGTGCCGATATCGATGGCGACCCCGAAATTCAACCCGGTGGTATCGCCGGCCTCAGTGGTAATCACGTTCAGGCGGTCTCCATCGGGCCACACTGTTACCGTTATCTTCCCGCCCGATGAGCGCACTACTTTGGAGGCCGTTTCAATAGTGCTTAACGGCCACTCAATAGAGCGAGTGCCCGTAACATCCTTTAATCCTGCACTGATGCGGTCGATGTCGCCTTTGTTGTTATCAAGGGAACTGGCGGGGACTTCCAGGTAATATTTAAGCGTTAGCATCGACATTATCTCTCAATCACTCTAAATCTTTCTTTTAGTCTTTCTTGGTCTCCGATGGCGTCATCGGCAGCCGTGCGCAGCGCCCTTATGCCGCCCGGCAATCCGAGGGCGAAGACCGCTGCGACGAGCGGCAGAAAGCTTATAATTATCATCGCACTCGATAATCCTATCATGGATGCGAGGTGACCGGTAGCGCCCACACCCAATCCGCCAAGGCCGAGACCGAATCCCAGCGCGAGGCTTGAAGCTATCGCTTTACTATCCGGGAATATCTCTTGCGCCGCCACGACGGTGACCGAAAACGGGGCCAATAGCGACGCGCCCGCCATGGCCAGAAAGACGCCCTTAAGGACGCCGCTTGAGAGCAGGAACATAAGCAGGAACGGTACGCTCAGCGCTAACGAGCCGGCAATAATCAGCTTGCGCCCAAGACGATCGGACAATGTCCCGCCCATTAACCCACCGATGGCCCCGGAAAACGTCAGAATAGAGAGAAAAGCCCCGGCGGCTATGGGAGAAAAACCCTGATCGTGCAGGAGCTTGGGGAGAAACGTAGTAAAGCTGAAGAAAGCGAACGACCTGAATGCCACCGTGCCGAGAAGGCTCGCAAATGAACCGGGGTTGGCCCGAACCATCTCCGAAAACGACCGGCTTGCCGTATGGCGCACGGCTTTAACCGCCGGGGCTTTAAAAAACAAAAGCACCGAGACCAGGATTCCGGGTATAGCAAGGAGCGGGGTGGATGAAAGCCCGAACCGGGATACAAGCCATACCGCCACAGGGGGCATTATCGCAAAGCCGATGTTTCCGCCCAGCACAAACACCGACATCATCCTGCCGCGCTTATGCCGCGCGACCGAACCGGCGGTCGATGAGGACGGCGGATGAAACGCCGCCACACCAAGCCCCGCCATAGCTATAGCGAACGCAAGAAGCGTATAGGAGTGGATTAATCCGATAGACGACATGAAGACCGAGGCGATAAGCGGCCCGAGAACGATCAAAAAGCGCCCGCCGATACGGTCGGTCAAAACTCCAAACGCAAGCTGCGCGAGCGATGATGTAACGGCGAAAACGGTTGCAAGCCATCCCACCTCGGAAATACTCAATCCCAGCGCCGGCATGATAAACGCCGGGAGCAGCGGTGGAAAGAGGCTCATATAAGAATCGTTTATGGTATGGCTTGCCGTAAGAAGGAACAGTGTAGAGTTGCTCGGCCCGCTACGTCCATCCGTTTCGTCAATTATATGCGCAGTTATATGAGTATCATGAGTATCACCCTCGTACACTATCCAATCCTCTCCGTGTTGGACAAACTACCGGACAAACTACCGGACAAACTACCGGACAAACTACTGTATAAATAATAGATGCAAATAATAGATAGTAGTATAGGTAGACTATTAAATCTTGTCCATGTTACAAATAGGATAAGAGCAGTGAAGAGCGACAACGACTAATTGTTATTCTTATAGCAAATAGCGAACGGCGATTAGATGTCATTCTTATAGCAAACAGTGAACAGCAATTAGTTGTCATTCTTATAGCAAACGGTGAACGGCGATTAGTTGCCATTCTGAAGGAGTGATTAGCAAATGGTAAACGGCGATTAGTTGTTATTCTTATAGCAAATAGCGAACGG
>PFFU01000092.1:0-6354 GCA_002783345.1 Candidatus Aquicultor secundus
GTAAAGGAGGCTGTAGCTTAGAATGGGCTTACTGGGATTGCCTCGAATTTCAACTACGATGGGGGCATGCTCATCCGGCTGTGGCACCGGTGGAAGCGCAAAGTACCCTTGAGAATTAGTAAAGGCTTCCACCTCCCGGCTATAGTCCTGGGTGTGGGCAGATACTCTTACGTCACCCACCGGTACGCCGTTCGGGTCTACAACTTTTCCTCTCAGACTTGGAGTCCGTAACTGAAGGTCTGGTGCGGCGACGGTATTTGTACCGTCAACCGTAACCGTAGTTACAACCGATGAAGCCGTATCGGTCGCATCATCGGGCGGATTGGCCTTAAGCCAGTAGGTACCGGCCGGCAGGTTATGAAAATAGTAATAGTTGGACATGTTGCCGGTAAACCTGAAGCTTACAGGCGGATTAAATTGCGGGTCCTGGTTAAATAGCTGAACTTCACAACCGGCTGTCGGTGTACCTGTTAAATCAAGTACGGCACCGTCGATGGTGCTGCCGCTACCTCCCAAGCTTATCGCAAAGGTTGTGCTTGTAGCGTTGTCGCCGGGATTGGATACCTCGACGGTATAAGTCCCGTCCGCGGTGAAGGAATCAACATGAAACAACATACCGTTCCAGTTGTTTGGGTTAATACTATTTAACCCGATCGCTTGTGTATCCTCACCTGGAGGCATTAGCAACACCATCGGTGTGCCTGTAATTGTTTGATCGGCGGATACGTTGATGTTAAGGTCCTGCGGTCCCATAACTGGTAACGGATTTACACCAACGGTAAATGTTGCACCACCAGATGCAAGCGCGGGTACAGCAGGCATAAAGCTAAGAAGCATTGCCGCCACTAAGAAGTAAGCTACAAACGTATGATGCCGCATTCGCATGCTTAAAGCATTGATACTCATCTAAAATCTTCCTCCTTGAATAAGCGAAGCTTGGTCTAGGTTCCTGGAACTTCTATGTATTGAATAGTTGCGTGTGATATCGACTTATAGTAGAGGAACTTTACCAAAATTGTCTGTTTATGAGGCAGATCTTATAAATAGGGGTTAAGTAAAGGGATTTAAGGGGTAAAGAAAGGCGTGGAGGTTATCCACGCCTTATAGAACTTACTCAGTCTACCTAAAGAATTTCTCAAGAGACACAATAAGAGGCGGAAGATCAACTGACACCGTATTCCATACTATAGCAAGGTCCACGTCATCATATTCATGGATTAGAAAATTTCGCATGCCTGCCATACTCCCCCATGGCAGCTCGGGCAACTTCACACGAGCCTCCCCAGAGACCCGTTGTGCGGCTTCACCAATGATTTCTAACCGGCGGATAATATCTAGCAGATACTCCTATCCCGTAACATGCAGAACCTCGGCGGAATCTAAAATGGCTTTGCGGCGAAGATGATTTCGGCTAGATTCAATCCCGCGTCGACTGATTATATCGACCTCTCGTCCAAATATCTCTTTAAGTTCATTTTGCATATGAACAAGGCTAAATAAACCATGCCTTGTTTCAGGAGTGAGAGTAATCAAAACATCTATATCACTGTCCGGTCGAAAATCATCGCGAAGAACTGAGCCAAATAGGGCAAATTCTTGAATATCCCATTTTCGGCAAAACTCGGCTATTTTCTTATATGGTATATTAATATGTGCCTTACTTTTCATTGGCATTTTCCCGTTCAGCGAGCATTGATTACATAATATTAGAATGGAGCCACTGAGCGGATTCGAACCGCTGACCTGCTCATTACGAGTGAAATTTTTTACTAAAAACCCATGTTTATCCATAGAAACCAGTACACTAAACTAGGTACTTTTACCTGCCATTATTATAAGCATGCTCTTATACGCTTGTCTACTGCTTTTCATTGTTTTATAATCAAGTTGCACTTAATAAACACTCTCGTAAGTGCAAAAAAGAGGGGGTTACTCGTGAGAGCAGTCATTAACAAGCGGTTGATTGAGTCTTTAAAACCAGGCGTGAAGGTCTATGAAGTAAGAGACACGAAACTAACGGGTTTTCTTTTGCGTGTGCAGTCGTCCGGTAGAATGACTTATATTTGCCAATACGCCCGTGGAAAACGGATCACGATCGGCAAGACAGACGTTTTAACGCCAACACAAGCACGAGACCGTGCTAAAGAGATACTTGCCGATTATGTAAGAGGCATTGACCCCCGAGAAGCCAAGCGCAAAGCTAAATTCCATACACTTGAAAGCTACCTCACCGAAGTTTACGCACCGTGGGTAGAGATTCACCAGCGCAGCGCCACAACGACCATAAGCAGGTTAAGGGCTAATTTCTTACCAATACTAGGCAAAACCAAGCTTGGGGATATTACCCCTTGGCAAGTGGAGAAGTGGCGCTCAGGACGGCTTAAAGCCGGAACTAAGCCTGCTTCTATTAACCGCTATGCTGCCACGCTCAAGAGCGCACTATCCCGCGCTGTGCAATGGGGTCACATTCAAACGAACCCGCTAGCGCCGATTAAGCCGCTTAAGGTTGATAGAGCGCCTAAAGTTAGATTCTTAAGCGACGAAGAGGAAGAGCGCTTAAGAGCCGCATTGGATTACCGCGAAGAGCACATTAAACTAAAGCGAGACAGCGCAAACGCCTGGCGAAGAGTACGAGGTTATGAGCAATTACCGGACTTAAAAAAACTACCCCTTGCTGACTACCTAAAGCCGCTCATAATCTTGGATCTTAACACGGGACTAAGGCGCGGTGAGCTCTTTAACCTTAAATGGAGCGACGTTGACCTTGATCGAGCCATGCTTACAGTCAAGGGCGCTGGTGCGAAAAGCGGACAGACAAGGCACGTCCCACTAAACGCCGAGGCCTTCGATGTGCTTTTTAGGTGGAAAACGTGCGTCAAGGACAGTGAGCTAGTGTTTCCTGGAAAGAACGGCGGGCGTTTCGATAACATTAACAATTCATGGCGAAAGTTATTAAAAGACGCCGATATAGTTAATTTCCGCTTCCATGACCTAAGACACCACTTCGCCAGCCGCTTAGTCATGGCAGGCGTTGACTTAAATACGGTGAGAGAGTTATTAGGCCATAGCGATATCAAAATGACGCTAAGGTACGCGCATTTAGCGCCCGAAGTGAAAGCAAATGCCGTTGCGAAGTTGGTGCGCGATAATCCGGGATATGTCAGCGATAAATTAATAACTGTTGGGTAACATGGACAATAAGGTTTGCATAAGTAGTGACAGTGAAAAATGTAAAGATTGTGCCAGGCTTCTTCAAGACCCAATAGGTGCGATTAAGAGCCTGCCAAACCATATTTGCTACGATGCAATGAGGCAGTCAACAGAAAACTGGTCCTCGAAAAAACTAATGTTCCCTGAGCTTTCTGAGTGGTCAGCTATGTTCCCTTTGCCGGTTGGGGAAAAGGCGTTTCTAAAAAACTTACCCCACACACTAGAAACGCCTGTTTTTGCTGATAATTTACCCTTTAAAGGTGGCGAGGAAGCTATCTTTATTATCGAATTTAGGTTTAGCGATGCCTTGATAGCCTTCTTTGGACTAGCCGAATTTGTAGATACTTTCGACCGGCGCTCGGGGGCAGTTGAGTTTTTTGAAGAGTTTGACCGCCCTAGCAATAAGCCTAAATCCCTATTTAAACATAGAAACCCGCCTAAAAACGATGCGTATATCGACAAATACAAATTCGGCAGGTGTAAATTCGTTATCTCTGGAGATAACCCAACCTCTAGAGAAGTTGCTGAAGCGGTTGCAAAACTAAGGCACTGGTGGGCACCTTTTAAGGGCGATAAGATTAAGGGCAGACGTCCAGGGTCAAAGAAATATAAGAACTTTCAAGAACTGAAAGACGCTTTCGAGAGACTCTCTCCAGAGGAAAAGACTTATGCGCTCAGATCCCAACAGAATTTTGCGAATGCTCTTGACGACATTGATGTAAGAACCCTCCAGCGATACATAGAAGATTACCGCTTTACCTGGCCTGCTGACTTCCTCGAATAGCCTTCCAACCAACCCTGTGCAAAATAATTAAAGAATTGAATTATTGTCGTCTTTTTGTCGCACGCTTTTGTTTTATTGCTCTGTAAGATGTGGTTTAGCAGTAAAAAACCATAGCGTAAGGAGCGATAGTATGAACAGTGTTGTAAACGAAAAAGATGCAGCAAAGTATATTGGTATGAGCGTATCCTTTTTGCGACAAGCAAGGTGCGACGGTCCAACAGCTAATCGAACACCTGGGCCTGTTTTTCTGCGGCTAGGACGGGCAATAAGATACCGCACTGAAGACCTCGACAAGTGGCTCGAAGAGCACCGTTGTGAGTTGGTGAAGGGCTAATGGCAACACAAGAAAAAAACCCGGCGATTGCGGCTAACAATCAAACGGGCGAAGAGCAAAGAGCTAATAACAATATACCACATTTAGCGAATGCTACCTGGATACTAGAAGCAACTTTATCTTATGCAAGACGTGGCTGGCACGTCATCCCACTCCACACACCGGTAAATGGCCGGTGCTCATGCGGCAAAACTGACTGCCAGCACATTGGCAAACACCCCAGAACCATGAACGGTTTGAAAGACGCTTCAACCGATGAGGCCACTATTAAGGAATGGTGGACTGCATGGCCGAGTGCAAATATAGGCCTAGTGGCTGGTGAGGGCTCAGGAATAGCAGTCTTAGATATCGACACAGATAAAGGCGGTGAAGATTCATGGGCCGATCTTTTAGACGAATACGGGGTTTATCCCGAGACCGTGGAGGCCATAACAGGCGGCGGTGGGCGTCATATTATCTTTAAACACCCAGGGTGTTTTGTTAAAAGCATAAACGGTTTTAGGCCGGGATTAGATAGTAAAGCCGATGGCGGCTATATTGTAGCTCCACCAAGCTTACATAAAAGCGGTCGGCGGTACCAGTGGGAGGTTTCAAGCCATCCTGATGACATCCCACTTGCTGACATGCCCACTTGGTTAATCGAGATACTGAACGGACCCGGAAAGAATAGTACAGTTGAACCAATCCCTGAGTTTATCCCCGAGGGTAAACGCAATAACACCCTTACAAGCCTGGCAGGTTCTATGAGGCACCGGAGGGCTAGTCAACGGGCGATAGAAGCGGCCTTATTGATCGAAAATAAAGAGCGCTGTACTCCTCCACTGTCCGATGCTGAAGTTAAGCAAATCGCTGAAAGTGTTAGCAAATACTCACCTGGAGAAGCATCATCACCGTCACAATCCCTTAGAGGATGTGACGCTGTGCCGGTAAAAATTCACCGTTTATGTGATGTTGAAGAACCGCCACCGATGCGTTTTATAGTGGATGATTTTATACCAGTCGATTACCCCACCCTGCTTTATGGTGACGGTGGACAGGGCAAATCTTATATTGCCCTTTACCTCGCTTGTTGTGTCGCAATTGGAAGGTATTTCCTGGATAAACACGTTCAGGAAGGGAACGTGCTTTTCGTCGATTTTGAGCTAGATGAGGCTGAGCAAGCACGGCGAGCGTATAAAGTATCCCGTGGTTTAGGACTTGCTACTCCACCTGAAGGCCTGCTCTACTATTCGCCGCTGTCTCAAGACAAGAAGGCCGGTGACTTAAATTCTATCATTGATAGCCTGGTAAGCTTTATTAAAGATCATGACATCGTGCTTACTATCGTCGATTCCTTTGGTGCAGCGGTAAGCGGTGATCCTGAAAGTGCCAGGGATGTAACAACGCTATACCGCAAGCTCAGACCGCTTGGTACGGTCCTTATACTCGATCACCAAAGCAAACCCAAGGCTGGCGAGAAGTACCGGGATAAAACAGCTTTTGGGAGCGTTTACAAGCAGAATATGAGCCGTAATATCTGGCAGCTACAAAGAATGATAGATAGCGGCATTCAAGAAAATGAGATTAAGCTTGCCCTTCACCACAACAAAAGCAACTTTGGCCCCCTGCGTGAATCCACGTTTCTAAAAGCAACTTTTGGTGAAAGCTTCACGCTTGAGCAGATCAAGGCGGACATTTACTTTACTGAAGCACTTACAACAAAAGACCACATATTAATTAGCTTCACGGAGCATGGTCCCTGCACAGCCGAGAACGTATCTGAAGTGACCGGAATACCTTTGGGCACCGTTAAAAATAACGTGACGAAACTGAAGAAAGAGGGCAAGCTTGCTCCAACAGGTGAGAAACGAGACAAAGCAGATGTGTATAAATCTATCGTCACACCGTCACAACCCTATAGGGGATGGGATAGTGATGATGCTAATAGCGGTGATTCGTCACAGGTTATTAGTGACGGTGACAGTGACAAACCACAGGCTCCTAAAAAATGGCCCTGCCCTCAATGTGGTGAGATAGTCGAAAAGTT
>PFFU01000092.1:6364-15150 GCA_002783345.1 Candidatus Aquicultor secundus
TAAGCTAATTGAGATCAAGATAACAAAATGCTTATTGGTACTCACAGAAAACGAATATCTAAATGGCTTAAAAAGAGGCAAGGCAATCCTACGAAAACGCCAATTTGAGAAAAGGGGTAACGATGGCAGCAAGAACACCGATTAAGTCGATCCGGGCTAAATGTTTGGATTGTTGCGTGGGTCAGCGTAAGGAAGTAACACTATGCCCTAGTACCGATTGTGCTTTATGGCCGTATAGGTTAGGCAAACGGCCAAAGCCAGCCAGTAATGAAAATAACTCATAGGCTAGCTAAGGGTTTTTGAAAGGAGAAGAGAAAATGCGCAAGCCAACTGATAAGGAACTTCTAGAACATTATGCAGACAAACCAGCGAGATAGTAAGCGCTTAAGACGGTCAGCTTAAGAACGAGTTTTGGAATTTTTGGAGTCCATAAGACAGACGATAACGGGAATTATCCAGACTCGTTTCATATTTGCACCTGTTATTCGCTGCACAGAACTATTTTCTATGTTAGTTTCTGGGGTCCGAGTTTAATCTTGCAGCCGTTCTGACTCATCTGAAACTTTTTGTCTTCTAGCTTTCGAAACTTTCCAGTAGACAATTGAGACCAACCAGTAGACAATTGAGACCAACCAAGTTACTGCGCTAGCAGCTAAAAATATAAGTGCTGATATGGTAAATATGTTTCCTATACCGAAAAACAGTTGGAAAAAAGTCGCCAGCACCCAAAAGATTACAGAAGAACCAAGTCTGCGGTAAACATCACAATGGTAATTCAGTCTGCTAAGAGCTGAACTCAATACCTCAGCTGCCACAAAAAACAGCAGAGCTGTCGGTAGAATCCTCATGCTAGTAAGGAATAATGCGTTAAAATCAGACATGTTACCCCGCTTCTTTCTCAACAGAGTTATCTCAAGTGGCAGCCACGGCTGATTATTGGTGGGTGAGAGACTAAGTTTTATTCGACCGCCTACCTGATAATAGCCAAAGCACTAAGCGTAATGCAAATACGAGTACTATGGTGGTATTATCTATTACTTTGCCTCTCTGTGCAATCGCTTTTACCATTATCCATTGGCGGAAAAACTTTACCACTTTCATGGGTGCTTATCTCTTGCTCCAGCTTTTTTATCTTCTGTCCAAGCTCGGCGACTCGGTTTAGGCAGGATAAAATCTTTAAACAACTTTATTTTTCATCCCCCTTTCTGACGACGGACCGTCAATAAAGTTTGCCGTTTTTTTATGGACTCGCAAAATTCGGGAAATAGGGTGGGGAACGCTCTTTAGTGAGGGGTGAAAATTGACGTGTTGCACTTAGTTTGCACTTACGAAGAAGGCCTAGAATCCCTTTCTTGGTGATTCTAGGCCTCTGACCTGAGCCACTGAGCGGATTCGAACCGCTGACCTGCTCATTACGAGTGAGCTGCTCTACCTGCTGAGCTACAGTGGCATGATGTGTATTTAGTTGTTGACCTGCTATTTTGCTGTTTTTCTCTTGTCTGTGTCTAACCGTATTTTAGCATATTTTTGGGTGTTTTGTGACCACATTGTAACCGCGTATTACACCAGTCTTAGACCACCGCCACCACCTGTTTTGGCGCGTCCAAACTGTCAATCGCGGCATATGAATGCCGCAGGTCGTGAAAACGAACGCCCTTTAGTTTAGCAGATTTGCGCGCGGTTTTGAATATCCTCCTCTTTGTTCTGCTTAACGTCGACGAGCTGGCGCGCTTTGTGCTCGCACAGTGTGGCAACCATAGAAGCCGGAATGATAACCTTGCCCATAAAAAAACTAGCAGGCAAACAGTCTACCAATCGTCTATACCACAATGTATTATGTGAATTCCAACAATAAGAACGGCTGCATATATTCCAACTTGTAATAAGAATGGCTGATAATTATCTACAGCCTGATCAAATTGGCTGTATACATAAATACCGCTTTTGGAAAGCATATAGCCTGCATATAGAACTAGAATGCCCCCAAACAGCTGTGCAAGGCAGCCGTCCATCTTTGATGCCAGGAATCGGTTACGCACTCTTTTTCTAGCTGCTCTAGGTTGTACATATGTTTGCTGAGCTGTTCGCGCAATACCCGTTGTTGGCATGTGCATTTGTGGCTGCGCCTGCACTAGCGGTACTCTCTGTGGCAATTGGGACACGTGTTTTGCAGCAATAAGCTCAATTTGTTGACCGGCTAAAAAAGGTTTCGGAAAGTAATCTTTCCCAAGACGCATTACAGCATTACACCATGGGCAGTCACTAAGGTGATTACCATACCAGTGATTTTCATTCTTGGAACATTGTTTTAACTTTACACCTTCGGCCTTCAAAGTATTAAACCATTCAATTGCAGCAGGCCGCCTCAAAGGATATGCATGGCCTTCAACAAAACATCGGTAAAACAAAACCCTTATAGACGGCGGAATTATATTGTACGGAAGCGCGTAGCTAGGCGGTTCGATGCCTCTAGCATCTGTAGTATATGGGAAATACCCTTTCTTTATCTTTTCTTCAGGGGACGGAGCGTCATCAACGAGGGGGCCTCTTGCCTGATACGGATGCACGCCATTCGCTAAGAACTTGAATATTATGATAGCCAGGGCAAACAGATCTGAGTGGTATCGATCATGATCGTTTGTCTTAAAATCCGCACCCATCAATTCAGGAGGCAGGTATTCACCGCTTCCAACTCGAGTGTAATAAGTAATATCCGATGCGCTATCTTTTACCTGGAACGAGTCACAATCAATTATAGCTACTAGGGCACTTGGGGATACGAGAATATTGGTTTCCCTTAAGTCTCCGATACGGTGCCCTTTCTCATGTAGCGCCGCAACCGCACTCGCTATATTAAACGCTGCGGTAAACAAGTGCTGCCAGGTAAAGCTTCCGCCAAACGCTTTTAACCTATCAGAAGGATCAAAATATTTGTGGGTTTCCTTAAATACCTTTGTATCTATCAAAGGCATTGTATAGCCGACAAACAGTCTTCTGGCCGAATCGCTATAGAGAACATCTTCCGGCCAACCAATTGATCGGTGTCTCGCATTGGGGGACGGATCATCCGGTGGGTTGTTCACCATGCTTAATATTTTCTGGTGGAGTTCCGCAGTAATTTTTTGCGGATGATAAATTTTTGCACATCTACTATTAGTGCCATTGTTAGAGCCGATAATTTCGTAGATAGCCCCTTCGCCGCCGCTCTTACCGGTACTTTTTAATCCAATTTTGTTGCCCGTCAGATCATAAACCGCAAGAATTGGCATTAGTTACGTTCCTTTAGGTAGAATGCCAAGAACTAAGGTTTTATCATCCTCTGAATGCTCGCTGAGCTTGTCTGATGCGAGTAAATCATAGATATCCTGGTTGGCCTGCTCAAAATCATCAATCTGCGTGGCATATGTAAAAAGCGGCCTAAAAAAGCCTTCGAATGGTGCGTAGTTATTATCAGCTTTTTTCAATCCGGCTCTTTGGCAACCATCAGTAAACAGCGCAATACCATTTACACCGGAGACTGCTGATGTGCTCTTAAGCGACTCCTCCCAATCCTGGCTTGTCAGTGGTGTGACCTCGTTTGTGTATTCGGATTCTCCCGGTCCTGTAATGAGATGAAGACCGTTATCCGTGTCGACAACAAGCGCACCATCCCCTATATGAACGGCTGCAACCGCATCCCTAAGGGTAATAGCGACGAGAAGTGTGCACGCTAAATCACGGAGGCTACATTCTTCAGTTTTCGCTCTCTTCTCCAGCGCTCTCCTGGCCGCAGTTACCGCATCTTTCGCTAGGGTTGTAATATCCACACTCTTATGTGTTGCTATTGCTGTTGCTTTTATAGCTCTTTCTACACTTTTTACAGCGCTTTTGACTGCTACTTTAGCTCCAATATCAGCTTTCGATGCACTACCAAGCCCATCTGCAATAGCGGCAACCGCAAAATCTTCGTCAATAGTCTTAAAGGCAAATGAATCTTGACACGGCATAGCTAACTGGACATGAAGCGGACCTATGACCGAGGCACCAAAAAAATATGGCGTCGCTAATGTTTTCAACCATATCCTCCTGTGCCTTATATCGTTGAGATCTCGGCCCATCCAGCCGGGCTGTCTAGCTGGACATTTTCGCCGACTTTGGACGCCGATACTCTACCTTGGCTTTTTGACAACCATTCGAACATAGCTTTAAACTTGCCGGGCATTAACCTTACAGGCGCCCGGTTTGAGGGCGAGAGCTGCTTTAGTGTGTCCATATCCGCCGGCTCGACCCCGACCGTAAAGAATAAGAAGTTCTTGTTATTCTCTCCGTCATTAATAGCTGCAACTACCTTTTTCCAGGTTGCATCGCCCGGTTTCATATCGGTAGGTTCTCCATCGGTGATTAAAAATATCCATGGGCGGTAGTAATCAATACCTCTACTTTTGTATTCAAACTTACGTTCTTCAATTAAATCTATTGCTCTAAGAATGGCTTCACCCATAGGCGTTAAGCCTGAGGCACGTAATGTAGGTGGGTTAAACGCGTCCATTGATGAGAAGTCGTGGGTAAGAGTTACACCGTCTCCAAAGGTAATAATTGCTAAATCTACTCTTTTGCTCGCTAGCTCATCAGAGGTGACATCCTCCTTGAAGAACCGTAAGCCATCGTTAAGTTGATTAATCTTGCCATTGGCTACCATTGACCCTGATATGTCGAGCAAAAGAACTGTGGCACAATGCGGATGCTGGGGATTTGCAATTTCGATACTCTCTTCAAGCCTTGACATAAATCCTCCCTGGTGGTTGCTTGCTACGTGCGATTCTAGCACTAATATACTAGATAACCTGCTGAGCTACAGAGGCAATCTTATCTTTTCGCGGCTGTAAGCCGGATCACAATCACTGCGACCTAATCGCTATCCCCATTCTTCGACGGGATGCCGTCATCGATCTCGTCGACTTTTGGCTTGTCGCCGTTGCCGCCTGCATCAACTATTACTTCCTCATCCTCTAAAGCTTCTTCATCCCCCACTACATCTCCATCCGCAACAACCGCTTCATCACCTACAACCTCGTTAACTTCATTAACCTCATCATCTTCCGCGAACCCAACATCCCCAACAATTCCCTTATCCTCAATAATCCCCCGATCTTCCACAACGCCTTTCTCATCCGCACCTCTGTCTTCGGGAATGTCGACGCTGTCTTCCAACTCGATTTTGGGTTTGCCGCCGTTGCCGCAGCAGGAGTCGGGTTTACAGGGGGCTTTGCATTTGCAGCCCAGGGCGTCGGCTAGGGGCATTTCGATTCGTTGGCCGGATTCGAGCTCGGCGATGACGGTCTCTTTCGGGACGTTGAACTCGACGATTCGGGCGGTGCCGAATTCGGTGGTGAGTCGGGTGCCTCGCCTGGGGGCGCGCTTCTTGAAATCCTGGTATGCCTCGTATTCGTATTTCAGGCAGCACATCAGACGTCCGCAGATGCCGGATATCTTTAACGGATTAAGCGGCAAGTCCTGCTCTTTGGCCATGCGGATTGAGACGGGTTCGAAGTCGCCTAAAAAGACGGTGCAGCAGAGACGCTGGCCGCAGGGGCCTAGGCCGCCGACCATCTTGGCTTCGTCGCGCACGCCGATTTGGCGAAGTTCAATCCGGGTTCTAAATACCGAGGCGAGATCCTTGACCAGCTCGCGGAAATCGACCCTGCCGTCGGAGGTGAAGTAGAAGATGATCTTACTGCCGTCGAACACGTACTCGACCTCGATGAGCTTCATCGGAAGCCGGTGTTTGGCGATCTTCTCCTCCGCAACCCGAAATGCTTCTTTTTCCTTTTGCTTGTTTTTAGTGAGCTGGCTCTTATCATCGTCGCTTGCCCGCCGGACGACTTTCTTCAGCAGGGCGATGATCTCCTCGTCGGGGACTTCCGTGGGCGAAGACACTACTTCGCCGAATTCCATCCCGCGCGATGTCTTGACGACGACTTTCTCGCCGCTCTTTAAATCTATCCCATCCGGGTCAAAGTAGTAGACTTTGCCGGCTCTTTTGAATACGACTCCAACAACTATCGGCATGACCTGCCAAAACCTCCTGCTTTTTCATAAAAGCCGGTGCTGTAAAAGCACCGCTGAATTATCATAAATTGCGCTCCATTGCGTACTACGGGACGAAATACGGATCGCTCTCGACCGCGAGCACGTCGTGGATGCGAAACAACATATCTTCAAATGCTAATTGCATATTAACATTAAAACGAGAATACTGCCTCGTTTCTTCGATTATTTGCAGGCACCGGTTCATATCCTCGCTGCTAAAAAGGTCGACGTGTTCCTTCACGGCCAGGATGTGGTCCTGGTTGGTCAGGAGGTCTTCCCTACCGGTTTCTTTTAGCAGGATAATATCGCGGAACCACGAGGTCAATATGCTCAAGACATCCTCAAAACCCTGGTGCTCCTCTTTGCCCAGCTCCCGCTTTTGCCGTTGCTCGATGCGCTTGATGGTGCGTACGGGAGCATCCTTAGCATCATACTGCTCTTTTAACTCTGCGATCTCCTTTTTATGAGCGGCTTTTAGCTCGTCGAGGGGCTTTTTGATTTCGCGGATAAGCTCCTCGGCGATAAAGCTGAGGCGTGCGAGGTCGGCGCGGTCGGCGCTCCGTGCGATACCGAGGACGGTTTTTCTGCGCTCCCTTTTGGAGTGGGATGTCGCAAACGAAACCGCGGCCCCCAAGATGCCACCGCTCAATCTGGTTGCCAGGGCCGCCTCATCATAGCCCAAATCATACTTATTGACCAGAAATGATATCATCTCTTGCGCCGGGATCGGCCTGAACTGAACCTGGCGACAGCGCGAGATAATCGTGGGCAGAACCGCCTCGGGATTGGACGATACCAGGACGAACACGACGTCGACCGGCGGCTCCTCCAGGTTCTTTAGCAGCGCGTTCGCAGCCTCGGGGGTGAACCTGTCGGCCTCGTCGATAATGATGACTTTTATCTTGCCTTCATAATTTTTACGCGAGACGCTTTGAAGGAGATCGCGAATCGTCTCAATATGGATAAAGTTGCCCTCGGGCTCGATCAAAAAGATATCCGGATGTATCTCGCGCATGATCTTGCCGCAGGATACGCAGCGCCCGCAGCCGTTCTCCTGGCAGTTGAGGGCCGCGGCCATAACTTTTGCGGTCGTCCACTTGCCGACGCCGCGCGGGCCGACGAAGAGCCAGGCGTGGCTGCCCTCCTCGGAGCGAAGCGAACGCAGAATTCTATCTATCGCATCATTCTGGCCGATAATGCTCGACCAGAGAATAGTCTCGTCCATAAGCACATCCATAGGATTGTTTATAGCAACTAGCAAGGTCATTCACAGGAGAAAATTATATCATAGGAGTGGTTCAACTGCTTGGATGATGAGCGTGTGGATCTCGTCGACAGTCGACATACCATCGATTACCCGCCAGCGCTCAGGCTCGCGCTTTGCAAGCTCTTGAAACCCCTTCTCAACGCGCTCGTGAAACTCAACGTCTTCGCGCTCGATTCTGTCCGCAATGGTTTTGGTCGCCCGTTTCAGACCGATCTCAACAGGTACGGTTAACAAGAGCGTCAGGTCGGGTTTGATGCCTTCGGTGGCCTGCTCGTTTACTTCCAGGATGAAATCGAGCGGCAGTCCCCTGCCGTAGTGCTGATAGGCGATTGTCGAGTCGAGGTAGCGATCCGAGATCACTATGCTTCCGCGCGCAAGTGCCGGTTTAACTAGCTCGGCAACGTGCTGCGCTCTATCGGCTGCGTAGAGCAGAACTTCGGTGCGGTAATCCATTTCGGTAAAATCGGGGTTTAGCAGCACCGCGCGGATCGCCTCGCCGATAGGCGTGCCGCCCGGCTCACGGGTCGTGGTCACGTCGTACCCCCGTGAACTCAAGTAGCTGGCGAGAAGCGTCATCTGGGTGCTTTTACCGCTTCCTTCAATCCCCTCAAATGTTATAAAAAGGCTGTTTGTACCTTTTGTGCCTTTTATATCTTTTTTGTCTTGTGTGTCTTTTATGTTGTTTCTTTCATTTGTGCCGTTTGTGCCGTGCATCACTGTGCTCGTCCCCTCTGTGAGTATGGGTGCGCCGCCTATTATGGGCCCTCCTTAGGCAATTGCACATGGCTCGTTTTGCGCAGTTTGCCCAGTTTAACTACACGATATCCCTCTACGCTCGTTTATATAATCTCCGGTTTTGCTCATAGAAATCGCCGCCATGCGCATCGGCCGCAACGATTACCGGAAAGTTCTCGACTTCAAGTTTATAAACCGCCTCGGGACCGAGGTCGGGGTATGCGATAAGCTCTACGCGCTTTATATAGGATGAAAGAAGCGCCGCGACACCACCGGTCGCCGCAAAATAGACGGCGTTGTACCTGCTTAAGGCATCCTTAACTGCCTGGGATCGCGGGCCTTTGCCGATAACGCCCTTTAAACCGTGCTCGAGGAGAAGCGGCGTAACGGCATCCATCCGCGCGCTGGTCGTCGGCCCAATCGAACCGCTCGCTTTACCCGGGGGCGTAGGTGCCGGGCCCGCATAGAATATGATCTGCCCCGCAAGCTCAAACGGCAGTGCCTCACCGTTCTCGATTGCAGCCACAATCCGCTTATGCGCCTGGTCGCGCGCCGTATAAATCGTCCCCGAAATCTCGACCTTATCCCCGGATTTTAGGGATGATACTGTTTCAACTGTTAGCGGCGTGTGAATCTGAATCGTCATCTCATCTTCCCTTTTTGCTGCTTGTCATTCTGAGCGTCAGCAATTGTCATTCTAAACGCCGGCAATTGT
>PFFU01000062.1 GCA_002783345.1 Candidatus Aquicultor secundus
CACCCTTGCCCTTGGCTAATGGTTCCCACTGCCAAGCCCATAGCGGACTTTCACCGCCAAGCTATCGCCCATGCCGGGCGCACACGAAAAAAGTAGGGCGAAACTTGAACTTCGCCCTACTGATTTAATTAAGTTTTTCTGACCCCCGGGCCCCGGACCCCGGACCCTTTCTTCTCCTTAGGCTTTGACTTTCGTCATCAGGTACTCGTGGATCGAGTTTGCGGCCTTGCGGCCTGCGCCTGCAGCCAGGATAACGGTTGCCGAGCCGGTTACGATGTCGCCGCCGGCGAATATGCCGGGCTTGCTGGTCGCGCCGCTCTCGTCGGCAACGATGTAGCCGCGCCTGTTAATCTCGAGATCCGGCGTCGAATTCGGGATAATCGGGTTCGAGCCGGTACCGATCGACATAACCACCGTGTCTACCTCGATGACATACTCGGAGCCCTCGATTGTAACCGGGCGGCGCCTACCGGACTCATCCGGCTCGCCGAGTTCCATCTTGACGCACTTGATGCCGCGCACCCAGCCATCCTCGCCGACGATCTCGACGGGGTTGGTGAGAAGCCTGAAGTCGATGCCTTCCTCGATCGCGTGGTGCACTTCCTCTTTACGGGCGGGAAGCTCTTCCATCGAACGGCGATAGACAAGGTAGACCGCCTCGGCACCAAGCCGAAGCGCGGTTCTGGCCGAATCCATCGCGACGTTTCCGCCACCGACGACCGCCACGTGCCCGCCCTTTTTAATCGGCGTATCATACTCCGGGAAGAGGTATGCTTTCATAAGGTTTGTCCTGGTCAAAAACTCATTGGCTGAGTAAACACCGTTGAGGTTCTCGCCCGGGATGTTCAAGAACATCGGTAGACCTGCCCCGGAGCCGATGAAGACGGCGTCAAAATCGCCGAGAAGCTCGTCAATGGTGTAGAGCTTGCCGACAACCGAGTCGACCTTGATATTGACGCCAAGCGCCTTGATACCGTCGACTTCCGATTGGACGATCGCTTTTGGAAGCCTGAACTCGGGGATACCGTACACGAGAACACCGCCGGCTTTGTGAAGCGCCTCAAACATGGTAACCTCGTGGCCGAGTTTAGCCAAATCGGCTGCAACAACAAGTCCTGCCGGGCCGGTACCGACGACCGCGACTTTAAAGCCGCTCGGTTTTGGCTTCTTGACCTGGCCGTTGCTACTGCCTCCGCCGTTCACGCGCTCGTAGTCGGCTACAAAACGCTCCATACGGCCGATTGCAACCGGCTCGTTTTTCTTGCCGAGCGCGCACTTCGACTCGCACTGGCTCTCCTGCGGGCATACGCGACCGCAAACGGCCGGAACGGGGTTTTTCTCTTTGATCTTCTTGGCCGCGCCAATAAAATCGCCTTCTTTAATTAAAGCGATAAACTCGGGGATCGGTACCTCGACCGGACATCCCGAAACACAATCCCTTTTCTTACAAGCCAAGCAACGATTCGCCTCGCGGAGGGCATCTTCGGCGGTAAAGCCAATGGTTACCTCCTCGAAGTTTCTCCCACGCGCCTTAGCGTCTTGCTCCGGCATTGCGGTGCGGGTTTTTCTAATCTCTTTTATTTCCTCTTTTGTAAATTCAGGTATCTTAATCTCTGCCATCTGCCCTCCTCCTTACTTTGCGCTCGGGACGCAACTGCATGAATATTTTTCCATCGCAACTTTCTCTTCAGTGAGATAGGTGCGCTGACGTGTCATCAAAAGATCCCAGTCGACGAGGTGGCCGTCGAAATCCGGGCCGTCGGTGCAACCGAACATGGTCTTGCCGCCAACAGAAACACGGCAGGCGCCGCACATGCCGGTGCCGTCGACCATAATCGGATTCAAGCTGACAAATGTTTTAATTCCGTAAGGCTTGGTTGCAAGGGATACGAACTTCATCATGATAGCCGGACCGATAGCCATAACCCAATCGACTCCATTTGCCTCGATCTCTTGCTTGAGCACATCGGTAACAAGACCTTTAAAGCCCTTGCTACCATCATCTGTGGAAACAAGAACCTGATCGCTGAACTCAGCAAGCTCTTTCTCATAGACGAGAAGATCGGCCGAGCGTGCGCCGATAATCGAGGTAACAGTGTTGCCGGCTTCTTTTAGCGCCTTGCCGATTGGATACATCGGTGCAGCTCCAAAACCACCGCCAAGAAGAGCTACTCTGCCGTAATTCTTAATCGGGGTCGCGTGACCCATCGGGCCAGCGATATCTGCGATATCATCGCCGACATTCATGGCGCCGAGTTTCGAAGATGTTACGCCGATCGTCTGAACGACGAGACCTAGGCTTCCATCTTCCGGGCTTATGCGAGCCAGTGAAAGCGGTATGCGTTCTCCTACCTCATCCGCGCGAACAACAACAAACTGTCCTGCTTTAGCCTTCTTTGCTATCTCCGGTGCCTCGACCTTTAAAGCTATCAAGTCGGACCGCAGGACTTCTTTTCCTAAAACTTTAGCCAATTTGCACTCCTCTCCCCCAACATTATTAAATTATTGGTAATTCATTTGTAATTTTTGCCACAAAAGCATCTTATATCTTAACCTCGTGACCTGGTGTTGTCAAGGCTTCATCGATGTGTAACGCCCTGTTAACACAGCTCAAAAGGGCATAGGAAATCTTACCATATCGCTTTGCGGGTTTTCACCCCTACAGAAGTCGCTAAATATGCGACATGCGGACATGATGGTATTAGGCAATAAAGGGGTTGGGTTTGCCGCCGGATAAAAATGTGGGCTCTATGGCCCGCCTGGGCTATCTATATACACTGAGGAGGGCCGAGACAAGCTCGGCCCCTACGTTATTACATTATAATACTGGTTAAACGCCAATTTTTTATCCTATGTGGAGGACTGCACGAGCAGATCGGCTTCCTCCGCGCTTGCAACCTCCCACTTGCCGCAGCGACCGCCCCAGCAGGCCAGCGTCTTGGCCGAGACCATGATGCGCACGATCTCGCAGTGGTTCTCACAGCCCTTGCAGTGGAAGCTTCTCGTCTGGTAATCGACGTCGGCCGACTCGAAGCCGTTGAACTTGGTGTTGCCGTCGCGCACCGTGCCGCGCGCCAAAAGCGCCCCGCCGATTGCGCCCATCACGTGGTGGTGCTCAGGGATTGTGATCTGCATCTGAAGCGCCTCTTCAAACGCCCGCTTCATACCGGCGTTCGCCGCGACCCCGCCCTGGAAGACGATAGGTGCGATCAGTTCCTTGCCTTTTGCGAGGTTGTTCAAGTAATTGCGCACGAGCGCCTGGCAGAGGCCGTAGATGATATCCTCCATCCGGTATCCCATCTGCTGCTTGTGGATCATGTCGGACTCGGCGAAGACCGAGCATCGCCCGGCGATCTGGCACGAAACGGTCGATTTTAACGCATAGCCGCCAAATTCCTCGATCGGGATACCGAGGCGTTGCGCCTGGTGGTCGAGAAACGAGCCGGTCCCGGCGGCGCACACAGTGTTCATCGCGAAGTCGATGACGATGCCGTCGCGAAGCAGGATGATCTTAGAGTCCTGTCCGCCGATCTCAAGAACGGTTCTCACCTGCGGCACCACGTGGGACGCCGCAACGGCGTGCGCCGTGATCTCGTTCTTGATGATATCCGCGCCGACGATAACGCCGCTTAAGTATCGCGCGCTGCCGGTTGTCCCAACACCCGCGATCTCTACATTCTCAGGAAGTTTCTCTCTCAACTCTTTAAGCCCCTGCTGGACGGCCACAATCGGCTGCCCCTGCGTCCTTATGTAAACAAGGCTTACGACATCTCCGCGCTCATCTATAACAACAAGGTTGGTGCTGACCGAGCCAACATCAACGCCCAAAAAACCCTTCATGCTTACGTCCTCCCTACTAATTCCCTGGTTCTGTGCTTTTTTCGGCTCGCCAGAAGATCGATGAAGGCCTCCAGGCGGGTCAATATGCCGGCGCGTCCCGTCTGCTCGTCGATGACGAACGAGATAACCGGGATATCCAGATCGCGGCTTACCATCGGCAGGATCGATTTTGCGATGGTGTCCGGCATGCAGGTAAACGGGAAGAGATGGATCACCCCGTCAAGGCCTTCCTTGGCATACACGCAGGTATGCCCCACGCTCGGCAGCCCCTCGCCGCCGACAAAGTGGTTTAGATACGGCTTGGCGGCCGCGGCGATCTCATCGTCGCTTATCCCCATGATCTGGTTTTTCGTCGACGGGCTTATCCAGTCGGTCAGGAACACCGAGCGCTCTAATGATACCCCCATGTTGCCCAGGTATTCCTCGATATCGAAGTTTACGAACGGCTCGAGCAGGATGTAGAACTCGCCGATGATGCCGACTTTGAGCACATCGCGGTCCATATCTTTTTCAACCGCTTTGAGTACGGCAAACGCCTCCGCCTTAGCCTGAGCGATCTCCTCTTCGGTCATCGCCGGGCTCATAATATCCAACGCTTTTTTATATGCTTTGGTGGTACCGCCGCGGTTAACCTCATAGGCGCGGTATTTTAACGCATGTTTTTCAAGCTCGTCTAATATCCTGGCTTTACTAAAGCTCACTTTAATGAGCTGCCAGATCTGATAAATCGATTTTCCGGGCGCCAGGATTTTTAGCGTATTGATAAAGCCCATCCAGCCCGCCGCCGGCGGCTCAAGCACGATCATGTCGAACTTGTATCCCGCCTCTTCCAAGACGCACTTCTGTATCTCGGCGTAGTAGCCGAAGCGGCACGGCCCAACGCCGCCCGCCATTAAAAGCGTATCCGCCCCGGCCTCGATGGCCTCGATGAAGTTTCCGATCGTTACCTTCAACGGAAGGCATGCGAACTCTGGTGAGTAGCGCAAGCCCCGCTGCAGCGTCTTCGAGCTGGTGCGCGGCGGCACCAAATAATCGATTCCGGTGCGCGTAAAGATATCTATAAATACCCGATCAAGCTTTCCCATATGGGGAAACGTCACCTTCATTACATCGCCCTCCACCTGAGCATATCGATAAAGGCCTCAACGCGGGTTATCATGCCCGCCTCGCCGCTGTGCTCGTCGATTACCAGCGACATCAGCGGGATGCCGTGCTGTTTTTTGGCCTCGATCTCAAGCAGAACCTGTATTAAAGAATCCTGGCCGCAGGCAAATGAGAGAATATAGATGATGCCGTCGACCGACTTGGTCTGCATCCAGTGAAACGCCGCGCCGACGACCTCGCGCTCATACGACCAGAAAAGGCGCTTGGGCAGACGATTCGCCTCGCGCTCAAGCGTGGCATGCGGGATCATCTCCTCGGTCGCCACGTCGGCGCCCCAGTCCCTGAGCTTTTTTATTAAATTTAAGTTTACATAGGGATCGGAGACGTTATACGGATGCCCCGCGATGCCGATTCGTAAATCCCCGGTCGCCACATGTTTTTCCGCCCCCATTATGGCCTCGATCGGCGTGAGTCCCTCCAAAAGCTTTTTCTCATACGCCTTCTGGGCATGAACCCCGGCCGTCCAGGCCCGCCAAATCTTATACTTGCTGCTGGTAAAAAGCGACCCAAAATCGAAGAGAGCCTCGAAAAAACGCCGTTTGCCTAAACGCGCGTTAAAGGTGGGCTCAAAGATTTTAGGAAGCGGCTTGTCAAGCGCCCGCGCCAAGTCAGGCAGGCCCAAGAACTTCGGGCAGGTGTACGCACCGCTCTCGACGCTTATAACCCTTGGAATAAAGAGTGCGTCCACTTTGTCTTTAAGGTCGAGCAGGTGCCCGAAAAACACCTTTACCGGCAGGCAAAGCTCGTTTTCCGCAACGGATGTGCCCAGATTTATCGTCTTCTTTGTGGTGGGGTTGGAAACCACGACCTCGGCCCCAAGCCCTTTCAAAAACGTGTCCCATAACGGGTAATATTTGTAGTAAAGCAACGCCTGAGGAATACCTACCGTTGTACTCACCGCGTGAATACACCCCCCCGTGAAATTCTTAACTCTTTTACGGCCAACATTTAACAAAAACAGTATAATCGGTTGCTCGATGATTAGCATATCATTAGTTTAAGCAATCGCCTATAGGCGATTCTTTTGAAATACCCACGCGCGGTTATTTTAAACATTACATCCTCATCCTCGTCATCGGACCGCTGGTCATCGGCTTCGGTTGGCTGAACGGATTGCTCTATCCAAGGAGGGATTGAAGGGTGCATGCAACGATATTCATACCGTGGATTTCCCCTAGCAGGGGTTTTGTGCTAAATAGCTTTACAAAAACCGGATTTTAGCCGATAATGTAGCATAGCTAAGACGTGAATTCGTAAATGGGGGCTCGTTTTTAGACGGCCTTTATTTTTTTGTCGGTGTTGTAAGCTCGTTTTCGAGTGTCGCATAACCTAGCGTCGTAAGCTTAAAAGTCTTAAGACGCTAGGAGGTGGAAGATTTGGCAAAAGGTACAGTAAAGTGGTTCGATAACAGCAAGGGCTTTGGCTTTATTAGCCAGGAGGACGGCGGCCCGGACGTATTCGTACATCACTCAGCTATCAATGCCGACGGTTTCAAGACCCTTACCGAGGGCGCTACCGTCGAGTTCGAAGTCCAGATGGAGGCCAAGGGTGCCCGCGCATCCAACGTCGTCGTTATCGACTAATCAAAGATTTTAAAACAATAAGAAGCCACCTTTTCGAGGGTGGCTTTTTATTTTAGGGTTTGCCTAGATAACTAGATAATATTCAACGAGTCTTTAGCTTTTCAGGGCTATCCGAGTAGTTGTCCGTGGATACCAGCTCCATGATTGCCGGCAGTTCATCCGACTGCACTACATAATCCCTGCGTTGAGGACTGAGATTTGCGATATCGTAGATCGCCTTACTCACCTGATTCACCGAATAGGCAGCAAGTAGCGAGGCTAAAATAAAAGCAAAATAGAATAAAGCGGTTGATAGTGGTTTCAAAATAGGGCTTAAGAGTGCCAAAAGCGTTATATGAACAAGATAAACCTCGTAGGAGATGTTATTAACTGCGGGCAATTTCCAGTTAAGAGAAGCCACTTTAAATGCGATAATGAAAACTCCTAGCGGTAAGAAGGTAAATGTTATCGGATCTCCTTTCGGGTAATTATTCGCTACTGTTCCTATCCCCCAAACGACCACTCCTAGAGGAAAAAGCTTATGCAAAACGCGCTCGGTCTTCTCCCTGTCTTTTAAGAGCATCAATGCGACATAAATCCCAAAATAAAACGGGAATATCCAGACGAAGATTTGCGTCAAAAACGTCTTTAAATAATGAAAAGGAAAGATACCGTATAAAGTAAATGCGAAAACCTCCAGTATAAATATGCCCGCCAGCCCGAGATGACCGGTCTTTCTCGCAAAGCCATAAATGAATGGGAAAAGTACGTATAAGCGGATGATGGCAAACAAAAACCAGAAATGGGGCTGAAGTTTTTGCATGCGGGGTAGTTCGAGAAGCAGGATATTGCCCATCCATTGCAGGGGATTACTCGGAGGCGTTAGCGAGACATTACGACCAAGAAAGTAGAGGAGAAGCGCGGCTGAAATAGTAACCCAGAAAGGAACATAGATGCGTAAAAGCCTCGACCGGTAGAATTCCATCCACGTGATTTTTTTCTTGCTTAGTAATAGCGTAAGACCGATTCCACTTGTGGTAAAGAATAAAAAGGTGCCCTGGAAGCCGTTTCTTAAAGGAAGTTTGAGAAGCGTCCAATCTTTAAAGTAGATGCCAAAATCTCTTACAGTAGGATCAACCGCAGGCCAAAAGTGGAAGGTCATGATAGCTAATAACGCTAGGAGTTTTATGTTTTCTATCCAGTAAATTTTCTTATCCAAAGGTGTATGTACCTACGCATGCTAATGGTAGGGTCAGTATACCACAAGCAATAAAGGCCTCTACATAAAGTGGGACGTATTCCAATTGCTCCATGTAATATGCCTGGTGTCCGGCGTCAATTATTATTTCCTATAGGAAATAATAATTGACGCTAGGATCTCATGTTAGCAGCTTAAGGGACACACTCAAATCCCTGTTCTTTAAAATGCTTATCGAAAGTAAATGCCCTTTTAATTCCAAGCTTTCGCATAGTGATGAAACTAATACAATCTACGAGACTTAGCTTTCTACGATTTGCTGCAATAAGAGCAGTAATACCGGATAAGTGATTGACTTCATTAATCCACTCTACCGTAAGTATGGGGATAACATCATTTTGAAGCAGCGAAACCGCTTCAACGCCCAGACGGTGCTGTGCTAATGCAAAGGTTTCAACCAATACATAATTATGGCTAATTAATACCTCACTTTTGCTGATAATATCATTCCAGGCTTTTCTTGCTTGCATGTGATGTATATCATCAGCATCCATTACCGCAAGAAGAGCTGAGGTGTCGATAAAAACGCTCATGACCCGTATGACTCCGCTAGATACTTATCGTGGTTGGTCGATAGATCTTTAATGCCTGACTTGAATTTGCCGGCAACTGATAATGCTCTTTGCCGTCGCTCTTCATCAGAGGCTTCAACGTCTGATTTAATCACCGAATCAACACCTCGACGGACCAATTCTGCGATAGAAATATGTTTTTTGCTTGCCATCTTTTTCAAAGCGGTAACCTGCTCTTCAGTTAATTGAATCTGGGTTCTAACCATAACAATGCCTCCATGATTACATATTACTTATCATGTTATCATAAATTAGATCGACTGTTAACTTTATTCGGTTGAGTTATCCAAGAAAAGTAAATCAGGTTCGAATCCTTCTCGGGTTCAAAAATTTAGATCGGGATAGGGGGCGGCTTTCGCCGCCGACCCTCCCACACCACCGTACAAGCGGGTCCGCATACGGCGGTTCGTCAGA
>PFFU01000195.1:0-20000 GCA_002783345.1 Candidatus Aquicultor secundus
TCTCTAGATTCTTCGCTTCGCTCAGAATGACACAATAATTATGGTGTTCTGGCACTAGCGTTTAGGCGTAGTCTAACTATCGTAAGAAGAAGGTTTTTATTCTGGCTCCTGGCTCCCAAATGGTTTTAAAAAACTGTATGCATTCCGTTTCCTCTGGCGTATAATATTCTGGAGTCAAACGACCTTGCACTGTCTTAGCGACGGCACAGGAGGCGTTCATGGAAAAAGTAGAAAACCACACCCAGATCGAGGCCCCGGTTCTCAACGAAAGCTCGGCATCTGCCGGAATTAAAACGCCTACAGAGATCAGTTCCAATATAAAAATCGCGCTAATCGTGGATTATATATTTTGGATAATGGTTGCGGTTGTGTTGCTCAGATTTGCATTTAAGCTTATCGGGGCCAACTCAAACAACGCGTTCGTAACCTTGATCTATAACTTCACAAACGCCTTCGTAGGCATATTCCAAGGGATTGTCGGTAATGTGATTTCGGGAACCATGGTCATCGAGTTCTCATCCCTTATAACCATTGTTATCTTCTGGCTGATCTATAAGGCGGCTCTCAGGCTTCTGGCCATTATGAAGTAATTTGGTCGTGAAGCTGACTGTTATTAAAAACCAAGGTTTGGCCGGCCGATAAGCCCGACCCCAGGATTCTCTGGGGGAAACACTGTTTCCGGCAACATGTAAGTTGATACTTTGAAATCCCGTGTGGTATAATCATGCTTGGCTATCAGGGTAGTTGAGCTGTGATATTGAGCACAGCTTTTCTTTATGTAGGCTCTGGAAATAGTCTAAGATAATTCCCTGCCTCCTTGGCTCAACTTGGCAGAGCACTCGACTTGTAATCGAGAGGTTACCGGTTCGATTCCGGTAGGAGGCTCAAAGTTGCCAACACCTCTGGTATCAAGCGGCATGAACCTTGCCGCGAAAAACCTCCTAAAAACAACGCTATAATCGCGCCGATACCCGCTTGTTTTAACTCCTACCGGGCCGGGAGCTTTTCATGCAAATTCGAGGGCAACTTGGGGATAGAATGATCGCCGAGTTGTGTTATCATTATCTATGGTTTATCAATGTAAAGATACCTTGGTTTAGCATGTAAGAAGCAAAAGGGTGCAAGGAGTTGAGAGGAAAGATATGTTCCTTGTTAACAGGCGGTCAGGTTTTATAGGTAGATTGGTGGTATTACTTGCGGGAGTAGTCCCACTTCTACTGTTTGGATTATCGGTTCCCGTACTCGCAGCTGCAACTGATAGCTGGGGCGTTTACCAGCATGATGCGGGCCATTCCGGTCGTAGCAACAATATTGCCCCGTCTCAACCGGGGATTCTCTGGGTCATCCAGTTTGGGACAAGCGGTAAGCCTTCCTCCCCGATAGTTGTGGGCGAAGACAGCAATTTTTATGTCGGTGTCGATGTTACGCCGTTTGATAAAGAGTCCTCCTCGACAACATCCACGGAGTCGTCAAAGCCCGACGCATCCGGTCACTCGGGGTTGTTCGCCTTTGCCCCCGACAAGAAGGTGCGGTGGGTCTCAAAGCTAACGGGCAAGGTAACAGGGTCTCCGGCAATCGGGAAAGATGCCGTTTACGCGGTTATAGGTACGACGCTGGCCGCGCTTAATAAGACTGATGGTTCGGTAAAATGGCAGGTGCCTCTTAACGGTGAATCTTCCGGCGGCATCATGCTTGGTAACGACGGCACCCTCTATGTCGGTACCGTAAAAGGTAAAACTCTCTATGCCGTTTCTAGCGATGGCAAAATCAAGTGGCAATACGCTGCAAGCGGGCAGATAGACGGCTCGCCTACATTAGGAAACGATAGCAGCGTTTACTTTACCGCACAGGACCTGTGTCTCTACGCCCTTAACGCTAACGGCTCTCTAAAATGGAAATATAAAGTAACTGAAAAAGGCGCAATTAAGCTTTCATCACCCATCCTGGCCCCTGACAACACAATTTATTTTGGTATGACCAGAGATGACGGACTATTAACTAAACAGGATGAGGACCAAAAGAAGCTGGGAAAGGGACGCCTCTTTGCAATTAAGCCGAATGGCGGCTTGAAGTGGTACTTTGAGGCGAAAGGCAAATCGGCGAATATGCCCGCGCTACAAAAGGACGGCACCATAATCTTCAGCACAACTTCTTTGAACTACACGGATGACAGGCAATACTGGCAGGGCGACTGCCGCGTGGAGGCTGTAATGCCTAACGGTGTGGAGAAATGGCCGTCCGATAGCGCCGATAACTCACATGAAGGCCCCGCTCTCATTGACGGCGCCGGTAATATTTTCGTGACTTCAACCGATGGCTTTCTTACCTGTATGGGGAAGAATGGCGTGATGATCTGGAGGGCCAAGGTTGGCGGTAAGGTTTCTATTGGGCCCAAAGGGATTCTCTATGTGGCGGCAAAGTCCTCAATTGGAGCGGTAACCCAAAGAGACTTAAGTAAAGAAACAAAGCAAAGCGAACAGATACAGGATGAATCCAACAGGGGCTCATCATACGGCACCTCATTACTCATCTATATCATCCCAATCGTCATCGCTGCCGCTATCGGCTATTTCTTTAAAACAAAGATAAGCGCAAACACCGACGGCGATAACAAAGGGGATTCAGAGGAATAGGATTGGCCTTTTATCTGATCATTCTTCTCAGGATTTGAATCCCATCTTTTGAAGCCCGGCCAAACGGTGGCTGAAACCGTATGGCCTCTTCCGCCGGTAGCAAGTTCCCCCCCCTTAAAAACCTAATCTGCCTACCGGCTCTACCCGAACCCCGCACACCGTGAGCCCTAAAAAATCCCAACTAAGTGCCGATACATATAAGGAATTTCTTTGAAAATCCAGATAACGCTTGTTAAAGGCACGATTGGGTACAATGATAAAGAGACTGTTGTTTACAGTCGCCCTTATTGGTTCGTGTTTTGTTTCGGTGCCATACGCAGCAGCTAACGATTCAACTATGTGGAATACTTCGCAGCCCGTCGAACTTAAATCGTTCGATACGTCTTCGCAACAAACTCAAGCAATTAAGAAACTAACTAATATAACCCTTACTGGAACATACATCACCGCGCCGGGCAGGTGCAGGGGATGCCATGAATTTAAAAACGGGGTTGGCTATAAAACCATAAATATCGGCAAAACCGACGATGGTTCGTGTGACTGGTGCCATGCGGACGGCGCCGGCTCTGCATACTTCGTCGTTATGGACAACGACGAATTAAACGGTTCTGAAAACGGATCAGGCCATAGCCGTGGCTACGGTATTGCATCAGGTAAGTGGAGGGCTCCCGATGATACATACCCCGCTTTTGCCGCCAAATACTGGCGCGGGGGCATGTCGTGCCTCGACTGCCATCCGGCACATCCTTATCCGGGCCAAGGTTTCAGCCATAAAGCCAAAGGTACACCGTTTTATCAGGCTATAAACAGCGAGTTTGATAACGACATTCTAACCAAGAACCCCGACCAGGAGCGTAATGTCGAAACCGGTGTGCAGATATATGATGGATACAAGGGCAACTTCTCACGCGCCATCCCGTACCCCGTCCAGGGGACTATCATAAACTGGGACGATCTTGAAAATAGCGATTCACCCACCGCAGCTGAAACTGGTACTACTTACGGCAATGTTAATATGGTCAACCGGACGTGCATTGATTGTCATGACGGCGATGCAGGGCTTCATAACAACAACTCTCTAGTGTTTTCTGAAGAGAGGGCTTTAAGCGGCGATTATGGAATCAAAAGCTACGTTACGGCGCACTCACATGACTCGCAGGTAGACAAGACTACCGGAAAAGCGATATTCAACCCGGAAGACAAGCACAACAACGGGCCTGATTGCAGGAAGTGCCATAGCGGCGGTAGCGACTGTGATATGTGCCACGGATCATCCGGTATGTCTCTAACTAAAAAGCCGTCCTCCGGTATCATAAATAATCTTGATGTTGAAAAAAACAGCGTCTCTTCGGATATAAATTGCTCGCCCGATTGTATCAGTCTTGGTATTTCCTGGCCGCACCGCACTTTAGCCTGGAAGATGCTAAAAGACGAGCTTTTTGGAGTCGACATCGACGGAAAACCTATTGATGTCGGCCAAGTTAGAGACCACCTAGTCACGCAACTCTCCCTTGCTTCCCAGCCGGCGCAAGATCTCGACTCCGTATGTTTGGATTGCCATAACCCAAGGATATGGAATCATCGCGCCAAAGAAGCCTTTTTGCATGGGCTCCCCTAAAGCCCTGCCGACCGGTAATTTCAGGCGCAGAACAGGTTTGAGCTGCTCACTTGTAACAACCACAAGCAGTGTAATATAAAAATGAACATTAGTAACAAACCAAGAACAATTGTTCAGTGGTTGGTATATACCCTGTATGATAAGGTCGCGTTTCATGAGGTATTGCCCTTTGCGGATATCCTTTTCCTTAAACATCCTTTTGAGTCGGAAGAGCTGGCAGGAATAACGAACCCGGACGTGCTGATAAAAGCCCTGTAGCAGCAGGGGTCCGCATAGAGGACAAGCAAAACAATCCAGGCGGTACCCATAATTATCCGGCAACCCATTAATATTAAAGTAATTGACAGCCATCCCGCACAGTGATAGGATATTCTGATATTGGCATATATGCATAAGATTATAGGAGTCGGCATGGACCAGATGGGATTGAAAATACTGTTCTTCCAGGTGATGTCTGACCCGACCCGTCATAAAATCTTGTCTTTGCTTGAGAAAAGAGAAAAGATGTGTGTTAACGATCTTGTGCATGGACTACGTATATCCCAGCCGACCGTTTCCAAGCATCTGGCGTTGCTGCGACACGCGGGATTGGTTCTTGCCGCCAGAGAAGGACAGCAGGTGTTTTATTCGCTTAACGGGCGCAAATTGAGGAGTTGTTGTACGAAGTATTTTAGCGGGTTCTCGTGTTGCTCGGACCTTTTTAGTAACTCGGATATTCCAGACGCATAAACCCATATACCCGTATACCCATATCTTAAGCAAGGAGGTGCCTTTTTGATCAGAAGAAGATATATGCTTCGTGCCGTAGCGCATTGCTGTGAAGGTAAAGGAGCCCGGTCCTGAGCACGACATTAAAACGCTCTGTCCTGAGCATGACAGGAAAAGGCTCCACCGTCATAATTCTTTGATTTATAAAGAGTCCTATAAAGATATGCAATGAAGATTCACGCACTTATTAATTAATAGGTGTGATTGATAAGTGCCGGTAGGTATCGAGAACGGTGCCGCACGGCGCTTTTTATACGCAAATTCCCATAAAGGAGAATGGATAAAATGAGAAAGGGTCTCATCGTAGTAGGCATCCTCGTATTGCTGCTGGTAGGTCTTGGTGTTGTTTTTGGTGGGTATTACAACTCGTTTGTGACCAAGAGCAAGGCCGTTGATAACCAGTGGGCGCAGGTCGAGACGCAGTATCAGCGCAGGTTTGATTTAATACCGAACCTTGTCGCAGCAACCAAGGGCACATTAAAGCAAGAGCAAAAAGTCTTTGGAGAAATCGCCGAAGCAAGAACCCGCTATTCCGGGGCTCAGACCGCGACAGAGAAGGTAAAAGCCACTAACCAGGTCGAATCCGCATTGGCTCGCCTCCTGGTTATCATGGAGAACTACCCGCAGCTAAAATCGAACGAAACGGTCCAGCAGCTCATGGCGCAGCTTGAAGGTACCGAAAATCGGGTGTCGGTAGAGCGTCGCCGGTATAATGAGGTGGCGACCGAGTACAATATCAGCATTAGTCGCGTTCCCGGTGTGATGTTCGCAGGCATGTTCGGCTTTAAAGAGAGGACGTTGTTTAAGAGCGAAGCGGGTGCCGAGAAGGCCCCAAAAGTAGATTTAGGAAACTAGGCGAGATCATATGGCACGACAGGCACGACAAAAATCGCTTCTTACCGTTCTTGCTATCCTGCTCATTGCAGTAGTAGCGCTTGGCGTAAGTCCGGCGTTTGCCGATCTTAAGCTGCCGCAGCCGACAGGCTACGTTAACGATTTCGCCGGTATGTTGTCATCCGGCACAGTCAATGAGCTTAACGGCAGGTTAGGCGAATATGAGAAAAAATCGGGGAATGAAATCGCAGTTGTCACTGTAAAAGACTTGCAGGGAACAACCGTTGAGGACTTTGCCGTGCGGCTTTTTGAGAAGTGGAAAATCGGCAAGAAGGGTAAGGACAACGGTGTTTTATTGCTCATCGCGAAGGATGAGCGCAAGGTAAGGATTGAGGTAGGCTACGGCCTTGAGCCCGACCTGACCGACGCCCGGTCTTACAGTATTATCAATACCGTTATCACGCCAAAGCTTAAAGCAAATGAGTATGACCAGGGTGTGACCGCCGGAGTTGACGCGATCACCAAAACCCTCTCGGGGGAAGCCCCGTCTGCGGCAGATCCGCAGCCGTTTCAGGGCATCCGAACCCACGGACGCAACTTCAACGGCCTTATATACTTCGGGTTCTTCCTGATCCTCGGTGTGTTTCAGTGGCTTGTGTCTGTCCTCGGGCGCACCAAAAGCTGGTGGCTTGGCGGAGTTCTGGGGGGTGTGACCGGGCTTGCCGTTATGCTGTTCTCGGTAATGGCGGGGATCATCGCCATAGCCCTGCTTGTCCCCGTCGGCCTCTTGTTTGATTTTGTTGTGTCGAGGGCGTACGAGGCGCGCAAGAAGCATCCCGGCGATCGGAGCAACGCTATAACCCCAATCCCGTGGTGGGCCGGCGGTGGCTGGGGCCCCGGCGGCTCTGGTGGGGGCGGCGGCGATTTCGGCGGCTTCGGGGGCGGCGGCTCCGGCGGAGGCGGTGCCGGCGGTGATTGGTAATGCAACAAAAAAGAGGCGGCTGTTAAACCGCCTCTTTGATGATATTGGTGTATTCGCTTATGAACCGGCAGCGCGTTCTTTTTCGTACTGCTCGATGATCTTCTTGGCTGTGTCCGCCGGAACCTCTTCATAATGGTCGAACTCCATGTGGTATGCGCCACGGCCGGAGCTTATCGAACGGAGCGTGCTGGCATATGTCGACATCTCCGCGAGGGGGGCTAACGCGCTAATGGTGGTATTGCGACCGCGCGGCTCAGAACCCAGCGGCTTGCCCCGTCGGCTCGAGAGATCGCCGATAACGTCTCCCATATACTGGTCGGGAACAACTACCTCGACCTTCATGATCGGTTCGAGCAGAATCGGTTTGGCCTCCATGAAGCCCTTCTTGATCGCGAGCGATCCCGCAATCTTGAAGGCCATTTCCGAGGAGTCTACCGCGTGGTATGAGCCATCGTAGAGGGTAACCTTAATATCGACTACCGGATAGCCGGCCAAGATGCCTTGATCCATGACCTCTCTGATCCCTTTCTCGGCCGCCGGGCGGTATTGCTGAGGTACGACACCGCCGACGATTTTGTCTTCGAACACAAAGCCTTCGCCCCGTAGTCGCGGCTCGACTTTGATCCAGACGTCTCCGAACTGCCCGCGGCCACCGGATTGCTTCTTGTGTCTTCCCTGGACCGAGGCGTTACCTTTAATCGTTTCTTTAAACGGAATTCGCGGGGCAGACAGCGCGGCCTCGACCCCGAATTTTCTCTTTAGCCTCTCCGTAATAATGTCGAGATGCATATCTCCCATCCCTGAGAGTACCGTTTGATGGGTTTCGACATCTCTCTTAACGGTAAGGGTGGGGTCTTCTTCGGCGAGCCTGTTGAGTGACGTACCCAACTTTTCCTCGTCGCCCTTGGTCTTTGCTGAAGCAGCCACAGAAATAACGGGCTCGGGGAATTTAACCGGGGGAAGTATGACGGCTTTACCCTCATCGCAGAGCGTATCGCCGGTCATTGCATCGACAAGCTTGGCGACCGCCCCAATATCGCCCGCCGGAAGCTCTGCAACGTCTTCCTGCGTTTTTCCTCGAGCGACAAATACGTGGCCCACGCGTTCTTTTTTGCCGCGGCTCGAATCGGCTACCGTTGAATTAGCCTTGAAGCTACCCGAGAAAACCCTGAAGTAGCTGAGTTTACCGACATACGGGTCGGCGACCGTCTTAAATACAAGCGCTGCGAGGGGATCAGACTCGGTTGGCTTTCTTTCGATGTTTTCCTTGCTCTTTGGGTCGATTCCAGCGATAGCCCCCCTGTCCACAGGAGATGGGAGGTAGTCAACGATTGCGTTGAGCAGACCCTCGATACCAACCGAGGTAAAGGCGGCGGTGGCCGTAACGGGAATCACCGCGCCCGATGCAACCGCTTTTTTAATACCGGACATGACTTCGGCATCGGAGAGTTCCCCTTCCTCGAGGTATTTCTCCATTAGTGTGTCATCGCTCTCGACGATTCGCTCAATCAGTGCCTCACGAGCCGCTGCGGCTGCATCGGCCATATCCCCGGGGATATCCTCAATAGAGGTTTTCCCGTTGTTCGTTATATATGCTTTTTGCTTTAGCACGTCGATGACGCCCTTGAAGTCGGCTTCGCTCCCGATTGGGATTTGAAGGGGGGTGACTTTGTCGCTGTAAACTTCCTGCATTACTCTGAGCGTTTCATCAAAGTCGGCGTTCTCTTTGTCCATCCTATTGACGATGACTATCTTTGCCAGGCCGTATTCGTCTGCAATACCCCAGACGCGTTCGGTCTGCACCTCGAGGCCCGAAACCGCGTCGACGACGATTCCCGCGATATCGACAGCACGCAGAGCGCCGTAAACCTCACCGATGAAATCTGCGTATCCGGGGGTATCGACGATGTTGATCTTGTGGTTGTTAAATTCGCAGGGCGCAAGGGAGGCGTTGATTGAAAACTTGCGCCGTATCTCTTCGGGGTCGTAATCGGTCGTGGTATTGCCTTCGTCGACCTTACCAAACCTGCTGATCGCTCCTGTGGTAAAAAGCATAGCTTCAGCAATAGTTGTCTTGCCGCTTCCGCCATGGCCTGCCAGAGCCACGTTTCTGATGTTCGCTGATGCATATTTCTTCAACAATATCTCCTCCCAGAGCTTCAAAATTTGAAAGCCGTTGCAAATTATTTATTGACAATCGGTCGGACTCCCGACCGATTATTAATCAGCGTTTATGCGCTTAGATTTTCCGGTAAAGGTTCGATCATCTATTAGATCAGCAATTAAACCAGCTATTAGATTCAGGCACTAGGTAACAGGATACTTAAATGCCGTTATTATATCAAAATTTTTAGAACTCAGGATTAAAATAGAGCGAAGGACGTTGAATCAAGACTACTTATTTCTGCAAGTTCAATCCAGAGAGCATAGCTTTTAACAACTCTTATAGTATAGCAAAAATATTACCGCATACACCATGTTGTGTAATCTGCCGGCAACCTTTTGTCGGCTCGATCGCTCCTCTACTATTTCCTGCTAAAACTGCTGCGGTAGCCGGTGCTTGTGCCGGGGGATGAAGAGAGTCATAAGAAGGCCGGCGGCAAAGCCACCGATATGGGCGAAATAGGCCACACCTCCGCTTGCGGCGCCGCCCATACCGAAGAAGGCCGAAAATACTTGCAGGAGAAACCAGAAACCGATGACAACGATGGCGGGGATTCGCACGACCGTAAAGAAAAATATTATCGGTATCACCGTCAGCACGCGGGCGCTTGGAAATAGTATCAAGTAGGCTGCAAGAACGCCGGAGACGGCGCCGCTTGCCCCGATATTCGGGATCGTTGAGTTTGGGTCTATGGCGATTTGCAAAAGCGACCCCGCAATACCCGCAAAGAGGTAGAAGATTATGTATTTAAAGCGGCCGAACACATCCTCGACGTTGTTGCCGAAAATCCATAAAAAGAGCATATTAAAGCCAACGTGAAGCGGTAGTGGACTATCGTGCAAAAACATTGATGTGAAAAGCGATAGATATACCGGCTGTATCTGGTTTGATACAACCGGATGACCGGTCACAATAGCCTTGGGGAAGAGCGCATAGCGGTTATATAATTCTGCGAGCGCCTGCTGCCCGGGTAATGTCAGCGTATAAATGTAAATGGCTATGTTTATTGCGACCAAAGCGATCGTAACAATTGGGAACCGTCTAGTCGGATTATCATCCCGAATTGGTAAAAGCATAGTATCCTCACCAATGCATGTTGCATATCTTATTCCCTTTGGGACACCAGGATAACACGAAACACGGATAATTGCCCTGCGAGCCCTTGGATGGACAATGTAAGGGAATGTATGCTTATTTCTTTTTATTGTGTTACAAAAAAGGGAAAGCAAAAGTACGTCGAGAAAAGGGTTTGTTAGAGCTTTTGATAAAGTGTGGTGGTATGTATGCCGGAATTGCCCGAGGCGGAGACAATACGCAGGGAACTCGAAAAAACTGTTGTCGGGCGAAAGATTGTGAATGTTGAGATATCGGTGCCACGGGTGCTCAGGATGCCTGCAGAAGAATTTAAGCGGAGTGTGGATGGGGCAACGATAATCGGTGTCGGACGGCGGGCTAAGATGGTGATCGTTCGTCTTTCCTCCGGTGATTCGCCGCTCTCTCTGCTTTTTCATTTAATGATCGCCGGAAGTATCCGGTATGTGCCGGTTGGGTATCCCGAGCGAGAAAAAGCGCAGGTTATTTTCACGCTGGATAACGGCTATGAAATTCGTTTCAGGGACCCGCGCAAATTCGGCTATGTCAAGCTCTTAAAGGGGGATATCGGCACTGCCCCTGAGCTGAGCCGTCTTGGCCCCGAGCCTTTGTCCGGCGAGTTTACCCTAGAAAGATTTCAGGAGATGCTCAAGCGCAGGCCGAACGCCAAGATAAAAGCGTTACTGTTGGACCAGTCTTTCGTTGCGGGCATCGGCAATATCTATGCCGACGAGGTGCTTTTTCATGCCGGTGTGTTGCCGACTAGGCAGCCCGGCTCGCTCTCTCGGGATGAGGTCGGGCGCATCTATGAAGGGATACGCTCCATCTTGACCAAGGCCATCGAGGAGCACGGCAGCTCGATCGCTACATATGTCGATATCTTTGGAAACAAGGGCAACTTTGTAAGCTTTTTTAAAGTGTACGGCCGAACGGGGGAGCCTTGCGTTAACAACTGTCCGGGTGAGATCAAGAAAACCAAAGTGGCCGGCAGGGGAACGCATATCTGCCCGGTTTGCCAGAAATAGGCGTGCGATGCGCCCAACGCCGGCTGTTTTAGCTATCTTTGTAACTCCTCATACAGTTGCGACCAGGTATTTGTTTTAGTATGATAAAGCAGAATCATCAATTTAATCAGCACCTAGAGATTTAGATTCGAGACGTATGAAAGGAAGAAGAGATACATGATTGAGACCGGAACACTGAGAGTAAAAACAGGCCTGGCTGAAATGTTAAAGGGCGGGGTTATTATGGACGTAACCGATGCGAAACAGGCAAAAATCGCCGAGGATGCCGGGGCTGTGGCCGTTATGGCGCTTGAGAGGGTTCCCGCGGATATAAGGGCGGCCGGCGGGGTAGCACGTATGGCCGATCCCACAAAGGTCGAAGAGATCGTTAGTATGGTGACGATTCCGGTTATGGCGAAAGCCAGGATCGGGCACTTTGTCGAGGCCCAGATACTCGAGGCCCTTGGCGTTGACTACATCGATGAAAGCGAAGTTCTGACCCCGGCCGACGAGGAACACCACATTAACAAGTGGGATTTTAAAGTACCGTTTGTCTGCGGTTGCAGGAATCTCGGCGAGGCGCTGAGGCGTATATCCGAGGGCGCGGCTATGATAAGGACAAAGGGTGAGCCGGGCACAGGTAATATCGTTGAAGCGGTCCGCCACATGCGCTCGGTCCGTGAAGGTATCTCGTGGCTGAAGGGGCTTCGCGATGACGAGCTGTTTGCCGCGGCCAAAGACCTTCAAGCCCCATACGACCTGGTAAAATGGGTGCATGATAACGGTAAGTTGCCGGTTGTGAATTTCTCGGCGGGCGGCGTTGCAACCCCGGCCGACGCGGCGCTTATGATGCAGTTGGGCGCGGACGGCGTGTTTGTCGGCTCGGGTATATTCAAAAGCGGCGACCCCGCAAAGCGCGCAAAAGCGATTGTGCAGGCGACAACGCACTTCAACGACGCCGAACTTCTCGCGAAGGTATCAAAGGACCTTGGTGAGCCGATGGTCGGTATAGAAATCAGCCAGATCCCCGAAGCCGAGAGGATGCAGGAACGCGGTTGGTAACCATCGAAGATGATTACCAACTAGAGATTAGAAATTAGAGAGTAGATTGAATTATTGAGGGCAAAGTGAGAAAAGTGAGAGTCTAAGCTTAAGAACCTATTTCTAATCGGTATAATCGCTACTTTCTAATTTCTAGCTTTACCGCGGGCAGAGGTTTTTCTCCGCCCCGTACTTTGTATGAGGAGCAAGATAAAGTTTGAGCAACAGTAATAACCTTAAAGTAAGAATAGGCGTATTGGCTTTGCAGGGGGCGGTGCGCGAGCATATACAGCACATCGAGGCGCTCGGCGCGGTCGGTATGGCTATAAAACGGCCACGTGAGTTGAAGGAAATTGCGGGCTTGATCATTCCCGGAGGCGAGAGCACGACTATCGGTAAATTAATGGTGGAGTACGAGTTTATCGATGCAATCCGCGACTTTCACGCCGCAGGCAAGCCTATCTACGGCACATGCGCGGGTATGATTCTTTTAGCGAAAACAATTACAGAAGGCGACCAGCCGCTGCTCTCGCTGATGGATATCGAGGCCCGGCGAAATGCGTTTGGCCGGCAGCGCGAAAGCTTCGAGGCCGACCTTGCTATCAAGGGCATCGGAAGCTTCAATGCGGTCTTTATTCGCGCCCCGTGGATAGAGTCGGTGGGTGAGGGTGTCGACACGCTTGCCGAATTTGATACTATTGAACATGGCAACGTAAAAGTCATGGCCAGACAGGGAAGTCTTCTTGCGTCGGCGTTTCATCCCGAATTAACCGGGGACGTAAGGGTACACAAATACTTTTTGAATATGATAAAGGAGGCCTAATCCTAATGTCAGGGCATTCTAAGTGGGCAACGATTAAACACAAGAAAGGCAAGGAGGATGCCAAGCGCGGCAAACTGTTCGCCAAGCTGAGCCGGGCGATTATGGTTGCCGCTCGCAACGGTAGCAACCCGGACATGAACGCGGCTCTTGCGAATGCAATTGAAAAGGCAAGAAGCTACAGCATGCCCGCGGACAACATCGACCGGGCGATTAAGAAGGGCGCGGGCGAGTTGGGGGCAGTTACCTACGAGGAACTCACCTACGAGGGGTTTGGCCCCGCCGGGGTCGCAATCATGGTCGATGTCATGACGGATAACCGTAATCGTACCGCGGCCGATGTTCGCCACATCTTCACGAAATACGGCGGTAATCTGGGGGCATCCGGCTCGGTCGGGTGGATGTTCGACCGCAAGGGGATCGTAGCGGTCGATAAGAGTCATCCCATCGGCGAGGACGAACTCTTCACGCTTGCCGTTGAGGCCGGTGCAGAGGATATGACCGGCGAAGACGACCAGTGGCAGATAACGACCGACCCCACCGAACTTAACTTCGTTAGAAACATAATCGAGAAGCACGGTATCCCAATCGCGCTTGCCGAGATTGCGATGGTCCCTAAGAACCCTGTGAAATTGGATAAAGAAGAAGCAATGAAGGTGCTTAGGTTCGTTGATGTGCTGGAAGACAACGACGACGTTCAGGATGTCTACAGCAACTTCGATATCCCGGCCGAGGTGTTGGAGGAGCTTGCCGGGTCTTAGGAAGTTAGGAAGGGCCTAGGATTCGGGGACGATATAAAAGGCAGTCAGCCGTTGGCGGTTGGCTGTTTTCTTGTTATAATCAAACAAATGTTCGATTAGCGATGTTGCTCTGGTTTGCGCTAGAATATAGAAAGCGATTTACAGAGGACGATTCACGATAACCTAGACGTTGAACGTTGAAGTTTGAATTTTCGGTTTGAAAGGAAAGCTTATGATTATTCTCGCGGTTGATCCCGGCACGGCAACAACCGGTTATGGTGTCATAGAGTACGAGGGAAACCGCTTTAAAGTCAAAGACTACGGGATAATTTCAACCGAGGCCAAGGTTGCCGCAGAGCTTCGGTTGCAGCACATTTACGACGGCTTAAAAAACCTGATAGCCAGGTATAGGCCCGATCATTTTGTGGTTGAGCAGCTCTTTTTTAATCAAAACGTCCGTACTGCGCTGGCCGTGGGGCAGGCGCGTGGCGTGTGCCTTCTCGTTGCCGCGGATGGTGGGCTTCCGGTTGCAGAGTATACGCCGCTTCAGGTAAAGCAAGCGGTCGTGGGCTACGGCCGGGCGGAGAAGGCGCAGGTGCAGCAGATGGTTAAGGCCATCCTTAATTTAACCGAAATCCCAAAACCGGATGATGCGGCGGATGCGCTGGCCCTCGGGATATGCCATGCGCATTCGTACCGGTCGAATACGATAACCAGGAGAGCTTTGGATGATAGCGTTCTTGAGGGGTAGGCTTGAGGATAAAGGCCCCGGAACAGTTGATATCGATGTAAGCGGTGTTGGATACAGGGTGTCTATGTCCAACAACTCACTCGCGGCCATGCCGCAGAGGGGTGAGCCGGTGTTTGTGTATACATATACGCACGTGCGCGAGGATGTTTTGCAGTTGTTTGGTTTCATGTCGGTGGCCGAGCGCGAACTCTTTGAGAGGCTCATCTCGGTGAGCGGTATCGGCCCGAAGGTGGCGCTTGTGATCCTCTCTTCATTTGACGTCGACTCCTTAAAACAGGCCATCGTAGGTGAAGATATAGCGCTCATCACATCCATTCCGGGGATAGGTAAGAAAAACGCCCAGCGTCTTGTACTTGAGCTTAAAGAAAAGCTGACACTGCCCGAAATCGGGCTTACATCGACGGCTTATATAAAGGATAGGTCAGCCTATGAGGAGGCGCGAAGCGCATTGCTTGGCCTCGGATACACGTCCGCCGAAGCGAAAAAGGCGCTGGACGGTTTTGCGCCCGATGGGACAGAGATAAGCGTTGAGGTGCTCATTAAACATGCTTTAAAAAACCTGGCAAAAAACTGATAGCGGGAGGAAATCGTGGACGACAGGATTACAACGACGTCATTTATAGAAGAGGATATCGATTACGAGCGGAGCCTGCGGCCGAAGCGGCTTGAGGAATTCGTCGGGCAGACGTGGGCGAAAGAGGCCCTCGAGCTTTTTATTTCCGCCACAAAAAGCCGCGAAGAGGCCCTGGATCATGTGCTCTTAAGCGGTCCTCCCGGGCTCGGCAAAACCACCCTGGCAGGCATTATTGCAAATGAACTGGGGGTCGGCATTAAGATTACTTCCGGGCCGGCGATCGAACGGGCCGGGGATCTGGCGGCGATCCTCACCAATCTGCAGCCGAATGACGTGCTGTTTATCGATGAGATACACCGCTTAAGCAGGCAAGTAGAAGAAGTCCTCTACCCGGCGATGGAGGATTTTGAGCTTGATATCATCATTGGGAAAGGACCATCTGCGCGCTCTTTGCGATTGGAGCTGCCGAACTTTACCCTGGTAGGCGCGACGACGAGGCAGGGTCTTTTAACGTCGCCCCTGAGGGACAGGTTTGGGGTTAATTGCCGTTTCGATTACTATACCGATCAGGAGCTCAACGGTATTATCCGGCGCTCCGCAATAATTCTTAGCGTCGGGATCGATGCCTACGGTTCGCTTGAAATCGCACGGAGATCAAGAGGAACCCCAAGAATCGCAAACCGCCTGCTTAAACGGGTGCGTGACTATGCGCAAATTAAAGGGGATGGGCGGATCGATAAGGATATTGCAGACAGGGCTCTTGCATTTCTGGAAGTAGACGTCCTCGGTCTGGATAGGCTTGACCGCCAGATACTCCTAACTATGGTTGACAAGTTCAGCGGCGCCCCGGTTGGGCTTAACACGCTGGCCACGTCCATAAGCGAAGAGCCCGAAACGCTTGAGGATGTCTACGAGCCGTATTTGCTACAGCTCGGCTTTATCCAGCGCACTCCACGCGGTCGCGTTATAACCGAACGGGCCTGCAACCACCTTGGTATCGCGTATCCGGGCGATAAAGAGTAGCGGGATAGAGCAGGCAGCAGGGAGTAAGCAGTATGCAGCTAGTTCCGGCGGTTGATGTAGATTGTTACCGTTTGGCCGTATTGCAGCGTTGTACCTGCCGCGGGATTTTGGGAAACTACTTTGCCCCTCACGGCGCGCCCGCGCTGATACGGGGAGGAGGTCACGTCTATAACATTAAAGCCCGCGGACTCTAACTGTTGCCTTGCATTTTCCTCAGACAGGCCGACGATATCCGATACGGTGATACCCTTAGCCGACGAGCCGACACCGCCGGTACTAACCGTTATCTGAATTATCACGCCTTGTCGTGCCCTTTCCCCGGCCGCCGGAACCTGTGTTGTCACAACACCCCGAATACCCCTAACATCTTCTCTGTATACGGAGCTATGTCCAAAGTGGGCTTGATCCAATTTATCGATAGCCGGCTTCTCGGGTAATCCGACGACGTTCGGTATCGCGACGATGCCCGGGGACTTATGCAGGGGACATTTTTGACGGGGCACTTTGGTGCTCAGGAACGGGCGGTATTCAACATCGGGGCAGAATTTGCTGGGGAGCAATCCCGACTCGGTACAAACGAGAACATTCTCGATGCCGCCGCGTGGCTTTACGAAACTACCTCTAGGCATATTTGCGGTTGCTTTTGACATGAATCGCGACCATATTTGCGCGGGGAAAGTACCGCCGGCAACGCGTATGCCGTGGACATTATACATAGATATCTGGCCTTTTGGATATCCGACCCACACAGCCGCCGAAAGTCCCGGCGTATATCCGCAAAACCATGCATCCCTGTAGCCCGAGGCGGTTCCTGTTTTGCCCGCGCAGGGCCCACTTATCCTGGCCCGTGTCCCTGTTCCGTATCTGATGACGTCTTGCAGCACATCAGTAACGATATAGGCGGTTGCTTCACTGATAGTTTGCTGTGGCTTCGGCACGTACTGGTCGATGATTTTGCCTGATGCGTCTGTCACCCTAGTGATAGCCTCGGGCGGGCAATGCTTTCCGCCATTTGCAAATGTTGAATATACACTCGCCATATCAAGGGGGCTTGGCCCGTTTGTAAAACCTCCGAGCGCAATCGCCGGATCCTGGTTGATGATCCATTCCGGCATTCCCATTTTCTTTGCGACCTCGGTGACCTTGTTTACCCCTACGTCCAGGATAAGACGCGCGAAAACGGTGTTGACCGAGCGCACAAGTGCGGACCGGAGCGGTATCGGAGGGCCGCCGCTTCCCTCGACATAGTTATCAACGTGCCAGGTTTGCCCGCCACCGATAGGTAAATCGCCCGGTGAAGAGCTATATTCCTGGAACGGAGAGATACCGTTTTCAATTGCGGCGGCAAACACAATGGGCTTGAACGATGAGCCGGGCTGGCGATTATGTGAGGTGGCCAGGTTATATTTATCTTTATTAAAGTCACGCCCGCCGACCATCGCCCGTATGTAACCGGTTGCCGGCTCGACAGCTACAATCGAGGCGGATGGATCTTTGGGGTGATCAAGTGTAGACCATGCGGCTTGCTCCGCCTGCTTTTGCATGGTTAAGTTGATCGTTGTGTATACCCGCAGGCCGCCCTTAAAGACGACGTTCTCACCGTATCGCTTGATAAGCTTCTGTTTTACATATTCGACGAAATATGGCGCGGGTGTTACCGGCTTAGTCATCGGTCTTGCTGTTACCGGTGCGGCCACCGACTGCGATTCCTCCAGCGGCGTTATGTACTTCAGCCGTGCCATCTGATGAAGAACCAGGTCACGGCGTTCTTTGGCTTTGCCTAAATTTACATATGGCGAGAAGTCGTTCGGGGATTTGATAATTGCGGCAAGTATGGCCGCCTCGGGAAGCGAAAGCATCTTCGCCCGTTTGCCGAAGTAATTATTAGAAGCCGTTTCCACACCATACCAACTATGCCCGAAGTAAATTGTATTGAGGTATTTTTCTAGAATCTGGGCTTTGGTATATTTCTGTTCCAGCTGGTACGCCAGCGCCGCTTCTTTTATCTTGCGGTCGAATGTTTTTTCACGGGTGACGATTGTATTCTTTACATACTGCTGGGTGATGGTGCTCGCGCCTTCCACGGTATGCCCGCTGGCGAGGTTGGCAAAGAAGGCACGCGCGATGGCCTCGGGATCGTATCCCTTGTGCTTGTAAAACCTCTCGTCCTCAATTGCGATGACCGCATGCTGCAGGTACGGCGATACCTCGGAGAGCGGCACGACGACGCGGTCTTGTTCATAATAGAGATTGGTAAGCAGCGTGCCGTTCGATGCGAATATCTTGGTCGTCTGCCAGTTTTGGATCTTGTCCTCGTTTTTGAGTTTTGGCAGCCCACGCATGATTTCGGCGGTAGCCACAAGGCCACCGAAGGCAACCACAAGGATCGGTATGATTATTAAGGCGCTAAGCACGAGAACCGCATGAATCCTACGCTGCTTCTTTGCCCTCAGCTCAGCTCTTCTTATCCTAGCTCGCGACATTACTTCCCCGGTCAAGAACCCAATCGTTTTCTGGATGGATTATAGCACAAAGCTATTGAGCTGGACATATCTGTGTGCAGGTGTTACGATTTTTTATATTTTGGCTTATTCTAGCTTATAAGATAAATGATATGCGGGGGTAGGAATGAAATCGGCTGAAGAGCAACTTTTTATCATACAAGACGGTGCCGAGGAGATAATCCCGGTTGAAGAATTCAAGCAGAAACTCGCCCGTTCGATAGCGACGAATACGCCGCTTAAGGTAAAGTACGGCGTTGACCCGACCGCCCCGGATCTTCATCTCGGGCATGCGGTTCCACTTCGAAAGCTACGGCAATTTCAAGACCTGGGTCATGTTGTCCAGCTTTTGATCGGCGATTATACGGCACGGGTGGGCGATCCTACAGAGCGCTCGACCACAAGGCCCCAGCTTCCCGCCGAGACGATAGAGGCCAATGCCAGAACCTATACCGAGCAGGCTTTTAAAATCCTTAACCCCGAAAAAACGGTAATTGACTACAACGGTCGCTGGTTTTCGACGATGCCGTTCGAGCGGGTTCTTAAAATTACGGCGCAATTCACCGTGGCCAGGATACTTGAGCGAGACGATTTCGCCAAACGTTTTGCCGCACAGGTCCCGATAAGCCTGCACGAGTTTCTCTATCCCGTGATGCAGGGCTACGATTCTGTCGAGCTTGGCTGCGATATTGAGATAGGCGGGACCGACCAGAAATTCAATATGCTTGCCGGAAGGGATCTGCAGCGTTGGGCCGACCAGGAGCCACAGGTTGTTATCACCATGCCCATCCTTGAGGGCACCGACGGCTACGTTCGTATGAGCAAATCCAAGGGTAACTACATCGGCTTAACCGAGCCCCCCGAGGAGCAGTTCGGCAAGATCATGTCGATCCCGGATTTTATAATGATCCGCTACTTCAGGCTCTGCACGAACGAACCTCATGAAGAGATAGACCGCATCGAAAAAGGCCTGGAAGACGGCACGCTTCATCCCAATGAGATAAAAAGGCGTCTCGCAAAAGATGTTATATCTATCTATTACGGTCCCGAAGCGGCCAAAGAAGCCGAGCGGATCTTTGACGCAAAGTTTAAGAAGGTCGAGGGCGGGACGGCTGCAGAACGGCTTGCGGCTATCGGCGCCGAGATTCCCGAGGTCGAGATAACACCGGATATGCTCACCGATGATAAGCGCATGTGGATCGTTAAGCTTATGACGGTTGCAGATTTCGCTAAGACCAATGGTGAAGCCCGTCGGCTTATCGAGGGCGGCGGAGTAAAATATCTCGAACATGTCGATGGAGAATATAAAGAAGTAGCAATCAAAGATCCCGGCATCGAGATAGTTCCAAGAACCGGGGACATCATCCAAGTCGGCAAACGCCGCATCGCCAGGATTAAAGTATACAGCCCGAGTTAAGCACTCCCGCATATGTTAATGTAATAATGATGAAAAAT
>PFFU01000195.1:22500-35109 GCA_002783345.1 Candidatus Aquicultor secundus
CGTTTTTTTTGCCGGCAAGAGTAGAAACTTGCCTTTGACCTTTGAAAACTACACAGCGAAAGTCGAGTGTATATCGATCAAGTTAGTAAGGGCATACGGTGAATGCCTTGGCGCTAGGAGTCGATGAAGGACGCGGTAAGCTGCGATAAGCTTCGGGGAGGTGCAAGCAACCTTCGATCCGGAGATTTCCGAATGGGGGAACCCGGCTGGGGTAATGCCCAGTCACTCCTACCTGAACACATAGGGTAGGTAGAGACAACCCAGGGAATTGAAACATCTAAGTACCTGGAGGAACAGAAAGTAATAACGATTCCGTAAGTAGCGGCGAGCGAACGCGGAACAGCCCAAACCGTCTAAGTGTTAAAGCGGCAGGCGTTGCTTAGGCGGGGTTGTAGGAGTTACCAGGTCGTGCTGCCCACGACCGGAGAGTTACAAAACTCATTGCTAGTCGAATGATTCTGGAAAGAACAGCCACAGAAGGTAAAAGCCCTGTAGGTAAAAGCTTTGAGACTCTCGGTGACCACCTGAGTACCGCGGGACACGGGAAATCCTGTGGGAAGTCACGAAGACCACTTCGTAAGGCTAAATACTCCCTAGCGACCGATAGTGAACTAGTACCGTGAGGGAAAGGTGAAAAGTACCCCGGGAGGGGAGTGAAATAGTACCTGAAACCGTATGCTTACAAGCAGTCGGAGGAAGACTTTAAGTCTTCTGACGGCGTGCCTTTTGTAGAATGATCCTGCGAGTTATGGTGTGTAGCGAGGTTAAGCGAAAGCGGAGCCGTAGCGAAAGCGAGTCTTTAAACGGGCGTTTAGTTGCATGCTGTAGACCCGAAGCTGCGTGATCTATCCATGGGCAGGTTGAAGCGAGGGTAAGACCTCGTGGAGGACCGAACCGACTTCAGTTGAAAATGGAGCGGATGACCTGTGGATCGGAGTGAAAGGCTAATCAAACGCAGTTATAGCTGGTTCTCCCCGAAATAGCTTTAGGGCTAGCCTCGGATGTTTTGTTGTGGTGGTAGAGCACTGATTGGACTAGGGGCCTCACCAGGTTACCAAACCCAGTCAAACTCCGAATGCCATAACTTTAGAATCCGGGAGTCAGACAGCGGGTGATAAGATTCGTTGTCGAGAGGGAAACAGCCCAGACCGTCGGCTAAGGTCCCCAAATCTATGCTAAGTGGCAAAGGATGTGGCGTTGCACAGACAACCAGGAGGTTGGCTTAGAAGCAGCCATCCTTCAAAGAATGCGTAATAGCTCACTGGTCAAGTGATACTGCGCCGAAAATGTAACGGGGCTCAAGCATAGTACCGAAGCTGCGGCAGTGCATTTATGTGCTGGGTAGGGGAGCATTGTCTGCGGGATGAAGTCAACGTGTAAACGTTGGTGGACTTCAGACAAGTGAGAATGCAGGAATGAGTAGCGAGAGTCAGGCGAGAAACCTGACCGCCGTAAACCCAAGGTTTCCAGGGTAAAGCTAATCTGCCCTGGGTTAGTCGGGACCTAAGGCGAGGCCGAAAGGCGTAGTCGATGGACAACGGGTAGATATTCCCGTACCACCGAGTCGCGTTATCAGCGAGGGGGTGACGGAGAAGGGTAGCTCAGCACGGCGTTGGTTGTCCGTGTTTAAGCCGGTAGGGCGTCTCCTAGGCAAATCCGGGAGGCATTAAGCCTGAGAGGTGATGACGAGCCGATTGAGGCGAAGTGAGTGATCCCATGCTTCCAAGAAAAACCTCTAGCGAGTGGCTTTGGTGCCCGTACCCCAAACCGACACAGGTGGGTAAGTAGAGAATACTAAGGCGATCGAGAGAACTCTGGTTAAGGAACTCGGCAAAATAGCCCCGTAACTTCGGGAGAAGGGGCGCCACATTAGCGTGTAAGGTTTTCCCCCAAGCGTGAAGTGGCCGCAGTGAAAAGGCCCAGGCGACTGTTTACTAAAAACACAGGTCTCTGCTAAGTCGTAAGACGATGTATAGGGGCTGACGCCTGCCCGGTGCCGGAAGGTTACGAGGAGGGGTTAGCGGATTTTTCGGATGATGCGAAGCTCTGAATCTAAGCCCCGGTAAACGGCGGCCGTAACTATAACGGTCCTAAGGTAGCGAAATTCCTTGTCGGGTAAGTTCCGACCCGCACGAAAGGCGTAACGATCTGGGCGCTGTCTCAACCAGAGACTCGGCGAAATTGTATTACCGGTAAAGATGCCGGTTTCCTGCAGCAAGACGGAAAGACCCCGTGAACCTTTACTGCAGCTTGATATTGGATTTTGATTCATCGTGTACAGGATAGGTGGGAGGCTTTGAAGCTGGGGCGCAAGCCCTGGTGGAGCCAACCTTGGGATACCACCCTTGATGTATTGAGGTTCTAACGGTAGGCCGTTATCCGGCTACCGAACAGTGTCAGGTGGGCAGTTTGACTGGGGCGGTCGCCTCAATTTGGGGCGCCCTGGCGGTGACGTCAGGGGCAAATCTGGCTGTATGCTGGGAGGTCCGTTCCCTAGCTAACTTTCGACTCCGTAAAGTAAGCGAAGGGATGAAGAATCCAGAGTTACCCAATTTCATGGGTGAAAATACTACTGGTGCGGATAATCAGCAGGGAAGTCCTAGAAACCTCAAAAGATTCCAACAAATTCTAGTGACCCCTCAACGACTATACGCCAGACTCGCAAATTAAATTCTAACAGTAACTTAACTCCAAAAATTAATTGGCGAGATGATATAGTCTGAACTTCATAGCGATATGAAGCCCGAAAGGGAGTCTAGCAAGGAGAAAAAGGTGCATTCTAATGAGATTGAAGCTTATAAGCGAGATCTAAAACTTAGCCGTGAGCAGCGAGACGTATTAGTTGGTCTGCTGCTTGGGGACGGTCATTTAGAGACGCAAAATGGTGGCAAAACCTACAGGCTGAAGATCGAATATGCGATCAAAAATGGCGACTATTGTCGGCATGTATACGAGATTTTCAGGGAGTGGGTGTTGACGCCGCCAAGGGAAAGGGTCGTGAAAAGCGGCGAGCATCAATCAGTCAACTTAGTGTTTAGTACCGTAAGTCATGGAGCATTTAGATTTTATGCCCAGCAGTTTTACAAAGATGGCAAGAAGGTTGTGCCATCGATGATCAAGAGACTGCTGAAGGCGCAAGGTTTAGCTTATTGGTTTATGGATGATGGATCGGTCAAGTCAGACCAGTCGAAAGGTGTAATACTTAACACTCAGGGATTTAGCAGACAAGAAGTAGAACGACTTATTGATGTGTTGAAAAGCACTTTTGAATTAGATGCATGGGAACGCAGACAGAAGGAAGGATATCAAATTTATATCTCTGGCTATAGCTTGGAAAAGTTGTTGGACCAGATTAATAAATGGATTCATCCGTCGATGCGTTACAAGATTCCTAAAGCTAGACGAACATAATTGCCTAAAATGTAACGGAGGCGCTCGAAGGTTCCCTCAGATTGGTTGGCAATCAATCGCAGAGTGTAAGGGCACAAGGGAGCTTGACTGCGAGACTGACAAGTCGAGCAGGTACGAAAGTAGGACCTAGTGATCCGGCGGTTCCGAGTGGAAGGGCCGTCGCTCAACGGATAAAAGGTACTCCGGGGATAACAGGCTGATCCCGCCCAAGAGTCCACATCGACGGCGGGGTTTGGCACCTCGATGTCGGCTCATCGCATCCTGGGGCTGAAGTAGGTCCCAAGGGTTCGTCTGTTCGCCGATTAAAGCGGTACGCGAGCTGGGTTTAGAACGTCGTGAGACAGTTCGGTCCCTATCTGCTGTAGGCGTAGGAAATTTGAGGGGAGTCGTCCCTAGTACGAGAGGACCGGGATGAACAGACCTCTAGTGTACCAGTTGTTCTGCCAAGGGCATTGCTGGGTAGCTATGTCTGGATTGGATAACCGCTGAAAGCATCTAAGTGGGAAGCCAACCCCAAGATGAGATTTCCCACTCTTATGAGTTAAGACCCCAGGTAGACTACCTGGTTGATAGGCCGCAGGTGGAAGAATAGAGATATTTGCAGCCGAGCGGTACTAATTGGTCGAGGACTTGATTGTCACGAGACCGACGCTGTGTAGTTTTGAGAGGTTCAATGGTAAGTTGAACTCTTTCAGAGCGTTCAAGGTTCATGGATCCATGGCTTTTTAGGTCCGGCGAAGAAGTAAACCGGGCCGAAAGCCAAGAACCACGAGCTTTGAAGCGCATTGCTCCGTTTGAGGCGTAATGCGCTTGTCCGATGCATCGGACAATGGTACAATTGATAAGTTATAAGATTTGTTTGCATTTTCGGTGGCCATAGCGAGGGGGAAATACCCGTTCCCATTCCGAACACGGAAGTTAAGTCCCTCAGCGCCGATGGTACTGCTCGGGTAACTGTGTGGGAGAGTAGGACGCTGCCGATTCTATAAGGTCTCCATGGAAAACCGTGGAGGCCTTTCCTTATCTTGCATCGATAGACAGTGTTATCACTATGTTATAATGTATTCGGTCTGAAGCCCTGCGTTGTCGGCCGCCATCAACTGTCTTCTATCCGCAGTGACAAAAAGCCCTGCTTGCCATTCCAACGCACAAGCAATATGTAGCGCATCCATTGCGCGCAAGACATTTCTCTCCAGTAGCTTGACTGAATGAGCAACAACTGCTGGAGTTAGCTGAAGCACAGTTGCATCGCGAACATCATTTAATAATTGCCTTTTTATCTTGCGGTAGTCGTTTGCTGTCAAAATCCCTTCTCGCAATCGCCGGTTAAGTCCGGAAACTATTTCAGGCACTAAGATAATACATAGACCCAACTGTGACGCACGTCCAAGAAGGCGATCGATGTTTTCGCTTCCATTCTCTAAGACATACCTTTTGGCGAGAGCTGAAGAATCAACCAGCAATCTCATCTTCAGCCTCGCGTTCTTCCAAAATAGCCGATGACAAGTCGCTTCCTTGCACTTGTAGGCGAAGACCTGGTTGTTTCCATGAGGGTGTCCGTTTGGCTCTGTCGGAAAACGGTATTATTTCCGCAACGGGTTTACCACGCCGCATGAGAATAAGCGTTTCCCCATGTTCAACCTCGGTTATAAAATCTGATGCCTTTTTGCGAAAATCTGTAAAAGTAATGGTTTTCATAGAATTGCCTCCTTAATAGTACATCCAAATGTACAGCTAAGAGGTCATCATGTCAAGACCTTAATAACCTTCCATCTGTATGGTTCTTGTTGGCACTGATGATATAGTCTGAACTTCATAGCGATATGAAGACCGAAAGGGAGAGTATAAGGACGCTGCCGATTCTATAAGGCCTCTGAGCCAACAGCTCAGAGGCCTTTCCTTATGTATCACTTATCTTTTCTACGCTGCTTGCAACCCCTTAAGATCCTGGATTACTTTGTCGACCTCAATGGCGGGCATGGTTCTTGTTCTAATTGTACCGCGGGAGCCGAGTTCGATGGCCATCTTTACCATAGTGTCGTTATCCGGGGCTTCGATGAAGTTGACGAAATCGAAATCGCCCATAACCATATATTGGGACATGATTTTCACACCGAACTTTTCTGAGACCTCGTCGTTCACCTGCTTGATCCTCTCGGGATTTTCTCGAAGTGTCTTCATTCCGTCATCTGTCAGGCTGGTGAGCATTACAAACATCGCCATACCGTTCTCCTCCTTTTTAATAAAAAAACCGGCTTTCGATAAAATTATACCCAATTACGGGAAGCCTTAAGGCGCACCGCCAATGATGAAACCAGGTACGTTATTATTTATGTTCCGGGCGCAACGAGAGAAGAGAAATCTATGTTTGACATCTATACCCCCCTAGGGTATATTACTAGTAAATATACCAATTGGCTAAGGGGTTGATAGATGTGAACGTAGAGGATTTTGCATACGTGGTGGAGACCGAGAAGAGTTTTGAAGAAGCATCCGTGTCGGTTTTGCGGGCCGTCGAGCAAAAGGGCTGGGCGGTATTTAACGTCATCGATATCGGCGAGAGGCTGTCATCTAAAGGGTTTGATCAGAAGCCGCTTAAGTTAATCGAGATGTGCAATGGCAAACACGCCAACACGTTCTTGAATAAGAGCAGGTATGTATCGTTGTTCATGCCGTGCCGCATCAATATTATGGAAGAAAACGGTAAGATCAAGATAGCGACGATGCGCGCATCCGTAATGTCGCAGTTCTTCCCGGAAGTTGTCGCCGAAGAAGCCATGGCCGTAGAGAAAGCCGTCATCGAGATCATCGATAACGCTAAATAAGGTACAAACCTTGCCGCTAGCCTTGTCGCCCGTTAAGGGCGGCAAGGGCCTCCTTGGCTATCTGCGAGATTGTTCTCTCTTGCAGCTCACCATTATCGTAAACGCGAATACGGCTATCGTCATCCAGTAGTCCTTTAAGCGTCTCCTTAACATCGATTACCAGCCCTTCTAGGACACGCACATCGGAGTCGCCAATTACGCCGAGCGCCCATGCCGCATGACCGCGCGTTGTGTTGCTGGGGTTTCTTAAAAGCCCGACGATGTAAAATATCTTATCTTTCAACAGGTCGGGACGCTCTTGACCGATTCGGCGCATCGACCACAACAGGCCCTTTCGAACCCTGCCATCCCAAATATATGAGAACATCCTGGGGATCGCTTTGCTGAATTCGTCGGGGCGTGCCGCAACGATAGCGCCGATTGCCTCTATCGACCCCCAGCCGTTGCCGCCGGACTTATCTTCTAATGAGACAAACAGGCGGGTTAACATGGTGTTTACCTTCTCCCGGCTCATAATATCCGGATATTTCGCGATTCGCCCAAACGCCTCGGCGGCCCGCCAGTGCAGCAGGTCATTCTCGCTGTAAAGCAGTGACCGCAGGTATTTAAGGACGCCCCTCTCGCGGGCGGCCAGTTCTACTACTCCGTCAAAATCTTTTTTCTCTAAAAGGCTTTTTATGTCATCCTTTAACGACAAGCGAATCGCTCCTTTTTTAGGATTAATACCCGGTACTGTATATCATGCATATTTAGTTCCTGCTATTACTTTAACTTACAGGTGCCCGGTAATCAATTATTACCTGCTAGATTTTACCTTTTAAGTTCCGCAAGAGATCGCGTTGCGAGTTTGCCTACGGTTGTGCTCTGCAACTCTCCTTCGTCGTAGATAAACAGAGGGCCTGCATCCTGCTGTAATGCTCTAAGCTTTTTTATGGTATTGGGATCACCCATGGCGCCGAGCGCCCAGGCCGCATGTCCGCGCGTGGTGGCGTCCGGATCGTCGAGCAACTTAATGATCGCAGGTACCGAATCTTGTACGAGATCGGGTCGTTTCTCGGCGATTTTCCTGGCGGACCAGAGAACGCCTCTGCGCAGGATGGGGTCTTCGATAAACGATAGGACAATGCGCCCGAAATCAGGGAGGGAGTTTGGCTGTTTTGCAACAACGGCTCCCAGCCCTTCGGGTGCGGGCCATGCGGTTGCTCCAGACTCCTCGGCCAACGACCAGACGAGCCGGCGCGGGATGTTTCTTTGACCATCTGCCCCGCTCGCGCACTGCCCTTGCCTGCTTGCTACCACGCCCAGAGCTTCGGCGGCCCGCCAGTGCAGTAGGTCGTCCGTGGAGTAAAGAAATGAGAGCAGGTATCGCACAACACGGCCTTCCTGTTCGGCAAGGTCGGCGATCTTCTCAAATTCTTTAGCGTCTAAAAGTAGCTTGACCTCGGTTTTAATACTCAACTACCCGCCTCTCACTTACCGGCTTGTCCTTGGCCTCCTGCCTGGTTGTCTCGTCTTGGGCCTCCTATTTGGACCATGGTTGCTGTGACGCTGCCGTCTGAATTATCTTTTCCGAACGCCATGACGCGTTCGCCCTTTTTAATATCGGTTTTCGTGCCAGATGCAAATTTGCTGATCGATGTACTTCCTGAAAGCATAACGATCTTTGAGCTTCCATCGGTCATCTTGACTGTAAAGCTATTGGCATCCTGGCTGATTACGTCACCGGACACCGGTCTGCCTTGGCCTTGTCCAAAGAACCGCCTGGCACTGTTTTGGCCCCCTTGACCCCCCTGACCTTGTCCGAAACCGGCAAACTGGCCGCCTGTTGATGACGCCTGGGATTTTTGATACGTCATGCCGCCGTAGAAGCCTCCCCCTCCGGCGAGCACAACAAGTGCCACCATGATTGCGATGAGAGTGCCTTGACTTTTCATACCCTAATACCTCCTTAAATAATGGCGCTTATCTAATATTCTTTTCGATTATTCGAAGCGCAATGCCTCAATCGGGGAAAGGCGTGCGGCTTTTCGGGCCGGGTATAAGCCGAACACGATGCCGATTGCCCCTGACACACCGATTGCAAGAATAACCGCTGACAATGAAAGAGTAAACGGTAATCCCATGAGACTGGAAATTATATACGAGAGCCCAACCCCGATAATCATGCCCAAGAAGCCGCCGACAACCGTCAGGATTACCGCCTCGGCAAGAAACTGCGAAACGACGTCGCGGTCGCGTGCGCCCAGAGATTTTCGAAGCCCGATCTCCCTCGTGCGCTCGATAACGGTAATCAGCATGACATTCATGATGCCGATACCGCCGACGAGAAGGGAGATGGTGGCAATACCCGAAAGTAACATCGTAAACGTGCCGGTCACCTGCGTGGCGGCTCCCAGGATATCCTCTTGCGAGAAGATGCTGAAGTCCGCCTGGTACGGATTTGTTATCTTGTGCCGTGCCAGCAGAAAATAGCCGACCTGGTCTCTCGCCTGGTTCATGACATCTGCGCTTTTAGCTTCAATCGAGATCGACCCTAGGTAATTAACCCCGAACACGAGTTTCTGGGCTGTGGTAAGCGGGATGATCGCTATGTCATCCTGATTCATAAAGCCGGTGCCGCCCTTGGAGGTTGTTACGCCGATTACTCTGAATGAGATGTTGCTTATCCGGATCGATTGGCCGATCGGACTTGCTCCAGAAGGAAAGAGGTTGCTTATCGCTGTCGGGCCTAACACCGCTACCCTTTGCATCCCATCCACATCCTGCTGGGAGAGAAAACGGCCGGAAGAAACAGTAACTTTACGCACATCGGCATACGCCGGTGTGGCCCCAAGGATTTGCGCATTCTCGTTGTTCCTACCGGCGATGATTTGCGCGCGCCTGGATAATTCCGGTGAGACCTTTGCGACCGTGGTTATCTGGGTTGAAGAGGCGATGGCTTTTGCATCGTCGTTGGTTAAGGTCGTGCCGCCGCCGGAGGCTCCGCGAATGCCGCCACTATTTTGTGCGCCGGGCGATACGGTGAGCATGTTAGAGCCGAGCGATTGTATTTGGGTCTGCACAGTTTGCTGACTTGCTTGCCCCAGGGAGACAAGCGCGATAACCGCACCGATGCCGATAACGATACCGAGCATTGCAAGCGCCGTGCGCATTTTATTTAGTTTAAGTGCCTCGAGCGCGGTAGTTAGCGTTTCAAAAAACTCCATTACTAGTGCTCCTTCTGCACAAATGCGCGTTTTGATGTGTGACTATCGGTATCTTTAACGATCCTGCCGTCCTGGATAAAAACGGTGCGTTTTGCATGCTCGGCGATATACGGTTCGTGTGTAATCATAACAATAGTGTGCCCTTGATCGTTTAAGTCTTGAAAGATGGCGATAATTTCTTCGCCTTGAGCCGTAGCCAGATTACCGGTCGGCTCGTCGGCAAGGATAATGGACGGGTTCATCGCCATGGCCCGTGCAATCGCAACACGCTGCTGCTGCCCGCCCGAGAGCTGGTTTGATGCATGATCGATCCGGTCGCCAAGGCCAACCCTGTCGAGCAACGCCGTAGCACGCTTGAGGCGTTCGGTCTTCGGAACGCGGGCGTACGCCATCGGTATCATTACATTTTTCAGCGCCGTTGTGCGCGGCAGCAGGTTGTATGCTTGAAAAACGAAACCGATATTCTTGTTTCGAATCGCGGCAAGCTCGTCCCTGGATAGTTGCCCGACATTCTTTCCATCGAGCACGTAGGTGCCCGACGTTGGCGTATCGAGCGCGCCAAGAATATGCATCAACGTTGATTTGCCGCTACCGGATGGACCCATAATCGCTACGAATTCGCCTTCTCGCACTTCAAAGGAGACATCGGCCAGAGCAACGGTTTCTACCGAATCGTTCGAGTAGACCTTAGAGAGGTGTGATACCTGTATGATAGGCCGCCCATAGTTCGTTGCGTTAGCGCCCGCCACCGAAGCCTCCTCCTGCTCGCATGGAGCCGCCGCCCAATGGCGATCCGCCACTAAACGGGGAAGAAGAACTGCCACCCGACGTTTGTGCGGCAGGTGTAGTGCTTCCGGTTATGACGTCTTGGCCTTCAGAGAGCCCGGAGAGCACTTCTAACTGCGAATCTGACGAAAGACCGGTCTCTACAACAATGGTCTGCGCCTGACCGCTCTTAAGTATCTGTACGGTTGATTGGCCGTTTTGCGACGTTTTCATCGCGCCCAATGGGATGAGAAGCACATTATCTTTGGTCGCCGCGATGATGCTTGCATTTACCGCCATGTTGGGGAGGATGCTCTCATCTAACATATCGAACATGATAGACACAGGGTAATTAGTTACACCAGAGCTTACCGTGCCGGCCCTATTGATACCGAGCACTTTGCCGGTAAACGTCTTTCCTGAAAATGCGTCGAGCGTTAATGTTGCTTTTTGGTCGACTTTCACCTTACTGATATCGATCTCGGATAAGTTCACCGTAGCCATCGGGTTGTTACTGATTGAAATGTGTGCAATTGTCTGGCTGCCTGAACTTGATCCCCCTGTGCTGCTACTGCTGGATTGTCCCTGGCTTGAGGCGCTGCTCCCCGACGAGGCGTTGGTACCGCTACTGCCACTCGAAGAGCTGCCGGAAATTGCCATACCCACCGTAACCATAAGGTCGCTGATTTTGCCGTCTGTCGGGGCGACTACGGTGCCCAACGTGTCTTGATAGGATTCTAATGCCGAGTTGAGATCGGCCTTCGCCTTAAGTAATGCACTACTGCTGCTCTTTATCTTTTGGCGTGCAAGAGGACCGCTTAATGACGCCTGCGCTATTGTGTCATCAGCGCTATTATATTTCTGCTGTGCCAGTGTGAGCGCTGTTTGCGCCGCCTCAAGGTTATAGAGCTTCTGTTGTTTGTCTGCATCGCTTACCGATGGATCCTGCGCCTCGTTCCACGCATTTTGTGCCGCGACCAAAGCGGCTTGCGCTTGCTGCAAATCTTTTTGAAGGGAGAGATTTGATTGCTGTTGGTTTGTCGAATTACTTAAATCCGCATCATCATATTTCTGCTGCGCGAGCGCAAGTGCGGTTTGGGTGGCTTGAAGAGCGTAAAACTTCTGGTTTAGCTCACTGCTTGATGTTGAAGTGGACTCCGCTGCAAGGTTATATGCATTCTGCGCTGCGGATAGTGCGGATTGGGCTTGCTGCAGGTCCCGCTGCAGCGTAAGTTTGTTCTCATTGTTTGCTGTCGAGTTACTGGAACCGTTATCGTTATATTTCTGCTGCGCCAGCGCGAGGGCGGTCTGGGCCGCTTCAAGGCTATAGAGCTTTTGCTGTTTGTCGGCTTCACTCGCGGACGAGTCCTGGGCTTTATTCCATGCGCTTTGCGCAGCCGTGAGCGCCGATTGGGCTTGCTGAATATTCTGAAGCGAAGCGAGTTTCGACTGGTCTGCATTGTTTACATCGGTGCCCGCAGAGCCCGCATCTTTCTTTGCCGCAAGCTGGTTTGCAACCGCAACATCTACCGCATTTCTCGCGCTTAGATAGGAGGACCACGCTTTTGCTTTTGCCAGGCGCCCATCCCGGTCGAGTTGGATCTTAAGGATTTTATCCCCGGCCTTAACCGTATCGCCGTCTTTTACATAGATAGTTTTTACTATACCGGTTGCCTGTGTGGTAATCGGCACGTCACTTGTGGCAATCTGACCGGAAGCGTTGATCGAGGATATAATCAGTCCTCGCTCAACCTTTGCGGTCTGGTATTGCGGTTGGTCGTTCTGGCCGCGCGCGACGACCGTCCAAACGATTACAATCAGCAAGACCAATAATCCAAAGGCGATAATCACTTTTTTCCTGGCACGCATAGTGTCCGTAATGCTCATGCTAGTCTCCTATAGGTAAGAATATGTGGCATCCAAAAGCTCGCAGGGTATCTCACATAAAGATAGTCCTTAACATAAGCCATTATTATAAACAAACCTGAGAAATAGCTTAGAAAAAGGAAGTCGTGAGTGTTCATCACCCTATTTTTCGGTTGGATTCGGTTGGAAGAATATGGTATCAATTAGCGCATGTTGGTAGTAACATAAAAGCCGGGAGGCGGAACACATGAGAGTAGAAGGTCTGTTTGAAGAATATAAGGAACTGGAGAAACAAGCGCATGAGCTACGACGCAAAATTCATTGCCGGGGAAATTGTGATCTGTGCGTCCGAGAGGCCGCTAAGACCAAACAGGAACTTATCGATATAACGTTGAAAATGGATGAGATTAGCGAGGAGCTCGGTAGAGAGCGTAAACTCACATATCATTGCTAAAGCACGATTGTAGTTTGTTATAGAACAAGAACACGAGGCCCAGAAAGTACCGCTTAATAAGAAGTGCTATTGAGCCGCGCCC
>PFFU01000046.1 GCA_002783345.1 Candidatus Aquicultor secundus
TAGTATCGAATAACGCATTCCTGTATGCACGAGATGAAGAGCTTGCCTAGCTCTCTAAGCGATGGTTTTTAGCAGGGGCCATTCATCTCCGGCGTTTCACCCAGACCTTAATCCATGGCAAGCTTATCGAGCGATTCTTCTGTCGAGTGTTCCGAAGTCGGTCCTAAATGGGCGGCCATTTCTTCAAGGAGCGCACTTTGATTCTCCAGATGCAAGAGGATCGCTTCGATTTCTCGCTCAGCCTTCACATTGATCTCAAAATCCGACTCGGCCCTGAGCTCGGTGTGACGCCCTTCGAGATTTTGCCCGATCATAATGAGCGGCATCAGAAAGATCTGAATCATGTTTGAGATAAAGAGCCACAGGACGAATGCGGGGAAGGGATCAAACCTCATATCTCGTGGCCCAAGGCTATTCCAAAGTAGCCAGAAGATCGTCCACGTAAAGATGACTATAAAAAAGCCCATCGTGCCGATATGGTTGGTAATCCACAGGGCGAGCCTATCAAGCTTGCTCAGGCTTTCTTTATGTTCCGCATTAACGTTACGGACGGGTGTACGCATCTTTTTCAGTTCCGCAAGCGAGGGAGCCTTTTTCCCCATCACCATCTATCCCCGTTTCTGCTTATCGTAAAATCACACATGTAAACAGGCGTTCTTGGTCAAGTCGCCGTACTGTTGTAACGATTTCGTCAAGCCGTGAGAGGATTACATCCTGAGACTGCCTGAATTCATCCCTTAAGTCTTCAAGATCATGTTTAGTTGCAACATATTTTAGAATATCTTCGTTCATAAGTACCTCCAGAGCAGTTAGCATAAACAGTATACCCGATATTATAATCAACTATCGACTCAACATTTATTAGGTTAGCGTTTATATTACATGCTGCCAAGTAATTGTGCTAATGTGCATTAGTGCTAATATGTCGATTTACACGACCGTTGCTACCGAACCTACCCCTCGTTTTTTTACCACCTCAATCCGCGCGGGGAAAAGTTCTTTGAGGTCTTCTAAGTGGGTTACGATGATTATCTTTTTGAAATCGTATTGGATTGTGCTGATCGCGTCGATCAAGCGCTCTTTTCCTTCTTCATCCTGCGTGCCGAAGCCCTCGTCGATTACGAGCGTTTCCAGGCGGGCGCCGGCGCGGCGGGCGAGGAGTTTTGAGAGGGCGATGCGTACGGCAAAGTTTATCCTGAAGGATTCGCCGCCCGAGAAGAGTTCATATTTTCTGTCGCCAAGCTCGCCGTCGGTAATGATGAGATCCAGTGTCTCGATCACGCCCCCGGTCTTCTGGTCCTTCTGCGTTACAAAGCGCAAGCTCATCTGCCCGCCGGTAAGTCTATGCAGGAGGTCGTTTGCTTCTTCTTCGATTTCGGGGATTGTGTTTTCGATGATGAGCGCCTGGATGCCCTTTTTGCTGAAGATAAACGCGAGCCTATCGTTGATCTCGGCTTCCCGCGCGACCTCTTTTCGCTCCTTAACAAGCTCCTCCTTTTTCTTCGCTTGTTCCTTGCAGGCATCGATTTTGGTTTGGGCGCCCGATCGCCGGTCAAGGACGGTCGCCTCGACTTCTTTTTTTGTTGCGAGCGCATCCTCGGCGGTTGCTATATCTTTGGTCGCATCCCGCAAGGCCGTGATTTTGTTTGAAAGGCTTTCGATTTTTTTTCTCTCATCCGCAAACGCGTTCAGTTTGGCTTCTTTTTGAGAGGAGAGGGTTGCAATGGTGGTTTCGGCTGTCAAAATATTTGCTTGCGCGTTCTCAAGATTTGCCTTTAGCTGCTCGTACTTTTGCAGGTCTCTAAGCCTCTGCTTGACCTTCTGGTGTTCGCTTGAAAAGTAGCCTAAAGCTTCGATTTCGCTTGATAATTTCTGCAGTTCTGATTGCTCGTCCTCGGCGAAGGCGCCCTGCACCAGCTTAAGGTTCAGCTTGCTGATCTGTGAGTTTAGCACTGTTATTTCTTCAGATGCCTTAGCAAAAGCTTTCAATTTCTCGGCAAGCTTTCCTTCAACAATCTTGAGTTCGTCTTTACCCTTGATCGTTTCTCCGAGGGATTTCCCTGTAGTTGTAAGCGATTCAAGCTCGCGCTCGAGGCGCGTGGAATCGCTACGGCCGGCATCTATTTGGGTTCTAATCGAAGCTACATCACGCTCGATCCCCGCGCTGATTGCATGCCTTTCATGGGTTTTAAGCGGTTTTTTGCAGAGCGGGCACGAGTCGTCGTCTTTTAAAAGACTGCGCCGTTTTTCTTCTTCGGCAAGCTTTGCTTCAAGAGCCTGAACCTTGGCATCAAGGCCGGCCTTTTGCTTTTGCACGTCGCTATATTTCTCGCGCATGGCGTTAAGTTCGGCTTCATACTTATCAAACTCACCGAGCCTGACCTTGTTGTTTAAGAGCGCGGCCTCAACGGATGAGCGCTGTGAGACCTCTTTGTCAAGGGACGCTTTTCGCTCTGTAAGGTGTTTGAGATTTGACTCAAGCGAGGTTCGCGCTTGCTCGATCGCTAGTTTTACCGCGTTGAGGTTCTTTTCGAGAGCCGCGTGCTGTTGCCCGGCAGCCGAAAGTTCTTCCTCCTTTTTTCTAAGAGAGACGAGTTCGCTATAACCGGCCCCGATCTCATCCTTCCTTGCGGTGAGTTCACGGGCCTTTATCGCGGTATGCTCAAGGGTTTTAAGCTGCTCCTCGATCGAGGCGATGTCCGCTTGAGCCTGAGTAGAGCGTGCGCTAAGTTCGGTAAGTTGTGCGGCCTTCATATCAAAGACCGCTTTCTCCTCACGAAGTTTTACAATCGCACCCTCGGCGTCCTTGATCTCTTGTTGCACAACTTGTAGTTCGGCGGTCGCTTCTTTTAAATCCTGCTTATAGGTAGGGAGATGCTCGATCTCCTGGTCGATATAGGAGATGCGGACGTCGATATCCTTAAGGCGGTCGTTGAGTGCCTTACGCTTTTCTTTGGCGAGCTCTTCAAGTTCGTCGTAGACCGAGAGGCCGAGTATCTCCGAGAGTATCTCTTTGCGCTCGTTCGCGCTTTTGACCATAAAAGTATCCGCATGCCCCTGCATGATAAAGGCCGAGTTGGCGAAGGTCTCGTAGTCCATCCGCAGTACCTTGTTGATGCTCTCCTGGGTGCGCCCAAGGGTTTCGCCGGTTAAGGGGCGGGGTTCACCGCCATCGAGTATCTGAAATTCAAGGCGCGAGACGCCGGTTTTGCTCTTACGCGAGCGCGATCGGATAACCCGGTAAATTTGCCCTTCAAGCTCAAAGGCAAACTCCACCTGCATGTGGGGTTCTTTGTGGTGGATGAGGTCGTCGGTTCCGCTGCCGCGTTTGTCCACCCCGCGCGCTCTGCCCCAGAGCGCCCAGGTAATCGCATCCAAAAGCGAGCTTTTCCCGTGCCCGTTAGGCCCGCAGAGCACCGCCGTATGGATGGATGAAAAACTAAGCGGCTCATCCATGTATTTATAGCTCATGAAATTAGTCAGTCTCAGCTCAACCGGTATCAAGTAGTTACGCCTTTCGTTGCATCAGCTCGTCGATGAGTTTTTGGCCGTATTCCGTGAGTTCCGCCTGGCGCTCGAGAAGGTCGTCTCTCGTTTTGATATACTCTGTGAGCGCTTTGGCGGGGGTTTGGCTTTCGGTGAGATGGGGATTTCTGGTCCTTGTTTCCTCGCCCGTGGCCTCGACGGCAATGTAGGCGATGAAGTAAGCACCGGAAAGTGCTTCGACAATCTCGTCTTTTCGTACCTGCTCTTTAAGTTTGGCCGGAACCTTTACGCGGACCCGTACCACGCAATCCCCGAGATCGTGCTTTTCGCAGAGGGAGCAGATCTCGGCCGTCGGGTCGTCGCTTTTGCATTCGATATCAAGTGTCACGAAGCGGCGCGCCGGCGTTTTGACGAACTCGTACGTGGTCGCCCCCCGCACCAGGTTAATCAGGCAAAACCCCTTGTCTTCCTTCTCCTCGCCAAAGTCCACACGGTCGATGCTTCCCGAGTAGACCAGGTGGGGATAGGCGCCCCGGCTTAAATCCTGGAATTTGTGGATATGCCCCAGTGCGATGTAGTCGAACTCGGGGCGTTGCAGGACGCTTGAGAGAAGCGTTACTTCGTTCCCGGCCAGGATGCTCCGCTCCTCGTTGCCAACCTTTGCGCTTGAGATACTTACGTGTGCGGTGAGTATCGCCGGCAGGGTCTGGTCGATATCCGCTGCTAGGATACTGACAAACCGCTCGATTTTTTGCGTAATAAGCTCGTTTAGTTCAGTCAAAGTTTTATTCTTGCTCTCTACGTCATCCTCTTTTAGTTTTGCGACAAGTTGGCTTCTCGAGAAATGAGGAATGGTTGCTACCTGTACCGCTCCTTGCTTGGTTTCTATAGTTAAAAGCTCAGCTAAACTTGCTACGATCACGTTATCGGTCTCAAGTGCGTTGTAGACCGCCATTGAATGCGCCTGTTTATCCATGTTGGGGAGGTCATGATTGCCAACCAGCAACACTACCTTAATATCCTCTTTCGTGAGCCTGCGTATTGCTCGTGCGAACTCACGTTGGAGTGTAGGATTGGGTTTTTGATTACGAAAAGCATCCCCGGCAAAGACAACGAGCGCTACGTTGTTCTCAATTGCAAAGCTCACCAAGAAGTTAAGTGACTTCAAAAAATCTATCACACGCTGGTTTAAGCCGGTCTTGGAATCGACCCGCCCGTAGTTCTCCACCCCGAGGTGCAAATCCGCAAAATGGATGACCTTGATGCCGTGTGCTTGCTGTTTAGTCGAAGACGATTTCGTCATTACCATATACCTGCTCGTTTAAATCGTCCCTTGCCTTTCGGCGTTCGATTTCGTCTCCAATTGCTCCGACCCCGATGCCCACTTCGTGGCAGAACCGCCCGTAATCTTTGGCGTCTATTACTACCGGCATTGGAAGTGCAAACCCGGTGAGCAAAAACTGCCTAGGCTCCAGATTATTGATCAGCACTTTTAGCGTACTCTGGCTGGGTAGCCCAGTGAGTACGGCGTTAATATCGCGCTCGTCGCCAAGGTCGCCGACGATGCGCGTGCCGACCTGCGAGAGTATCTCGTCGTCGATGCCGCTCGGTCGCTGGTCGATCAAGAGCAGCACCATGTTGTATTTTCGCATCTCCCGCGCGATTATCCCGAAGGTGGTTTGCTTTGCTACCTGCGGGTCGAGGAACTTATGGGCCTCTTCGATGGTAACCACCAGGGGTTTTGGACCTTCTATGCCATCGGCGCGGGCGCTGTCGGTTTTGTCTACATAAAGCTTATGCAGCCTGCGCGTTAAGATATTTGCAACCAGGATGTAGGCGAGCATCGAGTTGTAGCGCCCAAACTGAAAGACGATATGCTTGCCGTCCTGGATAAAATCCATAATGCGGGTAACCGTGTCGTCGGCCACCGAGTTCCTGATAAAGGGAAGCCTTTTAAGCCTGCTTAAGCACCGGTGGAGCTTACCGAGTGCCTGGTCGTTTACCTTGAGGTCCTCGACCACACCGGCGAATTCATCGGTATCCATCGTCAAAAATTTCGCCAGCCACTTGTCCTCGCCCCACTTATCCGAGAGGCGATACATCGTCTCAATACCGGCCTGTGTGAACCCTAACTCACCCGCGGCAAGCTCAAGGTCCGCTATTTCTATCTGGCTATAGGGTATTTGCACGTCAAAATCGGGGCGAATTCTATGATAGAGCGGCGATTTTGGATCTACCGTAAATATTGCGATCTTGCCGCCCAACAGCTGCTTGAGGCTGGGGTCGTCGATGCCGGCCTCGCTGGTCGCGCTCCAGCCGTACTCGCCGTGCATGTCGAATATGAGGTTGATTGCCATATCGCTTTTTACGAGATACCCGAGCACCATGCGTGCAAGCACGCTCTTGCCCGAGCCGCTCTTGCCGAAGATGGCGTTGCTTCGCTTGCAAAACCGCTCCAGGTTAAGGCATACCGGAACCTCCATAAAGATGGGCGAGCCGATCTCGGGATTAGTGATACCCGGTTTACCGAATATGAGGGCCACGTCGTCCTCGGTGGCCTCGCAAACGGGGGAGAAGTGTGGCGGCACCGTCGTCGAGGGGCGCGGCCGATCTTCCTCCGTGGGATTTTGCGCCGTTATGAGCATCGGCTGGATCGAGACTTTATAAAACGTGTTGATCCCGGCATGCACGAGCTTTGCGAAGTCGTCGCTTGGCGGGTTTAAGAGGATATCCTCGTTGGTCGCCTCAAGGGAAACGTCCTTGAGCAGACAAAAGAATTTATTCTGAACGCCATCGACCACGACCAGCCTGCCGACCGAGACACCCTCCACATTTACGTTTTCTGCAAGTTTCGCCTCAAGTCCGGAGAGGAGCGAGCCGGCTATCAGTTTGCCGATTTCTTGCGCTTTACCCGACATCGCTTATCCTCCTTATAATGCTTCGCGCTTTCTCGTATTCGTCTTTGAGAAGCTGGGCGATTGTTTGTCCCGCTCTTACCAAAAAGGCCCGGTCGCCCCCACGCTCGGCGTAGGCTAGGCGGATTGAGGCCGCCACAAGCTCCTCTACCGGAAGCCCGGGGAGGGCGTTGATGCTTCGGATGAAATCCAGGTCTTCGGTTAAATCAAGGATCTCTTGACTTTCGCAAGGATAGACAAAGCTATGAATCCTTGGCGGAAAAGGGGGGAGGTAGGCGCGGATACCGGCGCCATCGCTAAATCCGATAACCGCCGCGTCGAATTCAATCTTTAAAAACTCGGGCAGGTATGGATGTTGTCTTAAAAGCTCTTCACGCTCAAGGCCCAAGGCCATCGGTCGGCGGTTCGGGTCGGTATTTACCTCATGAACGTTATAAACGAGCCCGTAAATATTTGTGTCCTGGCTATCGGCCCTTACAAAACTCCCGAAGTGCGGCAGGTCTTCTAGCCCGGAGCTTTGCGCTAAAAATCTGGTCGTATAGACCTCTATAATTTCTCCGATTCGATCGGTTGTGCCGGAATATGTCATTTATATGAAGCCTCCCTTTTTGCGAAGGGCCTTGCGGGATTCTGCCGCCGGGATACCGTTTTTAACGAATACCTGGAAGATAAGCTGATCGAATGTATGCTTATCAGCCGATTTTACTACCGCCTGCTCGTGGGCCTCGGCCACTGCTACGGGGTATCCCGAGCCTTTATTCGCCTGGTCGAGGCAGGTGGCGTGCACCAATCCCACCATATCTTTATCGCGGGAGACCCAGCCCGGCAGCTCGACGCGGGCAACCTCTTTGCCGACGTTTATGTAAAAGAAGGCAACGCGCTCGTCGCCGTAGGCGTCCAGAATCTCTGATGTGCTTATAAATAGGGAAGAGCGCTTGCCGACACCAAGGAGGCGGCGGAACAGCCCGGCGTCCGTGACTCCATCTATTTTATCACAGGGCAGCGTCCCGTCACAGGAGGCCGCCTTGTACGGGCACTCTTTACAATTAACCGGATCGCTCGGGCACAGGCTCACTTTAAGTGAGTTAATAACATCGGAACTTCCCGGGGAGCTGATGTAGCCGGCAACCGGTATCCCGGTCTCTTTTCCGACCGAGAGCAACCGCATAAACGATAAAAACGCCTGTTGCTTTAAATCTGCGGTCCCGAGTTCTTTAAGGCGCTTCGGGTTGGCCTCGATATTCCAGAGGATGAGCGTGCCGTCGACCAGCGCCACCGCCGGCGTCTGCCCGCACTCCTCGATCATCGTTTTAAGCTCTTCATGTTCCATCTTCTGCCTGAGAGCGGCAAGCACCTGCCCCGAGACCTCGCGCTCTTCACCGCCAAAGCGGCGCTTGATATCCCGCTCCTCAAAGAAGAGGCTGGGCTCGCTTTCCATCTTATATCCTAAAAAATCCCCGTATCCGATTTTTACCTTTCCCACATTGATAAGCAAAGCTGGGTGGGGGCTATGCCGGTCGGGGTTTATCTGCGAGCCGTCAGTTGAAAGGACGGTATACGATTCAGGACATGCTCTCGGCGCAAACGTTGTGAAAGGCTCCTCATCCGTTGGGATGGCGATGAGCCACGAGGCGTTTGCCCGCTCCAGTTTATCCCTGAACGCCTGAGGATTTTCCAAGACGCTTAGCACTTGGGCTTTGGCTGCCTTAACGGCTTTCACCAGGTCGTTCGACCGGTTTTGCTGGTATATCCCAAGCGCTGATATTTGTTTGTAAAGCTTATTTAAGTCTAACAAGCGTAACCACCCCCGAACAGCCGTTCGATATTATTCTACCAAAAGGTTAGGCGTCTGTGAAGGGGAAGTCCTGAGATGGGGGGATGCGGGGACGTTGCTTGCAAATTACAAATACTCACACAACCCCAAGGAGGGCAGCATAAATAATCGACACCGGACAATCTGCGATAGTTTTGTTTGGGATAAGCATTGCAAATCTACGGTCGCTCTTCAGATATTAAGTTTGATAGTGCTGATTTATAAGCACTAATACATAAATACGCTACCCGTTGTTTTTGTTGAGGAATCCGATAGAATTGTAGCCACAGACGTCTATGCTTTTATGGTACCTGGAGGTAGGACGTGCGAATATTTTATGATACGACCTATGATGTCTTGTATATTAAGTTTGCGGATACTGTTGAAAAAGTAACCAGCAAGAGTGTTGATGTGGATATAACGCTGGATTTCGATAAGGACGGGAAGATAGC
>PFFU01000152.1:0-2123 GCA_002783345.1 Candidatus Aquicultor secundus
AATCAAGGCCTATTCTCCTGAACTCTTTGTAGAGATACTCCAGACCCTGGGTGTTCAGACGGCTTCTCTCCTCAACTGCTGTGTCGCACTCCAGGCTGGCAAGCGCCCCCGCCTGGGCAACCGATGTCACATTGAAGGGCTCCCGTACCTTATTGACCGCCGTGATGATAAACTCCGGCGCTATACCGTAGCCGATCCGGCATCCGGCAAGCCCGTGGACTTTCGAGAACGTGCGAAGAACAACAATAGGCCTGTCTTCGTTTATATAATCCATACCGTTCGGATAGTTATTATCCCTAACAAGCTCAAAATATGCCTCGTCAAATACGATTACGACATCCTCGGGCACGCTCTCTATAAAACGCTCAACCTCATCGCGGGTGACGATTGTTCCGGTTGGATTGTTGGGGTTGCAGATAAAGACCATCTTGGTACGCGGTGTGATCGCTTTCGCCATCGCATCGAGGTCGTGTGCGTGATCTTTCAGCGGGACCAGTATCGGTTTAGCGTTCATTAACTTGGTGACCGTTGGATAAACGATAAACGACGGATCCGCCATAACCGCCTCGTCGCCCGGGTCGAGAAGAACGTTTGCAAGCAGACGCAAGAGTTCGTTTGACCCCTGACCGACCATTATACGAGATGCGGGCACTCCAAGCTTATTCGATAAGCCTTCACGCAGGAACGTGCTTCCGCCATCGGGATAGCGGTTTACATCCAAGAGCGATTCTCGCATTGCCTCCAGTACCTTTGGGAACGGAGCGTACGGGCTTTCATTGGATGCAAGCTTTATCGCCTCGGTTATCCCCAGCTCTTTTTCTACCAGCTCAATAGGCCTACCGGGTTCGTATGGCTTTATATCTTCAAGTCCGCGCCGAATGATGTCTTTCATAAAGGGATTTTAACACAGTATTGCTTTAATGCTCAACTTTTCCGCAGCTAAATGCCCTACTTTACTATAATTTGGAGTACGTAGGCCCCTTTAGCAACGCCCCGCTTCACAGGTTTTACCTGTCGTGCGTATAGACTTGCTCGTTGAGAAGCAATACCTTCGGGGTGTAATCGATAACTTCGACCACGCTCAAGCTGCCCGGTGACGGCCAGAACGATTTATAAAACGCCGGGTCGTCCCCATTAAAATGGCCCATGATTACTTTTATGGGGCCGCCGTGCGAGACGATAACGACGTTCCCGTCTTTTTCCTCATCGATTATTTTATAAACCGAGCTGAGCACGCGGTTCTTAAAGTCACGCCAGTGCTCGCCGTCGGGAATAGAAGAGTGTTCCGGGTCGTCAAGCCAGGCGTGAAAATTTTCGTGGTCTTTCGCTTCTATTTCATAGTAGGTGAGACCTTCCCAGGCCCCGAAATCGATCTCACGCAGGCCATCGACCGGTTCGATCTCAAGATTATGGGCAGATGCAATCGCCTCTGCCGTACGCCGCGCCCTCAGCAAATCAGACGAGTAAACCGCTTTGATAGTACTGAGGCGCAGGCGCTGTGACAGGGCTTCGGCCTGGCGAACGCCTTTTTTCGTCAGGTCTACATCTGTTCTACCTATATATTTAAACTGCCTGTTCAGCGAAGTCTCGCCGTGCCGTACAAGATAGAGATTCATTACAACCCCTCATCACCTTTCCTGCCGAGATCAAAGAAGTATATATCCTATATAATATCGTTTTTTCATCGAGATAAGAATCTATAGCCGCTCGCGGTGTAGTGTTGCCGTTCTAAAGCAACGCCATAGCAAATAATACCGCTATTTCAGTCAGCTCTATCAGTGCACCGAGCGTATCGCCGGTCATGCCTTCGATCTTTCTCTTAATCAGGAATACGTAGATAACCAAAAAGGCACCGGCAGTACCAACCGCCAGCAGGGCGGCCGCAGGCCTGGTCCATAACGTTATACCCACAATTGCAAAAGCGATAATCGAGGATAGTACCGGCTCCCAGGGTCTTGCCTGTTCGGCAAAGAGCGAGCCAAGTCCCCCACCGGGTCGGGCGGACGGCTGGGTGCTCGCGGCAATCGCCGCAGCCCAGCGTCCGAGCACGGGAAACGCGATTAACGACCCTGTTGTCAATGCCGCCGGTATCGCCGCTAGTAACGAAAACTTAAGCGCAAAGG
>PFFU01000152.1:2140-10770 GCA_002783345.1 Candidatus Aquicultor secundus
GAAGCTTCCAACCCTCGAATCCTTCATGATTGCAAGCATATGCTCTTTATCCCGGCCGCCAAGAAGCCCGTCAAACGTATCGGCCAGCGCATCAATGTGTAGCGCGCGCGTCAGTATAATAAGGCTTATTACTACTATAACACTTGCAGCAGGCTGCGATATTCTGGTTGATACCAACAGATTTATTCCCGCAAGGATCAATCCAAGTAACGCACCCACAACCGGAAAATATTTTATTGAAGCGCCAAATACCTTCTCATCGACCTCACCCTTTATCCCTCCGGGAAAGATTGTTAAAAAGGAGAGGGCAAATCTAAACGCTTTCACTCCTACCCCCGGTGCAGGTTTGACTTATATTAATCATACAATCCCACAATAATTCAATCTATTTTCAATTCTCTATCCGATACCCCGGCTTCGGCAAACGTAGCCATTTCTTTGATGATCTTGGTTGCTGCTTCGACCAGCGTCATTGCAAGCGCGGCTCCGGTACCTTCACCGAGACGCATGTCCATGTGAAGCATCGGATTGAGGCCGAGTTCTTCAAGAATCAACCTATGGCCCGGCTCAACGGACACATGCGATGCGATCATATAGTCTATGCTCTGAGGGCTGATCCGGCCCGCCATGAGGGCGGCGGCGCTCGAAATAAAGCCGTCGATTATAACCGGCACACGCCTGCTTGCAGCGCCGATTATCAGCCCCGCCAAACCCGCGATTTCAAGGCCGCCGACCTTTGCGAGCACATCAATCGGGTCGTTTTTATCCGGGTGCAACATGTCGATCGCATCCGTTATAACTTTTCTCTTGTGATCGAGATCACCGTTTCCTATACCTGTTCCGCGACCGACAAGGCCGTCGACAGGCCTCCCGGTGAGGGCTAGAAGAATCGCACTACTGGGGGTGGTATTTCCTATGCCCATATCCCCTGTCGCAAGCAGCTTCACACCTGAGTCAATCTCTTTGTAGGCGATTTCAATGCCGACCTCAAGTGCCCGTATCGCCTCGTCCCTGGTCATCGCCGGGCCCTTTGCAAAATTATCCGTGCCGTTTTTTACCTTCATCGATAATACATGGGGATTATCGATCTGGGCATCGACCCCTATATCGACAACAACCACACGGGCTCCCGCGTGACGGGCCAATACGTTAATCGCCGCGCCGCCGTGCACAAAATTCATGACCATCTGCGGTGTGACCTCTTTGGGAAACGCCGAGACCCCTTCGTCGGTAACCCCGTGATCCCCCGCCATAACAACGATGGTCTTCATATCGACCTCATTCATAACGCTACCGGTGATACCGGCCAGCTTAATCGATATCTCTTCCAACACGCCCAAACTACCTGCAGGTTTTGTAAGCTGATCCTGCCTCTCCGCCGCCGCCTTCATCGCCCCTGCATCCAGCGGCTTTATATTCTCCAAAGCTTCCTGAAGTAACCCCATGTCATCCTCCCTACATAATCCTAAATCACTCTTTATCCCAAAAGCATGACCCTCGTTCTCGTACTCTCACCATTCTGGCTCCTGGCTCCTGGCTTCGCCCCAAAAAAAATCCCCCGGCATCCCGAGGGGTAGACAAATCCTTATAACAACACTCCTTCCTCGTTGAGCATCTATTTTTGTCCTAGGCAGGTCTCCTGACTTACGGATCAAACGCTCTCCCGCGCCTTCCCGGTAACAAGTACCAGTGGCATATGCGGGGGCTTCCCGTTTACAGTGGCGGGCCCGTGCCGGATTCTCACCGGCTTCCCTATTCTCCGCTCTTAGCGGCACCCGGACATATATTCACTTTCCAAGTCTATTTTATATCTTCCAAACGGCAGATTGTCAAACCCAGCATGCCTACACCGTGTTTGCTACTGTATTCTGATACACAAGCGCCGGTCTTCGGTCGCCATATATCCGAATTTGTTCAAGAGGCTCAGCATTTTTGCGTTTGCAGGAGCTACGATCAAGTTGATGTAATTGACGCCCCTTGCTTTTAGCCTGGAGAGCATTTCATTAACCAGGGTTATGGCGACGCCGCGCTTTTGGAACTCAGGGCTCACCGCAACTCGATAAATCCAGCCCCACCAGCCATCGTCCCCGCCAATGACCGTTCCGATGATCACGCCATCGGCTTCAGCCACATAAACAAGTTCGGGGTCCGCTTCTATCTTTGGTTTCAACCGGATTTCGTAACTCGGCCTGTCCTGCCAGAATTCGCGCCACAGCTCAAATATCTGATCGGTATTATCATTAATTTTCATAATTCTGTCATCTATTCTAATACCTACTCGATCTGCAGGTGAGTCTTTCACTACACTGGATACTTTTATGCCATGCTCTTGGATAACATCAAATCTTTGGGCTAGTGTTTCATATACTTCAATGCCGATATAAGCTCTTTTTATTTTGTGATACTTTTCGAAATTTCTGATTGCGTATTTAAGGTCCTCAGCTTTAATCGAAAAAGTTAATCCCTCACTTCCGGGCTCCGAACTCTTATATGAATTCATGCCGATTACTTTTCCCTCACTATTTATCAAAGGACCACCGCTAAATCCCATGCTTGATGACAGATCGGCCTGCACTAGTTTGAATTCTCCGTAACCTATCCTGTTAACGCCGCTTATTATGCCACTAGTTACTTCCATAATACGTCATGATTATATACTAAGCAGTTTAGCCTGGTTAAGGGTCACCACCCGAAAAACCGCTGCGTGCTACGGATTCTGAGTCGTTGATATTAATTTAAAGGCATCAATTATGCCTGCTCCCTGCTCATCTGATGCTACGTTCGGAATCCTATTGGATGTTTGTTTTAATGCACTTACAACCTGTTGAGGAGTAAGCCCTGGGTTTTGCTGAAGTTTTAAGGCAATTGCTCCTGAAACATGGGGTGCTGCCATACTCGTACCATGCAAATACGCGTAAGCTGAATTAAGGTAAGTTGAATAGATACTCACTCCAGGTGCAGCAACATCAACCTCAGGCCCTCGACTACTAAATGAAGCAATCATATCATTTTCATCTGTTGCAGCAACCGAAACCACTTCATCGAATTTCGCTGGGTAATTTATCGTATTTAATCCTGGGCCATTGTTACCGGCTGCAGCTACCATTATTAGGCCACTAATGGACGCTTTCTTTATTGCTTCGTGAAATGATTTACTGTATGAGCGTACTTCAATACTCATGTTTGCAATGTGCATGTGGTTCTCAACACACCATTGAATAGCCTCAATAACGTTAGATATTTTACCATGACCCATGCTGTCCAATGTTTTTATCGCATAAAGTTCGGCATTATAAGCTGAGCCCACTACCCCAATACTATTATTACTAGCCGAAATGATACCGGCTACGTGGGTACCATGGCCATAATCATCATCGGCAGTTTTCTTGTGATTAATAGTATTAAAACCTCCCTTTATATTTGCGGCCAAGTCAGGGTGGTCAAGGTCAATGCCGCTATCTATTACTGCAATTTTAACGCCATAACCTGTTGAGACCGTCCACACTAGATCAGCATCAACCCGGTCGATTCCCCATGGCAGCGCCTGCTCAGGGTTAACATCAATCTGGCTTTCGCAGGTGGATACATCTAAATCATCCTCAATGCGAAGTATTCCAGGCTCCTTAGCTAAGCGCTCTCTGGCTTTAGCTGGCAACATTGCTACAGTAGCATTAATTATGTCTAGATGTTTTACCACCCGGCCATATTTGGCTACTATAGGATCTTGCTTTTTGGCCTGTATCTTGCTATCAAATATTATTATTTTTCTTTCACAATCTCTGCTCTCAGAAGCCCCAGCTGAAGTTACTAGTAAAATAACGCAAAATACAACGGTTACGACAGAAATTATCTGCTTTCGCATCTTGATTCTCCTTATGTCAGAAATTCTGAGCTAACTCTAGGTTCAGGCCTCAATGATATTCACCATGCTAAAAATTATTTCTCAGCGGAGCTTGGCCTAGCTGAACCGCTTTTTTGGCTCTAGGTAAGATTTAAGCTTCGCTAGTGGTTGTTTTCATAGCTATAAGAAGCCTTGGCATGATAAGCACTTCAAATGATATGGCACAAAATGCAATATAGAAAAGAACGGCAGCAGCTAAGCAGAAGTAGCAATAATCATCTGCCGAGTAAAACTGAATCACTTGAAGATAGGAAGCAAGGCTTGCGAATACAGCCGATAGTATAAACAGTAGAAGCTTGAGTCCTTTACGAAAGCTAGTAGCTATATATAGCCCTGCTAATACAAGAGACGCAAATGCGCCTACTGAAGCAATATATATGCCATTAATTTCAAAAGAGCTTAGATCATTACATGATGGGCAGGCATCCCCATTGTATTTGAGCCACGCTGTATATACAAGCAGCAAAGCATTAATCAATAAGAGAGCTGGCGTTATTCTACTAAACCTAGATAGTTTCATGGCGGGTCTCCTTGCTAAGCTGTAACCTATCTTACGAATCATATGTTACTTCCAAGTCCCATAGCCATCCCTAGGTAGGACAAAGCCTCGCGGGATATCTGGCAGCAGCTGTTTCTGTGTACTAATATTGTCTTTGTAAATGGTTAATTTACTTTTCTGTGAATCCAGATGAATTTTTCCTACGCACTTATCGTTCTCTATGGCCCAAACCCATTGGTCGTAAAAGCCAGGGAGCGCCATGACCAAAATATCGCCGTAAGCTCCAAATACTGGGTGGACTGGGACATCGACGATCCTTTCTTGAATCATTTTGATTTGCTCATTAACAGGCTTATAGGGGGTAAGTTTCATTGGTTTATGTCTAAGGTCTAACACCATTACCAATCCACCGCAAGCGTCAATAAAAACCTTGTTACCAAGCTTAACTAAATCGGATCCCCCGCCCGCGATAAAACTGCAGTACTCACCTTTGATGTTGTCCCAGTGCACGCTTTTACCATTTACATTTCCAAGGATTAGACTGCCCTTAATTGCGCCAGATTCCTTTTTAGAATAATGATCATAACTTACGAGCACGCTGTAATTATCGGGTGTACCATACACGAGTAGCGGTTGTACGCCAATAGGGTCATGAGGAAGCTTTGCCACAAGGACTCTTTTTTCGACATGATTTGCTTTTCTTATCTCTACTATAATCCGAACAGCTTTAGGGTTAGAATTTGTTGTCAGAGAGTTGCCGCTTGTAGCACGCTCCCAGTAAGCCGTCATAATATTATGAGCATCTTGCGCCTTATAGACAACTAATGATGAAGCGCTCGACTTTACCTCTACCTTTTCAAGCTTAAAATCTTGTGATGACCCATTTCTTATAGAGCCTGACCGTAAAGCATCAGTAGTACAAACTAGAGCCGAATTATCTCCTGCCCATACTAATTTTGCCCCCTGAAGCCCCTGGACATGATCTTCCAGTAATGTAGGTTTGTTACCTAGCGAAATGCTGCCCTTATTTAGATCCCATGTCGCTAGCACGAGTTTCTGCTTATCAAGGTCACCTTCCTTGCCTTGCTGGTCAGCAAGGTATAACATAAGTGGGACTTTCCCTAATGTTTGTTTCTCTGGATCGGAAGCTTTTGTCATGCCATCAAAACCACAGCCTGCAATAAGCATTAGCGCTGTCACGAACAGTAATCCTATAAACCATTTTCTTAACATTTCTCAAACCCTTCACTAGCCGAGCAAACAGTCCGTTAGGTCGCCACTTATCAACGGCGACCTAACAATTAACACTATGCAACCATTGCTAACAATACAAAGTTAAGATTACTCCTTGAATATATCTCATATCGTTAGCGAGTACTAGGCATTTTGTTCAATGTTATCCTAGTATACGTTCGATGGTATTTTGAAATATTGCACGTATGTAGCGCCGTTCCACACTTTTTGCTTCCGATCACTTGTATGTGCGCTGTAAAACCGTGTTGTACCGTCGTTACTTACCATCATCATAACGTGATAATAGTCTCTACTACCGCCTGAGAGAGGCGTATATAGCTCGAATGGATACCCGGCAACACACTCATTAATGTTATTATTCGTTGCGAATAGCCAGTTATCGTTTAGAACCATGTAGGTTGTAAGATAATCACAATTTATCCAGCAGCTGAGGTATGGTGTCCATGACCCACCGGTTCGCGGAATACCAGCATAGTTGCAGGCTTGCGACACATAGTTTGCGCAATCATTACATTGATACCAGGTTGCATATGCTGCTAAATTGTAATAATTTTTGTCTTGCTTGGTTGAGTTACCGGATTGGCAGGCAAGGCTTGTATTTGAAGTATAAGTGTTTGCATAGTCCCTGGCCATCAACCGGTAATATGTAGCTGTACTGCTAACTTTCTTGTCTTTCTCTGCTTCTTTTACAGTTGCGCTAATGGTATCATAGGCAGCTTTTTCTACTGCTTGCGGTGTAGGAATCTTATCATGGCTTATTGCCACATAATCTCCACCTAGAGGACCCTCAGAGTAGAACTTGATTGTGCCAGGTGTTAGTTTGCCGTTAGAGTCTAAAATTCCAACGACTTTAATACGCTCAAAGCAATCTTGATTGTTGGCAATATAGTCAGCAATATCATGCTGCCAAATCTCAACCTCTTTATTTGCTGCCCGAAGTTGTTTTGCAGAAAGCCTACCACTCTTTTCTTTCATGAAAGCAAGGCGACCCTTAACAGCTGGGGCCTCTTCCGCCTTTGCAAAGTTCAAGCGGAACTTCCTCTCGATATCAAATATCGCTGTAACTTCCGCGCCTGAACTCTCTTGACTAGATACAGTGATTGTAGTTTCAAGTAGCTTCCAATTTCTAAGCTGTGCATCTTTTTTAATGTAATCATTTAAGTGGCCTCGTAGCCCTTGGATAGTCTCAGCCGACAGGTTAGCGCTTTGGCTTACATCATCGGACGCGACATTAGCGATAGCCATACCGGCTAAGATGGGCATACTAAAGAGCACTAGCATTGTCGCTAATACGATTAGTGTACTAGAGAACCGACCCTTACTAAAATGCATACCTAAACTCCTCCTTTAATACATTGCTACGTATCTTATGTCTCTTGCCCATAGCTTTCGGACACTTACTAGCAATATTTACTAGCCTCCCCTCCCTTTTTATTAAGCCATTTGACCGTCCAGTAAAGTCCAATTGCTGAATAAAGGCCTGCATTAAGCTTGTGCTACTTTTGTATAGAAAAATACTGCTCTTACCTCACCTACTATATTGGCGTATTCATAGTCCTATATAACCAGACAATATCTGGGCAAACAACCCTTGAATGACCTAGTAATTCCTAGGTAACCCTGGTTATTTATGATTTATCTTGGGTGATAATATCAGCTAACTCGAAACGGTCGCTGACTTGAAGTTTTTTAAATATCTTTGAGCTGTGGAATTCCACAGTCTTCTTGGATATAGATAATTCCGAAGCGATCTGTTTATATGGAAGCCCTTTAACCAGGCGACTAAGAACTTGCTTTTCTCGACCTGTTAGCTTTGTAGATGCAACCTGCTTAATAATCGTCTCGTTGTCTATCATGCTCAAATCTTGAGGATTGATCTGCTTATCGTGCACAAAACCCCTCCTTTTAGTTTTTATGGACAACAAGAGCCTTACTTAATCCGGTCCCCCGCTAGAAGAAATAACGCTTACCAAAACGAAAACCAAATAATTTAGCGGTTGCTAGACTAGCATATATTAAATCATAAAATATGTTATATGTATAGCATATTTAACAATAATTATACGATTTTAATATGAGGGTATTGGAGTTATAGCTTAGTATTATGCTCTGTAAGTCTTTTGCCCATCGAGCTTGTCCTGAGTTTAATTGAAATTAAGAGGCGGGTTTTACTTGCACCGATCCTGCCGGATGGCAGGTACTGTAATCCTGGGGGGCGTTCATCCGTTTATGGCAATCAACGGAACGGCATAGAGATGCGCTCTTTATACGGTTTCAGAGACGGATGGCCAACCTTGTTATGGCAATACGCGCAGGACAACTTATTAAAGAAGCCTCAGTACATCCTCAAGAACCTCATGGATATCGCGCGACACCCCGGAAGCGCCGGTCGGCCTGTCCATAACGACAACCGGGATACCGAGATTGGCGGCGGCTTTTAGTTTTTCCGTAAATCCACCCGACACACCGCTTTCTTTCGTCACAACAACGTCGATACCCAACTCCTGCCAGAGCTTTAGATTATCCTCATAGCTAAAGGGGCCGATCCCTGTTATGATCCGGTCCTCAGTAAACCCAGCTTTAAGGCACTTGTTAACCGACACATCATCCGGCAGCACCCGTATGTACATCGTTTTGTTGTGCTGCTGGGCTATCTGCTGTGAAACCTGCGCGTTGTTGCTGCCTGTTGCGATAAATATCGTTTCTCCCAGCTCACATGCCTTTCTTACCGCTTCTTCATGGGTTGCTGTGTGATATACGTGTATAGCCATCCGTGTCCCCGCTCCTACTTCTATGCCTAGTTCAGCGGCGTTCTCTGCCGCTAGAGAACCCCTTTCAAGTCGAATATAAGTAGCGCCGGTAGCCTCACAAGCATCGTGGGCGTTCTCGCTGACTTCAAGGGCATAGGGATGCGTGGCATCAACGACCACCTTGATTGAGTTGTCTTTGATAAAAGCCTGCAGTTCGTCGCAGTTT
>PFFU01000152.1:10806-11197 GCA_002783345.1 Candidatus Aquicultor secundus
TTCTATGCGTTATAAGGGGGCTCTTGGGGATGAATTCCTCGGCAAAATCATAAACGGTGCTCACAATTGCCTGGATGTTTTTCTCTATTAATAGTTGTACGAGCCGGTTCGCCTCAGTGGTGCCGCCGAGGACCAGGATCATATCTTGTAGCCTCGTGGCGTAATCATCCGGCCGTCGGCCACATAGGTCTGGCTATTTCCTATGATAACGGTTGTATTCATATCAATGGGTAGATCGACGAATGAAGCCAGGTCGCTTATAAAATAGTTCTGTGCCCCGTTCGACTTGGCATACAGGCCGACCGGCGTTTTAGGGTTCCTGAATTGCATGAAGATATCTCGAGCGGTTATTATTTGCCAGTTGCGCTTTGTGCTCTTGGGGTTGTAGAGG
>PFFU01000192.1 GCA_002783345.1 Candidatus Aquicultor secundus
AACTACTGGATGGGTGGTTTCTCATGCTTCGACTGCCACAGCCCGCATGCCAACCCGGCAAGGCTGCTTGGGTATAACGACAAAGGTGCTCCTGTCGGTGTAACGATCGATAACCCAGATTCTCCGAATTATGGAAAGATTTTGGGAATTGTTAACCCCGGACACGGCGAGATAAGCGATGGTGATGCACATTCTGGTGAAGTTAATTGTATGGATTGTCACTGGAATTCGCAATCGCAATCACCGCTCTATCTCGACCAAACACCCGCTCCGCTACCGCTGTATTTATCCGGTAGTTGGCTGTTGGTTAAGGATGCCGATCGCGAGATTGCTAGTAGAGCAGAGACCGGAGTAGTCTACAAAGACCTTGACCTGGGTTTGACAACCACCGATGTAGCCGTTGGTCAGGAGATCAGCGATAAGATCGCAGCCACCTCCCAGATTATTAACAGAGCGGCAACAGTAACCGCGGGTCAGCTTACGCAGTTCGATACCAACACACCATATCCTGTGAACAAGATCCCGATCGATTGGGATTCACCTGTTGGAATTCCAACGCAGGATGATACCAGCACGGGTTTTGATGTCCGCACGACTGTAAAAAGAGTTTGGGATTTATCGGAGTTTTGCACAGACTGCCACGATGGTAACGCCGGTCTTCATACTGTACAGGCCCCGCTCTTCAGCGAGGACCGTGCTCTGAGGAACCAGGTTCAATCCAGCTCCAACAGAACAGGGGACCCCGGTGTAAATGATCCTGCGTTGTTCAAAGGTAGTTACGATCTGGCTTACGGCCACGATGCGTTTCCACGACATTGCGGCCGCCAGATGATATTTAATCCGGAAGATGGATATGATAACGCTCCGCACTGTCGCAACTGTCACAGGGGCTCGAGTGACTGCGGATTTTGCCATGGCAACACCAAAATATGGCAACAAGCAAAAACAATACTTCCTCCAGTATCAACGGATACTGTAATGGCTAATGTGTCGTTCAATGACTATATTAGCGACCCCACTTACTTCTCAGATCCGCCAAACTTTACCAAGCACTTTGGGTCAACAGTATTCAACCCGAGAGCTACCAGTACTAACTATGTGCCTGGCGCCAAAGTGACGGCGAACAACAACAGTATTACCTCGGTGTTCTTCATTACACCAAACACCACACCGCAAGGCACGGGAATGTATAAGAAATCGCGAACCGTCAGATGGGAAAACGACTGGAGATCAGAGACCAGTGCAACCACGATGGGCAAGGTAAATGACGGTGTAAATGTTAATGCTGATTGTTCAAGCGATGGGTTTAGTTGGCCGCATAGGACTCTTGGCTGGAAGATGTTGAAGGACGACCTATTTGGTCTAAACTTTGACGGAACGCTGGTTGGAGTAGGTGAAACCAGAACCTATGGTGGTAAAAATTGGACAGCACATGATGTTGATAGCGTATGCTTAGACTGCCACAATCCGACTGTTTGGAGAGCAACAAGCGGAAGCGATCATGTTGATGATCCGGCGAACCCGAATGACAACCATGACGATGAGTTGTTGACACGCGGTTTGCCATAAAAGTTGTTCTTCAGCTTGCAAGGAATTACAAACACAAAAAGGCCCGTTCTCTAACGGGCCTTTTCTTTGGTGCGCCCGGCAGGGCGCACGGAATAGGGAATAGAATAGAATAGGGGAAGAATAGGGGAATAGGGGACGTTCTTAATTTGCGCAAATAACTCAAAGGTCAAGCATAGCAATAGAGCGGGGAGATAAAATAGGGCCCAGGGGGACGTAGTTGACTAG
>PFFU01000074.1 GCA_002783345.1 Candidatus Aquicultor secundus
TACGTTCATTCTGACGAACCGCCGTATGCGGACCCGCTTGTACGGTGGTGTGGGAGGGTCGGCGGCGAAAGCCGCCCCCTATCCCGATCCGCATTTACCCACTGAACTGGTAATTGCTACCATATATCCTGGTAAATACCCTTAGTTTTCCATCAACGCTAAAGGATGCTGCATGTTCGCCGATATTAAGCTAAGTCGCAAAAACGATTGATAATAAAATATCGCGAACGTCTCGCATCGTTTTTACTATTTACCAATAACCGCACTAGTATTCTTACATCGATACTTACATCGATAAAAAAATCGTCACAATTTCTATTTTGCAGACCTGGCAATTATTTAGCTGGTAATCGCAAAAGAAGCAACCTTTTAGAAAGCACGTTCATAGAAACACGTCCATAGTTAAGGCCCGTACAGCGGGTGCGCGTGTCGCTTAGCGAAATGCGCTTGCACAACGCGTTTAGTATGTCGGCGGTCTAGCATTAGTATGGAAGTAGGGATTTATAATGGATAGCCATAATCAGAACCGTAATACCGTGCATATTTCAAATGATAAGCAATACCTGGAAACAAAGATTGTGCGACGTTGTGCCGTCTCAGATTTATCAAGGCTCGTAACTTTCCGCGAGAAGTGTTACGTTTGTTCGATCGATTATCGTTTGTGCGAATTCGGCCCGTGCCAGAGAAACTGGCCGGCCGGTGTTTTCAGCTAAACCTGCATCCGCAAGGAACCGGCGTTAGGAGTAACCAAGTACTCTTAACGCCGGTTTTTTCATGTGTAGAAATAAAAAATACCCTGTGCTAGAATTTCAGAAAACAGGAGGAAAGCATGATACCATATCTGGTGTTAGGGATTATCCTTACGATTGCGCTGTCGGTACTAATAGGGTTTGCAGTGTCGGCTCTTATACAATTGAAAAAAACATTGGTTAATGTTGATACCCTGGTCATGAATATGGATGGGCAGCTTAAGCCTCTCTTAAGCGAGTTAAACGATACGGTAAAGCGGGTAAACAGTGAAATTGGCCGTCTGGATGAGATCATCGGCAACATTAAAGATATCGGGGATAAAGTCAGTGCGACGACCCGGGTTGTCCATGAGATAATATCATCACCGCTGATACGGATAGCAAGCATCTCGTCGGGGGCCAAAGAGGCGATTAAGAAGTTGGTAGGAAAATAGAGGTCGTAAGTCAATAATAAACTAAAAGCGCGAATCTGACATTAACCCGGCACTAATTGGAGATTAATCAGACATTAATCAAATAAGTGAGAGTAGCGAGTTTACCGTTGCTCAGTGAGTAGCTTTTTGTTTTTTGAGGTGATGGAGAACATATGAACGAAATCGACAGAGTAGAACTGAGTTTACCGGCACAAAAAGAGTACGCAAGGCTTTTAAGACTTGCAGTTGCCGGAATCGCAAGCCGCATGAACTTTAATTACGATGGCGTTGAAGACCTTAAAATAGGCGTTGAGGAGGCCTATCTTTTAGCGATTAACGATCCCAAACAGAAGAGATTCGACCTGGCGTTTGAGATTTATCCCAACCGGCTGGAAATTCTGGCTACGGAAATCCGGGCGATCGGAGACTTAGAGGAACTGAGCCAAAAATTCGGCTTCTCGATCCTGCGCTCAGTGATGGATGAGATTGAGTGGAACAGGGTCAAGGGTGCCGGACATCTTCGCATGGTTAAAAATATCTACTAAGCATTGAGGGGGCATTTTATTTTGGCCGGCTCACCGGATAGAAAGAAAAAGAAGAACAAAACGTTAGCTTGGGATAAAGAGAGGACATTAGAACTTTTTAAACAATACAAAGAAACGTGGTCCCCTGAGATACGGGACGAATTGGTCGCCATGTATATAAACCTCGTCGAGTATCTTGCGCGCAGGTTTAGGAACAGGGGCGAGCCGATTGAGGACCTTATCCAGGTAGGAACGATCGGTCTGATCAAGGCGATCGATCGTTTTGATGTACAGCGGGCGGTTGAGTTTACTACATATGCAACTCCAACGATCGTCGGCGAAATCAAGCGCTATTTCAGGGACAAGGGATGGGCTGTAAAAGTGCCGAGGCGGCTTCAGGAGCTAAACCTTTTAGTCACTCAGGCAATGAATACGCTCACGCAAGACCTCAAGCGATCCCCGACAATTGCAGAAATAGCCGAGCGTATCGGTGTAACTTCCGAGCAGGTGATTGAGGCAATGGAGACAAGTGAAGCCTACAGTTTTGTCTCTCTTGATAGGGATTTGTCGTCGGATTCCGATGATAGTTTTTCGCTTTTAGAGTATATTGGAGAGGACGACAAAGAGCTTACCGGCATAGAGGACAGGACCTGGCTGGCCGAGGCGCTTGCCGAGTTGAGTAAACAAGAGCAGCGGATACTGTATTTAAGGTTTTTCCGCGGCCTGACCCAGACTGAGATTGCGCGAGAACTCGGGATATCGCAGATGCACGTTTCACGGTTGCTTAGAAGAACGCTTGAAATATTGCGCGAGAAAATGTTCCAAGATCGGGAGGCATAATTTGAAAACTGAAGACGGTCTGGAGCGCATCAAGGCCATCGGCATCGCCGCATGGACCTGGGTTGGCGTTATCATATTACTAAGCATGCTGTTGTTTGTGCTTTATAGCATAAACACCGTGCTTATGCCCTTTCTTTATGCGCTTGTATTTGTCTATATCTTACGGCCGGTCGTAAATTACTTAGATGACAAAGGACTTCCCAGGGTCTTTGCTCTTATTCTTTCCTATCTGGGAATAATTTTAATACTCACGCTGTTCGGCACGTATATCGGCCCTATCCTTTACAAGGAAAGCAACGGGCTGATAAACAAGATTCCCGAATACGTGACGACGACGAACGGTTATATAACAGACCTGGTAAAACAACATCCGTTCTTAAAGGGCGACCAGACCGCCGAGTTTCTGACCGGACTGGCCAATTCCTTTAAGTCGTTCCTGCAAAAGGCGGCCCTCTCGGTTCCCGAGATGACGGCAAGCCTGTTCGGCGGCATGATAAACTTTGTGCTTGCGCCGATTATTGCGTTTTATATCCTGAAAGATCTTGATGTTATCCGGACGACGGTTCGCGAGATGATTCCCGAGAAGCACAGGGTTGAGGGGATGCAAATAGTTAAGAAAATCGACCAGATCGTCGGGGGCTTTTTAAAAGGCCAGGCGCTGGTTGCGTTGACCGTGGCGATTCTCTCGGGCATTGCACTCTATGCGCTGGGCGTTGATTATGCAATACTGCTGGGCTTTATAATAGGCGTATTTAATATAATTCCGTATCTCGGGCCTATCGTCGGGGGGGCGCCGGCGGTTATAATCGCTCTTGGTACATCATGGCAATTGGCGTTAATAGTGGTTGTGGTATTACTAACCGTCCAGCAGATAGACAGCATTTTAATATCTCCGCGTATCATGAGTTCTCAGGTGAATTTGCACCCGGCGGTCGTAATATTCGCCCTCCTTGCGGGGGGCACATTACTTGGATTTGTAGGTATGCTTATAGCCATACCGATTGCGGCTGTCGGCAAGGCGCTATATCTGCACTTTAGAGAGCGCAGCAACGGCTCTGGGCCCGAGGAGCCCGATGTTCAAGAGCTTGAGTCGGCGGCCAAAGTTTAAGGGGAAATGTGGATGAAATCAAGTGAAATAAGACAATCGTTTTTAGACTTTTTTGAAAGTAAGGGCAGCAGGGTACTGCCAAGTTCATCGCTGGTTCCCGATGACCCAACCCTTCTTTTGACGGCGGCCGGTATGGTTCAGTTTAAACCGATATTTCTCGGCGAGACGAAAGTGAGTTTTTCGAGAGCCACAACCGTGCAAAAGTGCCTTCGTACGACCGACATTGAAAACGTCGGCAAGACCGCCCGGCATCTGACGTTTTTTGAGATGCTCGGTAATTTCTCGTTCGGCGATTACTTCAAGAAAGAAGCTATAGAATGGGCCTGGGAGTACGTTACGGAGCACCTAAGACTGCCGCTTGATAAGCTGTGCGTAACCATCTATGAGGACGACGACGAGGCCTTTGAAATTTGGCGCGACGTTGTCGATCTCTCGGAGGATAAGATTTTCAGGATGGGCGAGGACAATTTCTGGTCGGCGGGGCCTACCGGGCCTTGCGGTCCGAGTTCCGAGATAATGTACGATCTCGGGGCCGATTTCGGTTGCGGTGAAGCGGGGTGCACGGTGGGTTGCGATTGCGACCGGTTCCTTGAATTGTGGAACCTGGTGTTTATGCAGTACAACAGGGACGAAAACGGCAACCTGCATCCGCTGCCGAAAAAGAACATCGATACCGGGGCGGGCCTAGAGCGAATCGCCAGAATCATGCAGGGAGTTAAGAACAACTTCGAAACGGATGTGCTCAAGCCGATTATAGATACCGTCGCGAAGATCACGCGGGTAACCTATGGAGCGAGCCCCGAGAAGGATGTCTCGTTAAAAGTGATCGCCGATCATTCAAGGGCGGTCGCCTTTCTTATAAGCGACGGCGTTCTGCCATCAAACGAAGGTCGCGGCTATGTTTTGAGGCGGCTCTTGCGAAGAGCGGTCCTTCATGCCAGGCTTCTCGGCGTCGAGCAGCCGTTTATCAACCAGGTAATCGACTCGGTCGTCGAGACTATGAGGGATGCGTATCCCGAGATAGTTGATTCCAAACCGTTTATCCAGCGTATCGCGGGGCATGAGCAGACACGTTTTATGGAAACGCTGCGCCAGGGTTTAAACATCCTCGACCAGGCGATAGCCCAGGCCAAAGCAGAAGAGCGCGAGAGCCTAACGGGTGACTTCGTATTTCGACTTTACGACACGTTCGGATTCCCGCTTGAGCTGACCATAGAAATCGCAGAGGACCGCGGGCTCTCCGTTGATGAAGAAAGCTTCCGGAATCTTATGGAGGAGCAGCGCGTGCGTGCGCGGGCTTCCTGGGCGGGGGAGCGCGAGCTTAAGCACGCCGAGGTTTACGAGGAAGTGCGCGAGGAGTTTGGGAAAACCGATTTTCTTGGCTATGAGGTCGATGAGGCCGAGGCCAAGGTAAAAGCGATAATAAAGAAAACCGTTGTGGTCACCGAGGCGGTGGATGGCGACGATGTTGAAGTTATCCTGGACCGTACGCCGTTTTACGCGGAAAAGGGCGGTCAGGTTGGCGATAAGGGCGTTATTGAAACGGAATCAGGGCATGTGCGAATCACCGATATGCAAGAGCCGCTTGAGGGCGTCTACGCGCATATCGGAAAGGTTGTTTCGGGCAGGATTACGATTGACGAGCCGGTTAAAGCTACGGTCGATATCGCACGCCGCCAATCGATCAAGCGCAACCATACCGCAACCCACCTGTTGCAGTGGGCGCTTCGCCGCGTTCTCGGCGACCATGTAAAGCAGGCAGGCTCGCTCGTAGAGCCGGATCGTTTTCGTTTTGACCTGACGCATTTTGCGGGGATCACCAAAGACGAATTGCGGCGCGTCGAAGAGCTTGTAAACAGTAAGATATTTTCAAACCAGCCGGTCCGCACGTTTGTAACGTCTTACGAGTTTGCGCGGGAGACGGGCGCGACAGCGCTATTCGATCAGAAATACGGCGAGTTCGTGCGCCTGGTTGAAATAGGCAACTTCAGCAAGGAGCTGTGCGGCGGTACGCACGTATCAAATACCGGCGAGATCGGCCTCTTCAAGATAACGAGCGAGGGAAGTGTCGGCGCAAACACGCGCCGTATCGAGGGCGTCACAAACGGAGCCGCGCTTACCTATCTCTACAAAGAAGAGGATGCGCTTCTTAAAGCTGCGGGCTTACTTAAGACCGATCCGTCGCAGCTTACCGAGAGAATCGAAGGCCTGCTGCAGACGATTAAGCAGCAGTCGCAAGAGATCGAGTCCTCCAAGAAGAAGCTTGCGAAAGACGTTATAGGCGACCTTCTCTCTGAGGCGAAGCAGGTCGATGGAACGAAAGTCGTGGTCCAAAAAGTGGACGGCGCGGATATGGACAGCCTGCGCTCATACGCCGACCTAATAAGGGATAAGGTGGGGTCCGCTATCCTGCTATTGGCAAGCACGGCCGACAACAAGGTTATGCTGATCGCGGCGGCCACCCCGGATATGGTGAAGGCCGGTTTTAACGCCGGCAATTTACTCAAGAAAGTCGCGCCGATTGTTGGCGGCGGCGGCGGCGGGAGACCCGGCCTTGCGCAGGCGGGAGGCAAAGAGCCCGGTGCCATAGACAAGGCGCTTGAAGAGGGCTGGAAAGAGATCCGGGAGATGCTTGGCGTAAAAGCTTAAACTGTGATGAGAATATTAGGTGTGGATTACGGGTTGCGCCGAATTGGAGTGGCGATCTCCGACCCGACGGGGAACATGGCGCAACCTTTAGTTGTGATAGAGAACCGGGGAAATGGAAGCGATATCCGGAGGATATCGCAGCTTGTTGATGAATATAAAGTGCAGGAAGTCGTTGTAGGCTTACCGGTCTCGATGTCGGGTGAAAAGGGGATTCAGGCACAAGCGGTATTAGCATACATCGAGAAGCTTAAACCCGTTCTCAAAGTGCCGGTCAAAACCTGGGATGAACGCTTGACAACATCATTCGCCGAACGTACCTTGGTAGAGTCAGATGTAAAACGGGGTCGCAGAAAAGAAATCATAGATAAAGTAGCAGCAGCTATTATACTTCAGGGTTACCTAGATTCTAAAAGGGCAGGGGAAGCCAGATAATAGAGCAACAGCCCGGAAAGCACGCGATAAAGAAACCCAAAAGGGGCATTGTAAAAAATATAATCGCAGCGATTGCACTAGGAGTAACCATCGGTGCGGTTGTCTTTGTGTCCCTGTATGCATGGAATACCCTCAACAGTAAATCAGATGAGCCCCAACAAGATGTCAAGGTAACAATAACCAACGGCATGACCGGCACCGAGATAGGAAACCTTCTGCAAAACAAGAAAGTCATTAAAAACGCTCTGATTTTTAGAGTAATGATTCGCAAGCAAGGCGTCGAGTCAGACTTCAAACCGGGCGAGTATACCCTCAAGACCAACACGGATTACGACCAGGTTATAAAGGTGCTCACCGAAGGCCCGCCGGTAAGGTATGTCGATGTTACGATACCCGAAGGCTGGACTATTAAGCAAATATCAGAGCGAATTGCGGCACATACGGGTATTAACAGGGAAGAATACCTGCAACTTGTGACTGCGGGCCAAACCGGAATCGATTATCCGTTTTTAAAAGACAACGGCGCCCCAACGAAGAATTTGGAGGGCTACCTCTATCCGCAGACCTATAGGGTTGAAAAGGATACGACGGCAGAAGAGATGGTAAACATGCAACTGGGCGAGTTCCAGAAACAAACCGCCAACCTGAATTGGGATGCTGTCAACGCTCTGGACAGAACGCCGTATCAGATTTTAATCATAGCCTCGCTGATAGAGCGCGAGACCAGGGTAGATAGCGAGAAGCCGATCGTGGCGTCGGTTATCTACAACCGGTTGAAGATAAATATGCGCCTGCAGATCGACGCGACCGTGCAGTATGCTCTTCCCGAGTGGAAGGAGCAACTGACCTATGACGACCTTAAAGTGGAGTCGCCGTATAACACGTATAAGTACGCGGGGCTTCCGCCGGGCCCGATTTGCAATCCGAGCTATTCGTCGATTGAAGCGGCGCTCAACCCGACAACGACCAAGTATCTTTATTATGTCCTCGATAAGGACAATTCGGGCAGACACGTGTTTACTAATTCGTATAATGAGTTCTTAAACGCGAAGGCGCAGTACCAGGCCGGTCAACGAGAGCAAAAACTCCTGCAAAAGCAAGATGAATATCAGCAAGACTATCAACAGCAGCAAATGCAACAGCCAGCCGATACGACGGATCTGCCGCTTAACTAAAGGGCGTGCGCAGGTTTTGAGTCGCCTCCTACATAATTACTTCCCGATTCCCGGTGCATTGATGTTTCAACCACGTAACTGCTCTATTTATACGAGCCGATTTGCTCCCCAAGCGTATAATAATTCCCGTGATAGAGGTAAAGCGGGCTACCCTTAACCGGCTCGTGGTAGCCGACAACCTCGCCGACATACAGCGTATGAGTGCCAAGATCAAGTGAATGTATAACTTTGCACTCCAATACCGTGTATGCCGCCTTTACCAGCGGGCATTGGACGATTCTCCCCTCGAAGGTCTCTACGTTGAACTGCTTAAATTTGTCGACTCTATTCCCGGTCGTCCTACCGATAAGTTTGGCAAGCTCCATCTGCTCGGGTGAGATCGCATTTACGGCAAACTCGCCGCTTGGTTCAATAAGCGAGCGCGTATGTGAGTGGTGGCTAAGCGATACGCATACCTGCGGCGGCGCAAACGTAACGCCTGCAAGCATATTTGCGGTCATAATTCCTATCTGATCGCTAAAGGCGCCGGTAATAAAGACAACGGGGCCTCCAATTGCTCCCATAGCTTTTTTGCCGGTGAATTCTCTTCGCATATGTCCTCCTAACAACT
>PFFU01000127.1 GCA_002783345.1 Candidatus Aquicultor secundus
CGCTAGATTCTTCACTTCGTTCAGAATGACAGGCAACAGCAGTCTGTGAGCGCCCGCTAGATTCGGAGTTTATCCTGAGCGATAGCGAAGGACCTGCTCAGAATGACACAATAATTATGGTGTTCTGGCACTAGTGCGTGTAAATAAGAACGAAGACGTAAAAAACGATCGTTATTGCCGATGCGATAACGAGGCTTTTCCAAACCAGCGGGTCTTCGTTTTTAATAAAGTTCTTGAAACCTTCAATCATGGTACCTCATTCCACCTTATGCCAGATGTAGCCGGAATCTGCACCCGTTTTAACGGGACACACTCTTGTTATACTCTATTGTGTTCTTGTAATTGATTATACTGGTATGCGTAACATTTTGGTATAGCCCGGGCCTTAAATAAGCCAGATGCGGCAAAGTTTATGGTGTGTGCAGTATCGAAATACCTGGTAGCCTACACCTATAGTGGCTTATAATTATTTATAATTAGATGATGTATGTAAGGACGATGGCGGTGTAAGTTATTTGGTTGATTATGGTTGATTATTATAAAATACTGGAGGTCGACCCCGAGGCTTCAAAAGAAGTTATCGATAAAGCATACCGGGCGCTATCGCTTAAATATCATCCCGATAAGCACCCCGATGAGCATAAAGAAGCTGCAACACGTAAATGGCTTGAAATACGTAAAGCGTATGAGGTTATCTCTAACGATAAAGAACGCGCAGCCTATAACGATATACGAAAACGGGAGACGATCGATCTTTTCCTTAATGAAGGCCTGCTAGGTCTGGTCAGAAAGTACTTAAAAAACACGTGATGGTTTTGAATTTTTCGTTAAACTTAGAACAAAACTAGTGAGAGACTAAACTTGCAAAGAACAAAGACAGAAGCAGCCTTAGCGGTATTAATAATCATAGTGATCGCATTATCTCTTGGTGGATTGCTCGGCCCACAAAGTGCGTTTGCCCAGCAGCAGATACTGTTTATACGTGCCGGCATCCCCACCACCGGTACGCCAGACATCGGTATGTCAGACACCGGTACAATAGAAAACACCACCACTATTGATACAAACACAGCGTCGCAAAACCCCGCACTGGGGCACGACCATAGCTTGTCCCTACACTATAAGGATATCTCAAAGGCCGACTGGTTTTATGATAAAGTGATCTCGCTTGCGATTAACGGTATCGTCGGCGGTTACAGCGATGGGTCGTTCAAGCCGCGTAAATCTATTACCAGGGCCGAGATGGCATCATTTCTAGCGCGCGCAAAATCATTGCAAGCAACCGGCACAGAGCCGTTCGGTGACGTAAACGAAACGGACTGGTTTTCCAAAGACGTGGCGGCAGTCCTGCAGGCAGGGATAATGAACGGCACGACACCCGCGCTTTTCTCACCATCGGGGCTTTTAACCAGGGAACAAGTGTCGGCGATCATAGTAAGGGCCGCCGGGATGGATGGGGTAACCGATATTCAGGAGCAGAACCGCTGGCTGCAGGGCCTCAAAGACCGACGCAGCATCAGCCTCTGGGCCAGACCGTATGCTGCTGCGGCTATTAAATACAACCTCATGGGCGGCTATCCGAGTAAAGAGTTGAGGCCTTCCGGTGTAGTTACGAGGGCGGAGACATCGGTTCTTATCTGGAATATCCTCTACAAAGAAATTCGAGAGAGCGGTGGCTATCCTACTTACGTTGCCCCGTACCTGCCGAAACCAACGATAATATTCCCCCAACAAAAACAGGTTGTGTTTACGAAAAATTACTCGGTGACCGCACAGATCGACCCCGAGTCATCCACGCAGGAGTTATGGGTTAACGGAAAGCTTGTTCAGATTAAACATGCAAGTGGTTCAAACACGGTAACGTTTACCGGCCTTAAGGCCATAAACCGCACATACTCCATAAGCGTGAGAACCAAGAACGGCTCGGCGTCGACATCAACGGGTGTCGTAAGCTACTACTGCCTACAAGCCCCATCCAACCATGACCACCTTATAGTTATCGATAAAAGCGAGTTTAGGCTCTATTGGATTATTGACGGTTTTTTGAAGAAGATCTACCAGGTGGCTATCGGCAGGGACGGTATGGCAACGCCGAATGCCGAGTGGATAGTCGGACAGAAGTATAAAACGGATCCCAAAGGCGTCTACGGCCCCCGTAAAATGCGTCTTTACGGGCTAATAAATGGCACCTATGAGTACACCCGCTATGGAATTCACGGGACAAACGAGCCCTGGGTGATCGGCACCAGGGCCTCACACGGGTGCATTCGCCTGAGAAACAAAGATATCCTCGATCTATGGCCCCAGGTTGGTGTGGGGGATCACGTTATAACGCAACCATAATGCACGTGAGCAGCCCAAATGAATTAATTACGACTATGTTCTGATAACCTGGTTGTAGTAGGAGAGTTAAATATAAAAATAGGACTAGCAAATTTTTCCAGATTATTGTAGAATAAGCCCTAGGTAATCATGCAACACTATGGCTTTGAAAATCAGAAAGATATTCAGCTTAGCGAAACCAACTTCAGTAGAACTGAGAAAAAACAAATAGAGCAAGAGATAATGAGACGGCTGCGCACGCAAATGCTGATGCTGGGCTGGATTATTATCCCGATAGTCGCCGTAGCGGTGTGGTTTCTTAAACCGCAGCTGGCGGTTGAAAAACTCGCCGCTAAATCAGCCGCCACCACGGTTTTAGCGAAAAAAGTCGGGAAGCCGACCCCGCCAACGAGCACCCTGGCTATAGCTGCTACCACGACCACAAATCCAACAACCTTTCAGAAGGACGCAACGGACACGATTTTCTTCGTAGGTGTCGGCGACATGGCGTTCAACGGCCAGATCGCAGATACACTTAGATATAATGGCGCACAAGACATATTCTCGGATATCACTCAGGTTTTGCAGTCAGGCGATGTAGTTGTGGGCGATCTTGAATCACCGCTATCTATGGGAAGCCAAACGTCGGCAACAGGCAGATCGACAGTTCTTGGAGCACCGGAAGCCGCCACCGGCATGAGAAACGCGGGTATTAACCTGGTATCGCTCGCCAACGACCATATAATGGATTACGGTACCGCTGGTTTGATCAACACGGTTAACCGTCTTAACCAGGTCGGAATCGCCCACGCAGGGGCGGGCAACAACTCCCAGCAAGCCTACACACGCACAGTGCTCAACATTAAAGGGAAAAAAGTTGCGCTTCTCTCGCTCTCCTCAATAGCACCCGACAATGCTCGCGCTCAAGAGGGTAAGGCCGGGATCGCTGCCAATAAGAAACGTTACTACATCGACAGCCTTATCAAGGAGGCCGCGAAGCAGAACGACTACCTGATCGTCTCGTGCCATTGGGGCGACGAAGGCAGTACCGGTATTCAGAACTCCCAGCGCAAGTTCGCTAAAAGGGCTATCGATGCCGGCGCCGATGTTGTACTCGGAAGCCACCCGCACATGATGCAGGGGATCGAGATATATAACGGCAGGTGTATTGCCTACAGCCCCGGCAACTTTATTTATCCCAGCGGCTCAGGGAATTCCGGCCAGGCATTTGTCCTAAAGCTCTCGCTTGCCAAAGGCATGATTATAAAGGCGGAGGTCGTCCCGATTTCCGTTGATCCATCCGGCAAGCCAAGCCTTGCTACCGGCTGCGCCGCGGGGGCCATCCTACAAAAATTGAAGAATATGTCGGACCCCTTAGCGACAAACGTGAATATCGTCGGAAACACGGCACAAGTCACCTGACGCAAGCAGAAGTAACAAAGCCGGCGGCTTTGAATCACCGAAAATTATTACCACGTCGAACACCATAATTATCCTACCTTAGCGACGCATGTGGGCTGCACAGACGATGGTATACTGGTTAATCCGCTTTATTATCTATGCTAACGCTGGCAAACATAACTTCCTATTGCCTTAATAGGCAGGCATATATTATACTGGCATCATGTAATCCCTTAATAATTTGTCTCATTTCTGCTTATTCTTTTTGCTAAAGACATGCTATACGCAATATTTTGGCATCTTGAAAACTGGGTTATGCCCAACTATATCCACCAACCGATTATATCCATAGCACTATCAGCAGCTAGTTTCGATTCTTCAAAACCGTGTCTGGGAGCTTGCGATAATTTTCCCAAATAGCGGTGATTGCTGGTAGGCATTATAGTGCCGGGCAAAAGTTTAAAGCTTTTCTAACAGGGCTGGTGCATCGTGGTAGTTGAAAGAAACTGTGCCAGGGATACTGGTCAAACATATGAGGAATTGCTCGCATCGCTCATTGAATCGGCAAGGCTGATAAGCGGTAAGCTTTCACTCGACGAGGTCGAGGATATTATTGTTGCTGAAGCCCGGCGGTTATTTGACGCAAAGGCCGGGTGGCTCTTTTTCTACGACTCAAAGGACGACCTCCTTAAAATCGAACGCTTCTGGGGCCCAAACGAAGAGGCTTTTAGGGGCTTCTCAGTACGTCCCGGCGAAGGTATTTCAGGCGTGGTGTTCTTAACCCAACAACCCGAGGTAACGCTTAAAGCCGATAAGTACCTAACACTCATCCCTAATACAACGACTTTGCCGGATGATGCCCCTGCGCTTGCAGTATTCCCTCTCTCGGTTGGGGGTCGCAGGATAGGGGTCATTGGTATTACCTCAGAAACCGTCAGCAAGAAAGGCCTAACCGAGGATGAGTTTAACTCGGTTGTATCGGCCTTTGCCAACCACATTGCCATTGCGCTGGATACCGCGCTGCTCTTTGAAGAGAAGAAAAAGGTGGAGCTGGAGCTAAAGAACAGCGTTCAGAGGCTGCAAATGATCAACGAAATCGGAATCGATGTCATCAAGGACCTCGATTTATCGGTGATTATACGCAAAGTCGCCCGCTACACGACCGATATTTTTAATACCGACGCCGCGGTCATCAACCTTGGCAATAAGGACGGCACGGTCATTGAGGCCGCATACTTCTACAATATGTCCCCCGAGACCGAAGAGATATTTTTAACGAAGCAGACCATTGCACGGAGGGTTTTTGAGTATCCGCGGAGGGTGCTGATTAACGATTACCCCGAGCATGCCTGGGCGTTAACAGAGTTTATTGAACTTGGTGTAAAATCGTTAATCATGGTTCCGGTTATCTCAAAGGGCAGGGTTTTAGCTACCCTGTCTGCGGTAAGTTTCCGGGAGGAAAGGGTGTTTATTGAAGACGACTTCGATGAACTCGAGTTCGTCGCCCGCCACGTCGCTGTCGCGATAGAAAACACCAGGCTTTATTATGAGCAAGTTGAAACCAGAAAGAAAATGGAAGATTACGCCAGCCAGTTGCGCATGCTCAATGATTTTTCCCAGAGGATAACCAGGGAGGGTAATTCTCAGGATATGGCCGAGCAGCTAGCTAAATCGGCCAGGACGTTATTCAACTGTGCAGTCAGCGTAGTCCTTTTATGCAAAAATTCAATGGATGAAATTCCTACGCTCTCCTGGTCGACTGATGGGAGCCAATCTTGTAATATAGAGCCCTTTGAGGTTGACCTCTCCACGCACAGTGGTCTTTACAGCGAAATGTTCAGGACAAAGAAGACTCTTCGCCTGAACGATATCTCGGATCATCCACATTTTAAAGGATTGCCCGAACACCATATGCATATGCGTGGTTTACTTGGTGCGCCGCTCTTAGATTCGAATGATGAGTTTATCGGCCAGGTAATGGTTAGCAACAAGAAAGATGGCTCCGACTTTACGGAGAGCGATGAGGAGCTGCTTGTCGCTCTATGCGCCCAGGTCGCTATCGGGATTGAAAGGGTTGAAGCTTATGAGCGTGAGCATAGTATAGCAGAGACGCTCCAGCAGGCCATTCTTACGGCTCCGGTAAATCTGCCCGGGGTTGAGATCGGCACGATCTATGAATCGGCGGCGGAAGCCGCAAAGGTCGGCGGCGATTTTTACGATTTATTTGAACTCGGTGATGGCACTATCGGTATTTTAATCGGAGATGTTTCAGGTAAGGGGCTTGAGGCGGCGACCATAACATTGATGGTTAAGAGCACGATACGGGCGTTTGCGTACAGGGGGCTCTCGCCGGCGGATATTCTGACCGAAGCCAACAAGGTCATCTGCAGGCAGCTCGGCTTTAACCAGTTTGTAACCATGCTGTACGGAGCGCTTGACCCGGGCACAGGCCGGATGATTATCTCCCGCGCCGGGCATCCGGAGATTATCATCTGGGTTAAAAATAAGTGTGTCTTTTGCTGCGACGAAAGCAATCTGCCCGTCGGAGTGATGGAAGACATCATCTATGAGCAGAGCGAGATAATTCTATCGCAGGGTGACGGGGTAATTCTTTACACGGACGGCCTGACCGAGGCCAGGTGTAAAAACGAGCTTCTTGGGGAGGACGTCTTGATCGATGAGCTTAATAAGATAATCCACGGGAAAGATTCGCAAGAGGTTGCATGCGGTCTGGTAAACATAGCGAAAGATTTCGTAAGCGGCAAACCTCAAGACGATATCGCAGTTGTTGTCCTCAAATTAAAGCCCCGGGAAGGTTGCTAGGATTCAACCTTTACGGGATGCCTGCCTATTAGCTCCAGCAAAAGCCAGATAAACTCAAACGCCGCCTCGATCGCGCTTATCGCATCTTCTTTTGTAGCCGTCTCACCCTGGTGGACGATGCGGTTTCTCTTTTGCGCCACATCTCTAACCCAGCTTTTATATACGATCGGATTGATATCGGAGATCTTCTTTCCTATGGCGAGTTCCGCAACCCGCTTGACGCGCTCGCTCGCGGCCTGGACCTTATTTAATATCCACTCGGCAACATCTTCCGCCAGCTTCTTCCGTTTGGTAAGAAGTTCCCATAAAACGGCCGCAATCGTTACCTCAACGGCTATCTCGGCCTCCACAATAGCGCTTTGATAATCCTCATTGATAAGACTTTCCTTGGCGCGTTGAAGGTACTCGCGCCATGCCTCCTTGCGCTCGCCCTTAGTATCCGCATAGACTACCCATTTGACCTGGCATTCCGTGCCGACGATATCGTTTGCGCCCGAGCTGAGAATAATAAGGTTGTCCGGGGGAATGAACTTGTGCTCAAAATAAGCCAGAATCCCCGGCTCAAGAGGCGTTACCTGCATGATAAATACCTTCTTGGCGGCCTTAAGGGGTGCTTCCAGCCGTATCTCCTTAGCGGTTCCGATCGTTATAGCATCCTGCCCGGATATCATGGTATCGCTGATAAAACACCATGCCATGAAGTCGTTATCCGATACAATCGCGTGCTTAAGCCCCTCTTTTGCAGAAAATGTGTTCTCACAGCCCGGCCCGCTACAAACAATACTGGTCGGGTCGCTTAAATCGGATGGTTGCAGGCTTTGTTTAAACCCGCAACTGCTACACCGCACATATGCCTGTCCGCCCGTCGAAACAATCTGCTGCTCAGTCTTTTGTAACATTGTCACCCCACGAAGAAGAAGTCAGGAGCCGGAATCCAGAAGGGGAAGGAGACCTGCTACTGTGCCTGCCAGTACATTTATAATCAGTTTACGATTATTTGCGGGATAATTCAAATAAAAGGCCTGCCGCAGTAGACTGAAGGAGTAAAAGAAAAGGCTTGCAGATGTTCTGCAAGCCTTGGTGTCCGAGACTGGACTTGAACCAGCACGGCCTTAGCGGCCACTAGGCCCTCAACCTAGCGCGTCTACCAATTCCGCCACTCGGACGTAAGTCTAAACTACGCGCATACGGATGAGTTTTACCTCATCACCCGCGCAAAAGTTATTATATCATTTCGAGATCACCTGTCAACGCGCTGCACAACGAGCTCGCCAAAATAGGTGAAAAACGCTTGTGTTTCGACCATCCATGGTATTAATTTAAAGAAATTTAGTGAAGAACAATGCTTTAGCATGCCGATACTACTATTATTATCTTAGTTGATATAAAGGACTAAGGAAATGATCGGTCTTTTCTCATTTAAGAACCCACGATTCAAACTTATCTTTATCATAGCGATAGCCGTTGTGCTCGTAGTTTCAGCTGCCATTGTCGGGTATAAAACCGTTTCGTCGCACGGGGCTGCCGTAATAAACGATGATGGGCACATCGCTGCGCCCGCGTTCGTGGGACGTGACCTTGAGCAGGTAAAATCAACCGCTCGTTCGCTTGGATTAAAGCTTAAAATCGACCGGTGGGTTCAGAGTAAGGTCTATCCCATCGGCCATGTCGTTACCCAAAAACCGCTTCCTAACAAGAAGGTAAAGGTAGGGGACACGATTATAATCAAAGTGAGCGGGGGCGGCAAATACGGCCAGGGCAGTAAAGTAGAACAGTCGGATATAAGCATAAAAGATAATCCGCAGCCGCTTCCGACACCCGCGATTTCGCCGAGGCGGAGTCTGGCCGGAAAAGTTGTAGTGATCGATCCGGGTCATCAAAGCAAAGCCGATT
>PFFU01000129.1:0-101 GCA_002783345.1 Candidatus Aquicultor secundus
GGTTTCCCCATGCTACGAGGTTATCGCAAGAGATACATTTGCAAATAAAGCGATAGTTGTTGGATCAATCGAGGAAACTTCGCTTGCAGCAGGCATGTCGA
>PFFU01000129.1:109-334 GCA_002783345.1 Candidatus Aquicultor secundus
CAAATACCGATTTCTATACCAAAAAACTCGTTGGTTGATTCAGCAGGTTACGATTTAGTTGCCTATATGGATGTAAGAACAACCTCATCTACGCCCGAAAGAATAGGACCTTATGTGTCTCATTTTTATGCGGGAACGGTAGCTGAATTGGCGTCATATAGCTCACATATATTGTCAAAGATTGACCACGACCTTATTTCCGACGGAGGCAGCTTTGAAACAACA
>PFFU01000129.1:414-1049 GCA_002783345.1 Candidatus Aquicultor secundus
TGATGAAGCCGGACAACATGTAGGTCGTCTTGAGATAACTGACACCGTTGAGTCACAGATAGTGGGTGCAGAGTATGATCTAACATCGCACGCGAAATTTATCGAAATGCCTAATGCCAAAGGGAAAGTATTTAGAGTGAAGATATTTGGTAGCCAGGTTCAAGACCTATCAGACTATGACCTCTATGTTCAAGAAATCCCGGATCAACAAGCAAGAATAATCCCATATGGCAGCCCGGCAGAAGTTGACATATCTAATCAGGGTAAAGTTGTTATAGGACTGACCGAATACAGCGGGGTAGCGCCGGTCAAAGACATAGCGTTTACAGCAGGCCAGTTGAACGGGCCGGGTGGGGTAATACCTGCATCAAGCTTAAGTTTTTCAACTGAAACCACAATGTCGGCAGGTGAGACTAAAATGTTTGAAGGAAATATTGAAGCACCGGCCGATGTTCAAGATGGTGTTTATACAGGCTCGATTATGGTCACGGCAGCCTGTGCGAAAAGCGGAGTGCCGATGTCATCGTCCATCCCTATAAGCATAATGGTTGACCGAACAGCGCCTTCGAGGCCGATTATTAAGCAACCGGCTTTGCCTGTGGACGCCCTGCTAAACATAGAGGGCACGGCAACTG
>PFFU01000129.1:1058-1971 GCA_002783345.1 Candidatus Aquicultor secundus
TGCCGTTAGAGGAAGGTGCAAATGCAATAACAGCAATAGCCGAAGATGATGCAGGTAACAGAAGCGAATCATCAAACCCGGTCAGCGTATTTTATGATCTGCCGCCGACAACTCCAACAGGCTTTAAAGCTATTGCTGGTATCAGGCAAGTCACTCTTTCTTGGAATGCTAATTTGGAACCCGACCTTGCCGGATACAATATCTACCACTCAGAATCACCTATCATTCTAGGCGATAAGATAAATGCTGGGCCGCTGTCCCCGCTACTTCGGATCTACACAGATAAAAACGTTACAGGTGGCAAGACTTATTATTATAGGGTTTCAGCGGTAGATAGTGCTGGAAACGAAAGCACACTCTCGGATGCAGTATCAGCCACACCTACTGCATCGGGTGGCGGTGGAGGAGGAGGCTCCAGCCCACCAGATACTCAGAAACCAGCCCCTCCAGATGGTTTAAAGCTTGTGTCAAACAAGCAGATGATTCACCTGGCATGGAATCCAAATAAGGAAAAAGATATTGCCGGATACAATATATGCAGAACAGTATATAGATCGGCAAATGATATTCTGGATTCGACAGAGAAACCTTTAAATGAAACCCTCTTAACTGAGGTGCAATACCAGGACAAGAAAGCTGCCTCTGGAGTACGTTATAACTACTTTGTAGTTGCGGTAAACAAAGATGGAAAGAAAAGTGATCCCGCAGTAATTAGAGATGTTGCCTTAGCGGAAGTGAAAGCAGAAGTAATCTTCTCTGATATACCATCTAATGCCTGGTATAAAGATTTTGTCTCTAAGTTGATATCGCTTGATATCATAGGTGGTTACTCTGATGGCACTTTTAAGCCAAATAAGACCGTATCTAGGGCAGAGTTTGCAAAAATGATCTGTATTGCTATTGGTTGGACGCT
>PFFU01000129.1:1992-2847 GCA_002783345.1 Candidatus Aquicultor secundus
CTTTAAGGATGTCTCCAAAGCTAGTTGGGCATGGAAATATATTGAGACAGCAAAAATGCATAGCATAATCAACGGTTATAATGATGGTACTTTCAAGCCAGATAGTAGTATAACAAGAGCTGAAATTGCCGCAATAATAGCTAAGGCAAAAAAGCTTGCCAAAGGGAGTAGTAAGTTAAAAGATATTAACAACTGCTGGGCAAGGGATTATATTAACTCGTGTGTGGAAGTCGGCGTTATTGGCGGATATCCAAACAACATCTTTAAGCCAAACAATACCGCAACTAGAGCAGAAGCAGCTAAAATGATAGCTGCAATAGTTGAGTAATATAAAAAGAACCGGCATTTTAAGAAAATGGGGCTTGCCTAAATCTGATTTATCCTATAAGCGATGCGGAGCAAATTTAAGAAGCGTAATATTTTACCAATAAATTAGTAGTGCCGCAGATAGCGTGAATAAAATAATAGCAGAGATTACAGTGGTTTTTTACGCGTTATTAATGCTGCCGTAACCAGAAACGCCGGTAATGTTATTAACGCTAGAGTTCCGAATGCAGAGCTACCTATTAGAAATATTATACTGGTCAAAAATCAAGTTTATAATTGCTTACTAAGAGGTATTTTGTCCAACCACATTGGAGGTGGAATGTGTCATTACTCGATATATATCGTCTATCTTTGGAAAAGAATAATCGGTTTTATGAACAGGATGGGAATAGACTTGTTGCATTTGGCGCATTTGGGATGCCCTCTATAACTTAGCGTCCAATTACATAGGAAGGTGTCCTAAACTTAGTTGAAATTGAAATGGCTCCAGTCCATATGGTTTGATTAATGTGCAACCAATCAAGCCAA
>PFFU01000113.1 GCA_002783345.1 Candidatus Aquicultor secundus
TCAATCGCGTTCTTCATCATCTTCGTTCTCGCTGAAATCACGAATCTTAGCTTCACAGTGTTCAAACCATTTAATATCCGCATCTGCATGGAACAGGGCGGCATCAAGCAATAGGTCGGTCATTAAAATATCCCGGTTGGCCGCCTGCCGCGAGAGGAGGTACTTCTTGCGGGTCAGCTCGGCCATCTTAGCCAGGTACATCTGCCGCTGTTCCGCAAGCAGCTGTAACATCGCTTCCTTATCAAGTGGGTCCATGAAGGCAAGCTTAACGAATATCTCGTCTCGAAGCGGTCTTACTTTGACCATGGGCTTAACAAGCCAATCTTTGAATTCCTTTACACCCTTTGGCGTAATTTGGTAGACCCTTCGCTCTGCTCCCTCATCGCCTTCACTAACACTTACTGCTAGCCCATCTTTTATCAGTCTATCTATAGTGGTATATATTTGGCCGAAGTTTACGTCCCAAAAACCACCGGCTATCTCATCGAATGAATTCTTTAGCTCATAACCGTTCTGAGGTTGCTTTGCAAGCAGACCCAATAACCCGTGTTTCACCGACATTACTATACCCCCTTATATATTATTATATATATACTAGTATATACTAGACAAGAGCTTTTTAAGAAATATTGATGGTTTTTTAACGAATTTTGGAATCGTTGCGTAAGCAGACGGATCGGTTTTTATTTTGGGTAGAAATTAGCGCAGCATTATACGCATATGTGGTTATCGTAACTCAATGCGTTGCGACTATTTACTGCCTAAAAACTTCTTAGCCTTTGCGTTGTCTTTGTCGAGTTTCAAAGCCTCCTGCCATTCCGCTGTAGCTAAGGCTGTCTTCCCCTGAGCCTGATAGGCCAGCCCAAGCTCGGCATGTAGATCACCAATATTGGCGCCGAAAGGTTGGGCTTTAATAAGCCCGGACAGGATAGTAACGGCCTTCTCCGGTTTGCCCATCTCGCGATAGACATAAGCTATCATTATATCCGCTGGATAGAGGCTTTTATTGAGCGCTTTTGCTTTTTGTAAGTGGTCAAGCGCCTTATCGAACTCACGCCTGCTCTTATAGATAACTCCGAGATTATACTGCGCTTCAGGTTGATTCGCGTTGAGCTTAAGGCTTGCCACGTACTCGTTCTCGGCATCCTTAATCTTTCCGACAGAGGAATACCCTTGAGCCAGGCTAAGGTGTGCCTTGCTGTCGTTCGGATTAAGCGATACCGCTTTTTGCAGCCTCAATACGGCATCGGGGATATTTCCAGTCTGGAAAGCACTCATGCCGCTATCGTAAGATTTCTTGAATTCAGCATCACGCCGGCTCTCAATTACACGAGAGCCCACCACAGCTATCGCTATTGCAGCAACTACCGCTACAGACGCAACGATAGCGATCACCATCTTCTTAGATCCCTTGGCCTTGCCTCCGGAACCTAAAGAAATTTGATGGCTTAAAACGTTCATTAAATCGCCTCCTAAGGATTCAGTACTAAAACTTCTATCGCATCCCTAATCCTTGTAGGCCAATTGTATACGTTGGCAGATATCTTATCAAGGCTCTTTAACATATTGCGGTGCGTTATTGTGAAAATCCTCACAAGGATTGGAGCCTTACTGTATATTTGACCTATCTCGCATTGTAATTGACCGCCCGCAACAATATACTGTTTTTATGGCAGGGCAGAAGAAAAAAAGTACGGCTAAGTCGAATCCGAAAAAGAGATACGGTACTATCGGTACTACCCAAAAAGTAGTGGGAGGTATTGTCCTCTTTGCGGGCATGGCGTTGCTTATATCTCTTTACCTGCCAAAAATCTATGCGACTATCGCCCCGGAGCCCAAGATAAACCCTATTGTGCTCGAGCGTGGGCATTTTTGGATCGTTATCCCGAAAATTAGAGTCGATTCGCCGGTAATGCCGGCAGTAACAAAAGATTTCTTGCGCAGGGGTGTATCGCATGTTGCCGATAGCGGCTTTCCGGGGGAAGGCAAGAATTGCATTATCGCAGGTCATAACTATGACCCGGCAAAATGGGTTCCGCAAACGACCTTCGGGCTTTTATATGAACTTAAGAAAGGCGACGACATTTACGTCGCCAACCGGGGGAAAGAATACCATTACGTTGTCGAGAGCCGGACATCGCTCCCCGCAGACGACCCAAAACTCTATGAGAAAACAGACCACGAGCAGCTTACCCTCTTAACCTGCACCCCGTATAAAACCACGACGCAACGAACCAAAGTCGTGGCGTTACCCGCCAACTAATGTCTGTTTGGCAAGTCGAGTGCTATGCCTCCTGCCTGACGCCGGATTCTGCCACCTGCTGATTCGATCGCAATGCGAACGTCCCCGCGACGATATCGTGAACCGATTGGTAGTCCTCGTCGGTCAGCATCCTGAAAAAATCGACCAGGGTATACGCGAAAGCCAGGAAGCCGAAAAATACGCTGTTTATAATCCATATCCCAAACGAGAGTTTTGCCAACGGCCTTATAAAGCACTTCAACAGCGACGGCCTCTCGAATGTGGTACGGTCGACAATTCTGATGCCCAGTGCAAGTTTCCCGAGCGTTGCCCCGAAGTAATAAAGTGTTAGGGCCTCGTAGCCGACGAAGAGAATGATTACGCCGAGCACCCGCGTATCTATCAACCCGGGAAACACGTTCGGACGCAGGTACACCAGCCACAGGATGGCTAGAACCAGCAGACCGTCAAGCAAGAACGCCATGCTCCGGCGTAAAGGGCCGGCAAGATTATGATTCATATCCACCTCCTCCAGGTGTCTCAATACTAACTTCAATACTCACTATATCACCGGATTTAATATTAAACGATGCTTTACCCGGTAATTCAATTTATCGGCAAAAGCCGACGCCTTATGTGGTGAGGGGCCTACTCAAATTTGTACAGGATACCGTCGAAGCCGATTTCATCCAGGTTTAGGGATTGAATCGTGTGTTTAATGAGCTTGGGAAGCACGGTTGCCGCAAGGGAAAGGTTGCTATCGAGCACCTCGATCGGGGTCGGCTTGGGGCTTACCCCGTTGGCGTAGTCTACCCCAAAGCCTATTAACTGATATGGGATTTCAAGCTCACCCGAGAGCACCGCTTCGGGTCCACAGGTCTGGCTTATCGCTGTCACCCTGGCGGATTGCAGGGAGCGTATCTCCGCTTTTGAGTTAAACCTGGGCCCGTTCACGTGACCGTAGGTGCCGCCGTCTAAATGGTTGATATTTAGATCGGCGGCCGCTTTTGCAGCTAGCCCCCGAATATATGATGAGAAGGGGGACGAGAATATGTAGTGCGCCCGCTCCGGTCCGCCCGGTGCGGTAAACATCGTGCAAATCTCCCCGTTGGGCAGGCGGTTTTCAGGAAAGTAAAGGTCATCGAATAAAATCACCCGCCCGAGTCCCAGAAGCCTATCCACCACACCCATCACCGATGTCGCGATAATTGCACACACGCCGGTTTCCTTTAAAGCGAATATGTTCGCCCGGTAGTTTATCATATTCGGTAGAAGCTCGTGGTTTCTGCCATGACGGGCGATAAACGCGACGTCTTTACCATCGATTGAGCCCAGGCTTACTTCGGCCTCCCCAAACGGTGTAGTGATGGTTTTTTCTTCTTTCAGCTCGAGGTCCTTCAGCTTATACAGACCGGAGCCGGTTATTACGCCGATCAATTCATCGACCCTCTATCTTTTAAACATCTGCCAAACGTCTGCCTTTTAAGCTTTTTCTATTAGCTATCAGGCAACAGTTACCGGACATCTGCATATATCGCGGCCAGCTTCTTTGGGGAGACGCGCGCATAGAAAAGCAATCGTATGAGCCACATCAGAAGAATTGTCCTGGCCAGCCCTTTTTTCTCCCAGCGACGCGCCGCTGTTATAACGTAAAGCGGCAATCTGATTACTTTACCGGCATCTTTTAATCGTACCGCTAGATCGATGTCTTCGCAAAGCTCAATCTCTTTGAAGCCGCCCATCTTTTCAAATACTGATTTTCTCACGAATATCGCCTGGTCGCCGGTAAATCCGCCGAAGATACCGTCCCGAACATTTATCAGCGCCCCAATCATCCTGTAAGGTGCGGCCGGATTATCTAATTTTACCTTAAAGCGGCCGCCGGCAACCGCATCCTCGCGCATGGCCGATTCGATGGATGTAAGCGCATCGGCGCCGATATACGTATCCGCATGCAGGAATAGAAGGATATCGCCGGAAGCCGCGCGCGCGCCCGCATTCATCTGACAGGCTCTGCCACGCGGGGTCTCTACCAGGTTGATGTTTGCCAAGTCATAGCCTCGCGCAACCTCGACGGTCTTATCGGTACTGCCGCCATCGCAGATCAGTAATTCGAAATCCCCTTCAAGGGCTTTAATTTGCTGCAGAAAAGCAGGTAGAGCCGCTTCCTCGTTAAGAACCGGAATTATGATCGAAATCATCAAGCACCTTATCCTACGCCGACATTTGCGTCCCTAACATCATGAGAACATTTTATGGGACCATCATCCTTTTCGATACCATGTCGACCAGAAGTCTGGCCGTCATGGCCGTAATCTCCTTGCACCGGCGATCGGCCTGTTTGTCTTTAAAATCACTGCCCTTTCGCAAAACCCGGCAGCACGTCGACTTAAAGGTATCCTTAAAACGATCATGGAATCTACCGCTTAAATCGAGAGTTTTCGTGCGTTTTCGCGGCTTTTTATCGTCGGCCGATATAACACCGATAAAAAGCGAGGCGCCCGTAAGTGCCCCGCAAGTGCACCCGCAGTAACCAATGCCCCCGGTAAATGCGGCCGCGCCTTTTATGATTTCTGCCGGGATGGCGACATCGAATGTCTCGGCGGCCGACAGCATGACCGACTGGGCGCAGTTATAGCCTTGATCGAAACAGTGGGCCGCCCGCTCGTACGCGGCGTCTCCCCGCGAGGGCTCAACACCGACATCGATTATCTGCGGCGCACTGTCAAGAGCTTTATCTATTTTATCCATAATCCTGGCAACGAGCGGTTTTCTCCTATTTTCGAGCAGCAAATATCACGCCCCCTATCAGGCTGACCAACGTCACTATCAGAAAAAAATAGATTGACACTGCGATTGACTCCTCGGTTGAAAGGCCCACCTGCGAGAAGAAATACACGTAGGTAGCCTCACGCACCCCAAGGCCGTTTAATGAAACCGGAAGCATGGTAATCGCAGAAATTATCGGGATAGATAACAGCACGAAGGCAGCCGGCACATTAAGCCCAAGCGCCTTTAAGATAAAGATATTGATCAAGACAACCATAAGTTGGAAGATAAGCGAGTAAATAAGCACTTTAAGTAGGGTCGGTTTGTGCTCGACTGAGGAGCGCATGGATTCCGCCATGTTTTTGAGTTTTTTGACGAACGCCGACTCAAATCTTTCAAGCACCGCGCCAAACTTATGCGCATACAGCACGACGATGAGCGACGCCATGCAAACGGCGACAAATGCGATGATAAGCGGCAAGTAGCGCGTAAGGTACCCCGAGCTAAACGCGACGCCACATAGAACTATCAACCCCAGCGTAAATGATGCCAGAACGCGCTCGGCAACCACCGATGCGGCTGCTGTGGGACCATCTTTGGTTATCTTACGCAGGTCGTATACCCGCACGACATCCCCTCCGATGCTTGTCGGCATGAAGTTGTTGAAAAACAGACCGACGAAGTACGACGAAACGAGGCTTCTCAGCGGCACTGCAAACCCCTGCGCGATCGTTAAGAGCTGCCACTTATACGCGCTGACGATTATTGAAAACACCGTCAACAAAAGCGCGATCAACAGGTAGACGGGCGAAGAATGTTGTATAAGCTCGATATATTTATGCGTATCCGATTTATACAGCAGGGTCGCGATCAACGCCACGCTTACCGCGATTTTTATGAATGCAAAGTAGCGCGGTTGTTTCTTCTGTTCGATATATGAAAGTTTTCGTGCGGCTTCAAGCATATCAATCTCTCCCGACAACCAGGAGTCAAACCAACTCTAACTCATACAGCCTTTACCGGCTCTACACCTGGGATTTGGCCACATTTATCTTTAGCTTTCCGGTTCTTCTCAAACGGCATAGCGCATCGGTCCCAACCCGCCAAAATCCCAGCAAAAAGAAGATACGCCTCCCGAGAAACTACTCCTAAACCAACACCGACGGCAAAGCCGCTATGCTTGCGCCTTTACGAACTTTAAAACCTGCCTCTTCAAGAATTCGCCGGCAGTGTTTTACATTTTGACCCCTGCCATATTGCGTGTCGGCTTCAGTATCGCGCGGGTTCGGACCTGCCTCAGCCCAAATTAAATTAGCTCCGGCCATCAAAGCCGGAAGATTTGGCTCATGCGTACAATGTGCTTGGACGGTATCGCCCATCACCAGCCTGGTTACAGCTACTATTCGTGCCAATTCCCTGAAGGTAATTTCACCATGTTTAGCCAAAGCAGTCCCAGGCACTGCTGTGCGCTTCATTGCACCGCTGAAAGACACGCTGTGTTCTCGACCCCAAAACATTAAATCAACTAACTCTTCAATAGTATGTTCCGGGCCAACCGGCTCCACGCATACCTGAACAACCAGGCCGACCTCCTTAGCATTGGATATTGTTTCCTCGCGTTTTGAAGCTGGAATACGCGTATCGGTCCCTTCTCGCAAACGCAAGGCATGGTAAACAGCCGTAAAGCCGGCATCTTTTAGCTCATGGGCCTGACTTAAAGTTAAATCCCCTGTGTTGGCAACCATGGGGATATCGCGCGGGATAGATATACGCACAGCTTCAGCCATAGATACAAAACCGCTAAATGGATAATTGGCTGTACTCATTAAATAAATTGCATTTGCTCCAGCTTCAGCAAAGCTTTTTGCCGTTTGAATTAAAGTTTTCTCATCCCAGTAAATTGCTTCCTTAACAACACCAGACGATTTTGAAAAGGCGCAAAAACCGCAGCTTTTACTGCACGGTGCGTAATCCAACCCAATCTGTGCGCAAACTTCAGCCTGGTTATCAAAGTGCTTTCGCGTTAGGTAGTTTGCAGTTGCGCATAGGGCATAAAACGCCCAGGAGTCAAGGTCAACCTGCAGAAGTCTCGTTGCTTCATCCGGATTAGGAATATAGCCTTTTTGACAATCCTTCAAAAGTTTTTCAATATATAAATTCAACTGGAAACCCTCCCCATGACCCATCGATCTCACTTCTTCCACACTCCTTTGCCATCATTGTGCCCTTATTATGAAAACTTATCATTATATCGACGATATTAAGTACTTATTCTCTATGTGTCAAGCAGCTGGTTGGATTATTGCATAATATAACGCTGGTTGGAATTAATTATCAATCAATCATGCATAACAAGTTAGCGGGCCAGGACACTACAACCACATGCAAATGGCAAGCGCATATGTCAGGGTGATTAATTATAAGGATTAGTAATTAATGGCATTGAGTAATGCGCTGGTGGCCGGCGCCTCGGAGGGGTTCTCGCGAAGCTCGGCGGCCAGCCTTAGCAGGTTAGCATGGGTGTCGATATCGTACCAGGTGAGGAGCTGTTTTACTGTAAGATTAGCCGAGCGAATGCGGTCGAGCGTTTGATGTAAGACAACGTCCGTTGACCAATTGATACCGTCAAATAAAATCTCGAAATGCTCGCGCAAGCCCAGCAGGTAATAACCCCCATCGTGGCTGGGGCCGATCACAACATCATGATTCGATAGCTCTGTAAGGGCCGATTCCAGCACTTCGTATGGCATGGTCGGCGAATCGGCACCGATAACAAGCACCCGGTCAAAGCTCTGGAACAAAATCCCCAGAATCCGGCTCATTCGCTCCCCTAAATCGCCCTTGCCCTGGTCGATTGCTGTATAAGAACCGGGGACCGATAGATTCCCGGTTCTCGTCATGCCATGCTCCAGCGAGGAATCGCTGTCCAGCGCAATAAATTTTATAACGCTCCCAATTCTGTCCACCTTATGTATGGTGTCCTCCAGAAAAGCGGCGTAAAGCGCAGCGGACTCCTCCGGGGAAAGCGGCGGGCACAGCCTCGTTTTAACATTACCGGGAACCGGCCTCTTTGCCATAATGACAATCGCGGAGCGCTCAGTAAATCCATCCATAGCCATACTCATACTCATACTCATACTCATACTCATGCTCATGCTCATGCTCATATCTTACGCCCTATTCGTGTTGCGATAAAATCTCGCCAAATTCGGCCCGCACCGGCAGCTCACTTCTACTCGTTTCAACTAGTACCGCGACATCCTACTTTCTGTGCATGTCATTCTGAGGGAGCGATTAGCAATTGATTGTCATTCTGAAGGAGCGAAGCGACTGAAGAATC
>PFFU01000133.1 GCA_002783345.1 Candidatus Aquicultor secundus
TAGAAATCATAACCTCGGTAGATAGAGGATTGAGACCCGGTGGTCGGGTTGTGTGTCCACAAGGACGTACAGGTTTAAGAAGTAACCCCTAAAGAAGCAACGGCAATCCGTCCCGGAGCAGCTAAAATAATCTCGCAGATGCTTCCATAATTGTGCATCATACGGATATAATAAGAAGGGCTCACCAATCGAGCCTTTTTATAATTTTTGACTATAGTTTGACGGTTTTTCCTGTTCATCCGCTTGCCTGAGCACCGTTTATTCCAATCGTAATAACAAATTAATCCTGATGTAACATAATCGTAACATTTGAGCTATATAATCCTTTTTAGCTGGTTATTTAGCTGTATAATTAGTTGGTTGAAAAGGATTATAATCGTAAAGGGTGTTAGCCTTTGAAAAAAGATCAAGAATACGTTTTAAAGATCGTCAAAGACAAAGACGTGAAGTTTATCCGTCTTTGGTTTACCGATGTTCTGGGTTTCTTGAAGAGCTTTGCGATTGCCCCCGCCGAGCTTGAGCTGGCATTTGAAGAGGGGATGGGCTTTGACGGCTCATCAATCGAGGGATTTACCCGCATCGAAGAATCCGACATGATCGCGGTTCCCGACCCCAATACCTTTGCGCTGCTCCCCTGGTCGAAAGATGTAAAGGTCGCCCGGATGTTTTGCGATATTCAGACTCCTGACGGCGAACCGTTTAACGGCGACCCGCGGTATGTCTTGAAAAGGAATCTCGAAAAAGCCGCCAAAATGGGATACACCATGTACGTCGGCCCTGAACTCGAGTTCTTCTACTTCAAGGACAGTAACGGCACAGAGGTGCTGGACAGAGGCGGTTACTTTGACCTCACCCCACTCGATCTTGCGACCCCTTACAGAAGAGAAACGATATTCGCCCTTGAAAGCATGGGCATCACAGTCGAGTATTCCCACCACGAGGTCGCTCCGAGCCAGCATGAGATCGATTTAAGATACGCCGACGCCCTGGCGATGGCTGATAACGTTATGACCTACCGTCTGGCGGTAAAGCAAATCGCGCAGGAATCCGGCGTATATGCCACATTTATGCCGAAGCCCATCTATGGTGAGAACGGTAGCGGTATGCATACCCACCAATCGCTTTTCAAAGGCGATGCAAATGCGTTTTTCGATCCTAAGGATGAGCGCAACCTTTCAAAGGAAGCAAAAAGTTACATCGCCGGCATCCTGAAGCATGCAGGCGAGATCACGGTTGTTCTTAACCAGTGGGTCAATTCATATAAAAGACTCGTTCCGGGCTATGAAGCGCCCGTCTATATTTGCTGGAGCCGCCGCAACAGAAGCGCGCTCGTGAGAGTTCCCATGTATAAGCCGGGCAAAGAGACGGCGACAAGGATTGAGCTGAGAAGCCCCGATCCCGCTTGCAACCCATACCTGGCATTTTCGGTGATGCTTGCCGCCGGTCTTGAAGGAATCGAGAAGGGCTATGAACTTCCACCCGAGGCGAGCGATAACATTTACGAGATGACGAACGAGGAGCGCACGGCCGCCGGTATCGGCACGTTGCCTGAGGACCTCTATGAGGCAATAAAAATCGCTGAGAACAGCGCGTTATTAAGAAAAGCCCTTGGAGATCACGTTTACGAGTACTTCTTGAGAAACAAGAAGGCCGACTGGGATGCATATAAAGCCCAGGTCACCGAGTTCGAGCTTAACAAATACCTGCCCATGCTGTGAGGGGGACGTTGTTTCCTGTGTGTGAGGGGGACGTTGTTTCCTGTGGGTCCTAAATAGCGTTTAGGACCCACAGGAAACAACGTCCCCAATAACGATAACATTTAACGGAGGAGAAAGCATGACAACGCCTAAAGAAGTATTGGCATTCGCCAAGAAAAACAATGCTGTCTTTGTGGACCTGAAATTCATCGACCTGCCCGGCGTTTGGCAGCATTTCGCGGTTCCCATCGACGAACTAAGTGAGGAGAGCTTTGAGGATGGCTTCGGATTCGACGGATCATCGATCAGGGGCTGGAAATCAATCCACGCATCCGATATGATTATCCTCCCGGATCCAAGTACCGTCATTATGGATCCATTCAAAAAGTATCCGACCATAAGCCTGATCTGCGATATCGCCGACCCGATCACAAAAGAGCCTTACGATCGCGATCCGCGCTACATCGCAACCAAGGCGACTAATTACATGAAATCAACCGGTGTCGCCGATGCCGCATACTTCGGCCCTGAAGCCGAGTTCTTTATCTTCGACGATGTAAGGTACGACCAGAATGCTCATGAGGGCTACTACTTCATCGATTCAATCGAGGGCACTTGGAATACCGGTTCGTACGAAGAGCCAAACCTTGGCTACAAGCCGAGACACAAAGAAGGGTATTTCCCGGTACCACCGACCGATAGCCTTGATAATCTCAGGGCCGATATGGTTACCGTAATGCAGCAGGCCGGCATCTATATTGAAGCCCAGCATCACGAGGTTGCAACCGCCGGCCAGGGCGAGATCGATATGCGGTTCGGACCGATGATCAAGACCGCCGACGACCTCATGCTCTTTAAGTACATAGTAAAGAACGTCGCCGTGGCAAACGGTCGCACAGCAACCTTTATGCCGAAACCGCTATTTGGTGATAACGGTTCGGGTATGCACACCCACCAAAGCCTCTGGAAAGACGGCAAGCCGCTCTTCGCCGGCAACGAGTACGCCGGCATAAGCGAGATGGCGCTTTTCTATATCGGCGGCATCATCAAACACGCAAAAGCCCTCGCGGCTCTAACAAACCCGACCACAAATTCATACAAGAGGCTGGTTCCTGGTTTTGAGGCCCCGGTTAACCTTGCATACTCAGCAAGAAACCGCTCGGCTTCAATCCGTATCCCGATGTACTCACCATCGCCGAAGGCCAAGAGGGTAGAGGTCAGGTTCCCCGACCCATCATGCAACCCATACATGGCCTTTGCAGCTATGTTGATGGCCGGTCTTGACGGAATCGAAAACAGGATTCATCCGGGAGAGCCGATGGAGAAAGATCTCTATGAGCTTCCGCCGGAAGAGATCGCGAAGATCCCGCAAATGCCGGGCGCATTGGATGAGGCGCTCAACGCACTTGAGAGCGATTACCAGTTCTTGCTCAAGGGCAACGTCTTTACCGAGGATGTTATCAAGGCCTGGATCCGGTATAAGAGGGATAACGAAGTAGACGCCCTTCGTCTGCGTCCGCATCCACATGAGTTCTACCTCTACTACGATATCTAAAACGATATCTAAAATCGAAAGATAGTTCTCAAAAGAAACCAAAGAGGCCCGCTTTTAAGTGGGCCTCTTTGGTTTCTTTTTTTTACTCTCTGTTACTTAACCCTTAATTGCTGAATCTTAGATACCGCCACAGTTGGGTACATCATAAAAATGACGAGAAAAATTACTGTGGCATTTATCGGTGATGTAATGCTTGGCCGTGGTGTTAACGAAGAAATAGCATATCGACCGCCAGAATATTTCTGGGGCACGACATTGCCGGTTTTGCGCTCTGCAGACGCCGTTATCGCTAACCTTGAGTGTGCGATCACCAATCATGAAAAAGAATGGCAGGAAACGCCTAAGGCGTTTTACTTTCGTGCTGACCCTAAAGCAATAGATGTACTCAGATACCTTGATTCTGCCGGAATCTATCACCCGTTATTAGTACATCCGAAGGTTTGGGGTTATCCATCGAAAAGGTAGCCGGCAGGGTAAGTAGATGAGGTGTGGGTGGGCTTATAAAAAGGAATAAAAGCCAAGGGTGGTAAAATCTAAATACAAGAAGCGGCTAATAGGTGGTGGTTAATACACATGGAAGATACAAGCCAAAACAAAAAAGAACTCACAATACCGATTGGCACTATCAGCCTTAAAGGGAATTTAGATATCCCAGAAGGCGCTCGAGGCATTGTTTTGTTCGCTCACGGGAGTGGAAGCAGCCGATTCAGTCCTCGAAACAGGTACGTTGCCGGAGTTCTTAACGATTCCGGCCTTGCCACGTTATTATTTGATCTTTTGACGGAAGAAGAAGAAAGAATTGATATGATAACGGCCGAACTTAGGTTTGATATCAAATTACTTGCCAATCGGCTTGCCCAAGTCACCGATTGGATAATTAATAATCCTTCCACCAAGGATTTAAAGGTCGGCTATTTTGGCGCCAGCACTGGTGCGGCTGCGGCGCTGATTGCGGCCAGTCTCAATCCAGATATCATCTATGCAATTGTTTCGAGGGGTGGTCGTCCTGATTTAGCGGGGGCGGCTTTACCTAATGTTAAAGCGCCGACGCTTTTAATCGTGGGTGGGAATGACCAGCCGGTTATTGAGATGAATGAAGACGCTTTAAAGCAAATCCCTGCTGAAAAACAGCTTGTAATAATCCCGGGGGCGACCCATTTATTTGAAGAACCCGGAGCGTTAGAGGAGGTCGCACGCCTCGCCAAAGATTGGTTCATTAACTATTTGGTACCCATACCGGGTGATTAAAGTGACCCTGGAAAGCAACTAGATAAATAACAATATGATCATGGGGGAAACTTGAAAAAGGTATTTTCAAGAGAAAAGCTAGAGCAAATGGTCGAGACCATCCCCGATGGCATTATCGTCGTAGACCGACATGGCCGTATTGTGTTTGTTAACACTACTACAGAGAGAATTCTCGGTTTTAAGAGAAACCGCGGGAAGCCCGTTCAGGCGGAAGATCGCCTCTTATCTCAGATCATGGAGATAGACATGCTAGCACACGGCGGAGAACATGCTTACGAACGCCCTGATGGTACTCGGGTAATCATATCCGTAAATGCCTCGCCTTTTCATAGCACCACAGGCGTTGTTGAGGGCACGGTTCTATCGCTAAGGGATATCACCGAGCTCAAGAAGGCAGAACAGGAACTAAAGTTTAAATCTTTGCTGCTTGATAGCGCGATAGATTCTATCATCGTACACGACCCTCAAGGAAAGATCATCTATGTTAACGAAGCGGCCTATAAAACCAGGGGATATACGAGAGAAGAGATTATGGCTATGCCGTTACGAAAGCTGGTTGTACCAGACGATGCGAGATTAATAAATCCAGGATAGAGTCTCTATTAAAAACTGGCAGCGCTGTGTTTGAGTCCGCCCACTTAAAGAAAGATGGGACTGTTATGTTTGTGGATGTACACGCTCGCGTTGTTGAATTTGAGGGAAGGAAAATAATCGCAAATATTGTACGAGATATTACTGACCACAAACGGGTGGAGGAAGCGCTCGAGAAAAGCGAAGCCGGTCTTGCCGAGGCACAACACGTTGCCCAGTTCTTAAATTTCGCTCATCCCGACGATAGGGAGTTAGTTAAGAAATCAATCGATGAAGCCTTATATGAAAATAAGCCTTTTAGTATTGATCACCGCATTGTTTTACTTGATGGCTCGGAACGGTTCAAGATGTAACCGAGCGCAAACTGGCAGAAGAGATACTTGAGAAAAAGCGGCAGCTAGAAAAGCAGGTGTACGCCGATGCAATGATGGCTGTAACCGGTGGCCAGTTCATGCTTTGCTCCTATGAGGATATCGGGCAGCAGCGCCGGGGCCAGACGGTTCTTAGACAATTCGTGGCCAGGCCGGAAGAGATATATCCACTCCGCGCTTTTCTTGACACATTCTTAGCAGGTCGAGGAGTGGCTCTCGGCCGCAGATATGAGGTCGAGTTTGCTGCAGTGGAGGCTCTGACAAACAGCGTCAAATATGCTGGTGGAGGCAAGTTGGAAATTCGCACCGACAAAGCTTTGCAGATCGAGCTGGCCGATTCAGGTCCCGGCATCAACTTCTCGATGCTGCCGCGCTCAGTTCTTATGCTCGGCTTTTCTACTAAGGGCACTCTTGGTTTTGGCTTTACTATTATGCTTGAGTTTGCCGATCATCTCTACCTCGCTACTGGCCCAGCCGGTACCACAATCATTCTTGAATTTAACTGGAGCTAGGCCGGCTGCCACCTGGGGAACTTTCTCAGAAACTCCCATAAGCGGTCCTTTCAGGATTCCGGCGAAGATCAACCGGCATACATTCTGTTATTGACGGACGGCCAACCGCATTCTATTATCAGAATACAGTACCAATCCAGCGAAGGAGAAAACATGAGCCACCACCCTTCCTTCAAGATGCTTCTTGCAACCATCTGTTTTTCGTTTGCCCTTTTTTTGTTGATTATGACGGGATGCGTTAAAACGCCGGTCCGCCAGCTTAATAACAAAACCGCTCAGCCATCCAAGACCTGGGTGATTTATCCCGAAGGATATGGCGGAACCAACCAGTATGATTTGCCGAACAAGAGCCGCCTTATCAAGGTCTCGATGGATGGGAGTAAGCGGGAGGTGCTTGGTGATTTCAAAGGGCAGATCGATGATGTGGCGCTCTCGCCTATCAGCGGTAGGCTGGCGTTTACTGCAGAGGGCACATTGAAGGTCATGGATTTGAGGAGTAAAAAGGTTGTCTCCGATATAGCCCATAAATCGAAGACTACGTTTATTGATGCGAAAGGGACTAAAACCGAGAGTTTTACCTGCTCGTGCGTCAATGAAGAGATACACTCACCGGTTTGGTCGCCCGACGGCACTACGCTTGCTTATATTAGAAAACATTATGGACTTGGGTTCAATTGGGCCACGCTCGATACTCTTGACGTGAAAACCATGTATTCGAGCCAAGCCGCACAGGATGACGGCAACTTTGTCAAGGCTCTGCTTAAGGCGTGGGTTCCCGGCACAAACTCGGTTATCGTTGATATTTCAGAGAACCGAGTCGATTGTTATAGACCGCAGCATTTGGGCGTGCTCGATCTCGGTAGTTATAAGGTGAAAGACATTGTGGACAATACGCGGTTTGTTGGATTTTGGAAGGGCCCGACGCTGCTCTGCTATGACATTATCCCGCAGGAGTATCAAGAGAAGATGCCGTCAGGTGAGAGGTCCGGCATCCGTTTTAACGCCCGGAATCTTGGCGGGATAACAGTGCCTAATAGCAAAGAGGTGGTGGGGCCTCTAAACCACTATATTAAAGAGCCCGTGGCGATGGCAATCGCAAATGCGGGGGATGTCTTTTACGCCGACACTTATGTCTCGGGGACGACGTTCAGGACATACCGTACCTACCGCCAGGGCAAAGCCACCTACCATAAAATTCCCATAATGGATTACAGCAGGTTTTGGAGGATTAGCCCCCTCGGTAAAAGAACCCTGGTCGCCAAAGAGAAGGACTATTATATAAGGGACATGTGGTGCAGCCAAGACGGCCGCTATCTCGCGTTCTACCGCACCCCGTTTGCCGCAGCGGAATCGACGGGACCCTGGAGGGAACTTGTGCAGCTTGCGGTTTGCGATACGAAGACCGCAAAGGTAAAGGTGCTGGCGGATGCAGCGGATGGCCGGATTGGCGTTAACCGTGGGGGACCTTTCCCAACGGGCGTTTCGCTGGCGACATATACCGAGCATTAGGCCGTTACTTCTTCATAGTCAAAGCTCTACCCCGATCATGGGCGGCATATAGAGGAGCAGCGGCACGAGAATGAGGTTATAGTGCATCCTCACCGCGTTCGCCCGTCCGTATCCGAATAACCTCGTCAACCGGGTAGACGAAGATCTTGCCGTCGCCGATTTCGCCGGTGTGGGCGGTTCGCTGTATCGTCTCAACGACTTCATCGACAAGATTGTCGGGCACTACGACCTCGATGCGCACCTTGGGAAGGAAGCGCACCTCATAGCTTGAACCGCGGTATGTTTCGATGTGGCCCTTCTGCCTGCCAAAACCCATCGTTTCTTTGACCGTCATCCCGCGGATGCCGGTTTTTAGTATCGCTTCTTTTACGTCATCAAGCTTAAAGTGCTTGATGATGGCCACTATCATTTTCATAAAGTGATTTTAAGTCTAAGATGGTAAAATGTCGATGTATGCAGACATATAAACGGAGATGGAAGCGGCTATGGATACGGTTATAAAAGAAATGTCGTCTAAAACTCCCGATCCCGAGCGGTCGTCAAAGAACCTTGAACGACTTTTGCTTAACGCACCCGGTGTTTTTACTACACACGGGGATTTTATCGAGATCGCGGCCCGGCTGTTTTCGTACAGCCAATTTCTGGCGGATTACTGCATCAACCATCCCACAATTCTTGAGCACG
>PFFU01000212.1 GCA_002783345.1 Candidatus Aquicultor secundus
GAGGTGTGCGGCTGCCTAAGATACCCCAGATCCTCAAGCAAGGCAAGCTCATTACGAACTGTGGCCGAGCTTACACCAAGTTGGTATTTCTCAACCAGCCTTTGCGAGCTTACCGGCTCGGCTGTAAGAATATATTCCTGTACGGCTACAAAAAGAATCGCCTTTTTTCTTGTATCAAGCATAACTTACTCACCTAGCACTCTACCCCGTAGAGTGCTAAACAAACAGTATCACCTGATGAGAATGGATGTCAAGGAAGGAGCTGGCAATAGCTAATTCAAGAAGACTTCTTGGCAAGATAGTGTAGCTTTTAGAGCTAGGATTCTCGGATTGGCTTACAACCGATGCCATATTTAGCTTTACGCAAATGGGGATCAAGTGCTTGATCCCCATTTCATGCCTATTAATAGTATCTCTTGCTAATTATTTTAAGTATACCAACTATCATCCCATCTGCTTGGGCTCTGGTAATTGATGCAGCTAAATTAAACATAGGTATTTAATATGCGCTAACTATCTGCCTTGCTAAGACCTTTAATCTTTGCGTTCAAATCAAAGCTTTGCTCCCTTGCCCAGTTTAGATAGAGAACGCCTTCGCTGTAATCGTCATACTTGCTAAAATAGACTAGTAGCTTCGTACCCTTAACAGGAAGTAGTTGGAGCCAATATGTACTGCCGACATTTACCGGCATTGGTTTATCCCAAGTAACCGTTGTCTCGCCATAATTATTAACCGCCGTCTCTTTGTATGTTCCAACCAACTTAGTTTGCGCTTCGTCGGAGAATATCTTTACGTGCACCTTTCCTCCAGGGGCATTGTTTAACCAGGTAGCCGCATTAAAAGCAACGCTCTTGATGAAAGGAAGTGTTGCCTTAAAGGATTGAGCTGCTGTGCCATAGCGGTTTTGAGCTTGGTCACCATTACGCCAGACGTTATATATTTCGTCTGTGATTGGAGAAGGCTTATCATTGGGTTGAACCACCATCCCTCCCTGAGGAGTCCAGCTAATATTACCTCCTTCGAAATCACTTCTAGCGCCACCTGTTACATCGTACTCATCAGATATTGGGAAACCAAGCCAACTACTCGAATACCCCATTGCCTTATATTTTTCAAAGATGCCACCCATGACAAAGAATGTTTGCTTAGCGCGTGAGCCATCTCGGTGCCAATTTATAGTGCCTCGTTCAAATCTTGAATAGGTGCCGGTAGTCCCAAACGGTGAGCGAAGCGCTTCACCTTCATCTGCAATCGGAAGACCAATTGGATGTGATGGTCCACCTATAGCTTTATATTTCGCAAGAATAGCACCGTATGTTGCAAATGTTTTATTTGGAAAAGCACCGTTTCTATGCCAGGTGAGCCTCCCATCCTTAAACTCTTGATAAACGCCTTGCGTACCGGTGGAAGCTGTGACTGGGATCTCATCCGAAGTCGGATAACCAAGAGGCCCCTCGGCTCCACGCAGCGATATGTATTTCTGCCATATTGATCCGCCCCACACAACATAAGCCGTAGAAGCGCCATCAGCGAGCATTATAGCAGCGCTATCTACACTACCGCCCTTAAAGTCTTGAACCCAGCCGTTTCCCCAGTGGTGGACTTTGTTTGTGGGGCAGCCGGCCTTAGGTTTTCCACCATGGTTCTCATAAGCATGCACAAAAGCCGCTCGTGAATTTTGATCGGGCGCTCCTTCGCCAATGCTGATATTTGATGGGTTTGGTTGTGAAGGTTGATTCTTACCTCTAAGCCAGCCCAAAAGATTCGAAATAGGTATATTGTATGTATTATTTTTAA
>PFFU01000207.1:0-147 GCA_002783345.1 Candidatus Aquicultor secundus
CTACTGGATGGGTGGTTTCTCATGCTTCGACTGCCACAGCCCGCATGCTAATCCACAGAGGTTGCTAGGCTTCGACAATAACGGGCAGGTACGCGGTTTGGCATATACCGATCCAGATTATTACAATGGGCAAACGAGATATTACAG
>PFFU01000207.1:232-1642 GCA_002783345.1 Candidatus Aquicultor secundus
ATAGACACCGGAGACCTCATTGCCGGCACCCCTTCAGCCGTGCCGCTTTATCAGGCGGGAAGCTGGCTTTTGGTCAAGGATGCTGATCGTGAGATTGCTGAAGCCAGTGAGGTCGTCAGTTATTACAAGCTGAGCGATACACTTGATACAACTGGGACCTTGGAGACTACCCAGATTGTCGCTGGAAATGAGATAAGCGATATGATCTATGCTTACAGCGAAAGTATCAATAACCAGCCAACGGTAACTGCGGGTCAACTCCATCAGTTTGACGCCAATAATGCATACCCGGTGAATAAGGTACCGACCGATTGGAATACTCCCATTGGTATCGCGAAAGGAGCGAACGGTAGCGCTGGCTTTGATATGCGAACCGCGATTCCACATGAACCAAGCCACGCATTGCTCTGGAACGTCAACGAGTTTTGCGCTGACTGCCACGATGGAAATACTGGTCTCAGCACCGTTGCAGCCCCGCTCTTCAGTGAGGACCGTGCTCTAAGAGATCAGACAGAAACGGGTGATAGTTCAGGCAGTGAAGTCAGTAGTATTGAAAGCTCGCCTACGAGTGATGCTAAACACTGGAAAGGTGAGTATGACATCGGATACGGCCACGACGAGAACCCGAGGCACTGCGGGCGCCAGATGCAGTTTAATCCGGAAGACAATCTAGTGTTTGGCCCCCACTGCCGCAATTGCCATAAGGGGTCAAGTAGTTGTGGAAGGTGCCATAGTCTAAGCAGCGGCGCAAACGCCAATCCAGCGAGAGCGATCTTTACAACTAATTTAAGCCGCGCTGCAGACAACAGCTATGATCGTGCACCTTACACAGAGGATCCGGGAGTGCAGGGCCAATCAACGTATGCTGTAACCCAAACTGCTACAGGCGAAGCTAACATAGTCTTCGATGGTCACTATAACTCCGTGCATACATCCGGTGGAGCGGCTGGTTATCCTAACGACAGTTTCATGTTCAAGAAATCTCGCACGGTTAATTGGGATAGTAATTGGCGGAGCAGTGAAGTGACATCAAATGCTAGTTGTTCTGACGATGGCTTTAGCTGGCCGCACAGAACACTTGGTTGGAAGATGCTTAAAGACGACCTGTTTGGTCTTGACTTCAATGGAGCCCCGATCGCTGTTGGCCAGTACAGGCATTATCCGAATGGTGGTGACCCGGATAACCCAACAGGTGGTTATGCAGTGCATGACGTCGATAGCGTATGCTTAGACTGCCACAATCCAACAATCTGGAATGCAACTAGCGCGTCTACCCATACTGATACGGCTGGCACAACGAAGGACGATTACAACGATGAGTTGTTGTTAAGAGGACTACCGTAGTGTGAGCATTTTACAAGCCGACTACTAACAAAGATTACCTACACAAAAGAGACCCGCTTTCAGGCG
>PFFU01000099.1 GCA_002783345.1 Candidatus Aquicultor secundus
TATCCCCGGGGTTCGACGGGATAAACGCCTCGCGTATTCTCTGCCCCAGTTCGGTACGCACCGGGATGTTTTGCAGGTTTGGGTTGCTGCTGCTCAATCGCCCTGTCGTGGTGACCGTTTGGTTGAACGATGTGTGGAGCTTGCCGGTCTTTGGGTTGATAAGTTTGGGCAGGGCGTCGATGTAGGTCGACTTGAGCTTTGCAAGCTCTCTATATGCGATGATCTTCTCGGCTATCGGGTGCACGGTAACGAGCTTGTGGAGCACGTTGGCATCCGTTGAGTAACCGGTTTTCGTCTTTTTTGCCGTGGGCAAACCGAGCTTATCAAAAAGGATAAAGCCGAGTTGCTGCGGCGAGTTGATATTAAACTGCCGGCCGGCGAGTGAATAAATCTCGCTTTCTATGTTCTCAAGGAATATCTCGACTTCTTTGGAGAGGTCTTCGAGGTAATCGGTATCGAGGCCGACGCCCTCATGTTCCATCCTCGCCAGGACAGGAACAAGCGGCATCTCGACTTCTTCAAAGAGCTTAAAGAGGTCCTTCTCTACAAGCTGCTCTTTTAATCTTGGCTTTAGCCTGAAATTGGCGATGGCCTCATTTGCAAGACGCTCGCGCTCGGTGTCTGCCGCAACTGAAATCCCAAGGTTAATCGCCGCAAGCTCATCAATCGGATAATCGGAGCGCTCGGGATTGAGCAGATACGCGGCGATCATGGTGTCAAAATCTAGGGCCTGTGGCTTGATATTGGCATTCCAGAGCGCAAGCATCATCCGCTTAAGATCGTGCCCCGTTTTATTGATTGATTTTGACTCAAGGTATGGTTTTGCAAGCGATAGTACCCGGTCGATTGGGAGCACGGTGTGCTCTTGCGGGAACAGCTCGCCGGATATTTCCTGGATACAGGTATATATTTTACTGTCCCCGGTGGCGAGCGCGACGGATGTTATTTGCCGGTCTACCGTATTAACGCCGGTTGATATTATAGCAACAGCAATGTGATGGCCGGCTTCTATATCGGACGCAAGCTGTGCGAATATCTCCTCACTGGCTATATCTATTATCTCAAGCGCTGTATCTAACGTTTGCACATCATCGGCTTTGTGGGTTCTTTGCTTGTTCTGGCTTAAAAGCCTGTCGAGCAGGGTGAAGAACTCGAGCTTTGAGAACAGCGCCCGTATCTTCTCTTCATCCCAGCCGTCGAGTTTGCATTCGTCGAAATCGACATCGATGGGAACCTCCCGGTCGAGGACGGCCAGCATTTTGGAAAGCTCCGCCTCAGACGCGTGCTCGGAAAGCATCTCGCGCCACCGCTTGTTCTCAACCGCGTCAAGGTTCTTAAGCAGATTCTCGATGCTTCCAAACTGCTGGATAAGTTTCGCCGCCGTTTTCTCGCCAACGCCCGGCACCCCCGGAATGTTGTCGGAGGTGTCGCCTTTAAGCGCCAGGTAATCGGCAAACTGCTCGGGGGTTACCCCGTACCTCTCCCGAACTTTTTCCCTATCGTAGATGACGATATCGGATATCCCTTTTTTGGTGGTCATAACCTTGATATGGTCATCCACGAGCTGGAAGGCATCCTTATCCCCGGTTACGACAATCACGTCATCACGCTCGGCTTCGGCTTCGGATGCAAGCGTCGCCAGGATGTCGTCGGCCTCAAATCCGTCCATCTCGAAAACCGGTATGTTGAGCACCGATAGCACTTCTTTTACCAGCGGAAATTGGCTGATTAATTCGTTTGGGGTCGGCTCGCGGTGGGCTTTATACTGTTCGAAAGTCTCATGCCTAAACGTCGGCGCCGCCCTATCGAACGCCGCT
>PFFU01000108.1:0-4272 GCA_002783345.1 Candidatus Aquicultor secundus
CCTGGTTTACGCATACTTCATCCTTGTTGCGCTCTCCTCGTTGCAGCTTGGGCTTAGGGGCAGTGTGGCAACGGCGGCGTTTATTTCAGTTTTTGATTATATCTACGCAAAGCTCCCCTCGGGGGGCCCTTACCTGTATAGCCCAATCGTATTGCGCATAGGTCTGGTATGGCTTGGCGCCCTGGTTGTCGGGCTCAGCTTCCGCCGCCTCGCGGAAAACCAAAAGAAAATCCAGCGGTTGAACGACGAGCTTGATAGCAAGGTAACCGTACTGGTCAGCGCAAGCCGCGTGTTGGGCTCGATAAACGACCTCGATAAACTCCTCCTCTATTTTCAGGAAACAATCGGGCGAATCTTTGGCCTTGACGCGCACGCCCTTATTATTAAATCCGAGCATCATATCGACCCGATCGTTATCTCCAACATAGGCATCAACGAGACCGGTCTCTCCGAAAGCCTATTTAAGGTCAATAAAGAAACGCTAATAGCGGGCACCGAGTTTAAAAATCTGGGCCTCACAATAGGCGCGACTCATAAAGGAACGCAAGGCTTTTATCTGCTTGTTGTTAAAAGCACTGAGCTACAAACTCTGCTAACCGACAAGGATATCTTCGATACAACCTTTAGCCAGTTTATATTGGCAATCGATAACGCCTTGCTTATGCGCAAGGCGAAAGAAGCCTCTCTTACCGACCACCTTACAGGTCTTTATAACCAACGGTACTTCTACGAGCGCATGACCGAGGAACTTAAGCGGGCACAGAGAACCATAGGTGAGCTATCGTTCCTCATCATCGACGTGGACAACTTCAAGGCCTATAACGACCAACACGGGCATTTAAGCGGAGATAAAGCGCTCTCAATAATCGCCGGCGTTATCTCTGATTGCTGCCGGGAGACCGATGTGCCGTGCCGCTATGGCGGCGAGGAATTCGTGGTCATTTTGCCCGATTCAAATAGCAAGGAAGCAAGCGTCGTCGCGGATCGGATCATACAAGACATCCGCAGCGCGCCCTATCCGATTACGGGGGGCAGCCGGTATGACACCCTGACGGTGAGTGTCGGCATCGCAAGCTATCCGAACCAGGGCACCGAGCCGATGGAAATCATCGAGCAAGCCGATAGGGCCCTTTACAGGGCTAAATCACTCGGCAAAAACCGGGCCGTCACAGCACGAAAAAAGAGGGCAGCTGCAAACAATGGCCGGCAAAGAAAGCTAAGGGGTGCGTAGTGGGATTCTCTCAAGAACTCCAGGTACTTCTAGACGGTGTTATAGACTCACTGGTTAAGTGGGATCTCATCGCTTACCTGCAGAAAAATCCAAACGACCGCAGATCCGCCGAAAACATCGCCGGTTCTATCGGGCGAAGCGTCGACGAGGTAATGCAGGCGCTCTCTGAACTATCAGACAGAGGGATTCTCCAGTATGAAGACGATGGAGAGGCAATCTATTACCGGTTCCATCCAAGCAAGCAATGGCAAAAACATATAAATGCGTTTACCGAGGGTCTGGCGGATAGAAATACGCGCTGGCTGATCCTTAATTATTTAATAGAAAAGCACGGTTTTCAACAAGGATAAAGAGGGGGAACAGTAAGTGGAACTTTTAGAAGGAATCAAAAGTAGAAGAGCGATCAGGAAATTTAAGAAACAGGAGGTGCCAAAGGAAACAATTGAGCGCATATTTGAGGATTCCAGGTGGGCGCCGGTTGTCGCCGCCTTCAGGGGCTGGGATTTTGTGATCGTGCGCGGTGAAATGCGCGACCGGTTGGCTGACCTTCTAACACAAAACACGGTTATTCTTCGCGACCTGTTTGCGATGATGGACCCGGACAGCGAGAAAAAAGCGCTTGAGTATTACAAGAATCTTGGCGATGCACCGACGCTGATGTTTGTAACGATTCCAGAGCTACCCGAGGAACAGCGCTGGGAATATTCGTTCCAAATTTTAACTGCAACCACCGAGTTTATGCAAATCTGGCTGCTCGCGCACCGTGAGGGGCTTGGCGCCTGCGGTATTACGGTGCCCCCGTATATAGGGAGGCAGATACAAGAAGAACTCGGCCTTGGAGGTCGCGAGGTGATCTACGGTTTAAGCTTAGGGTATCCGGATGAAGAGCCTATCGCAAAACCGCACCCACGCGTTAATGCAACCTATATCGGCTATTAATCGCTTTATGCATTAGTAGCCTTTATTAGCAGCTTTTAAGTCGAAGTTTCTCCTCTAGAACAGTAATTCCCTTGGGCAAGGCTCAAGGGAATTATTATGTTTGTGGTAGTGGTTGAAATACAGTGTAACTCACTATAGAATCGTTCTGTGGAGAATTTTCGGATTATGCTCAACACCGGTCAAGTAATAGGTCTTTCCGATAGCCAGGGCGCCACATGGAATCTCGGCGTCAAACATTACCTTGCGGGCAACAGAGTCCTGTGTGAGCTTCTTGGCAATGACATTAATCCACCCGATAAAGATACAGGCGATCTTAAGCTCTCCGTTCCCCATGCTGCAGGTGTCTACGTTATTGCGACCAAGATCGCCGGAGTATCGCGTGATGGCCATGAGTACAAACTCTTGCTGGGTAAAGAATACCAGCTGTTCCAACGCAGAGGCTATTACCGCTTATCCGACCCCCAACTACGCATTCAGTGCCGGATCTACGGCGAAACGGTGGAGGATGTAACGGCTATCGACATAAGCGGCGGCGGGGCGGCACTGATCATACGCTGGGACCAGCTGGTAAAGATTAAAGAAGATATTCCGGTCGGCCTCGATATCACGCTCCCCGAGGGCGGCAAAATTCAAGCGCACGGCAAAACACTTCGAGTCGGTGAATCCAAAGATGGAAACGGCTACCACGTGGGCATAACCTTTACTAAACTCGACCGCGCCGACCGCGCAAAACTCATCAAATACATCTTCGACGAGCAACTTTTAAGAAACAAAGAAAGCGGCCTGGAGCTGTAAGCTCAAGGATTCGCACAAATCTTTGGTTTTCTAGGGTCTTTCCTTCGAGTGTGGGTAAAAATAGGTATGGTTGGTACACTTATTTAAAAATGAGGCGATATGCCTGAAGTAAAATTAAAGCATCGCTATGAAAACGGATATCCTTTTATAGAGTTTGAAGGAGACCTTAATCTTGCCAACTTTTCTACTCTGTTTCGATTGGTGCAATTATCTGTTATGGAAAGTGATCTGCCGGCTATTATTGATTTATCCGGCGATGTGTCTGTTTGGGAAGAACTTCGTTCCTTAAGGCATGGGTGTAGGGGCTTGTTAGGATGTCCTTTTGGTATCACTTATGCCCTCTTTGTTATTGTCAGCCCACAAAAGCGTTTTAAAAAGCTGCAGGGTTTGCTTGAAGTGTCATGCCCTTTGCGCTGTGCAGAAAGCATCCAAGAGGCAGTTGATATGTTAAACAAAACGCAGAGAGATGCCTGATAACTTGAGGTATCGATCGGCTGATATCGGGCGGTCCATTCCATAATGTTCCGAGTGCCGATAATGGGCCTGGAAAAAAGCTTGCGTAATATTAAAACTCCGCTTTCCGATTCTCTTTTGGCAAGGGCCTGTATTTTTGCCATATCTTCCTCACGAAGCTTTGTTATTTGCTTTGAAATATTGATTGACTCATTGGCGGTTTCGATAACACCGTCAAGGAAAAAATTAACCCATTCCTCAACCTCGCCGTCATGATAGCCATGCAATTTGCTGTAATAAACTTTTTGGTGTTTTTAAAAATATGCGGACAAAAATAGTACGGGTCTCTCAAGCAACTTCCAATAGCATAGCAACATAGTGATCAAAAGCCTGCCTGTTCTTCCATTTCCATCAAGAAACGGGTGAATGGTCTCAAATTGGGCGTGCGTAAGAGCGATATGCAAAAGCGGCGGCGCTTGTAATCCTGCGTGCAAAAAACTCTCGAAATCGTGTAAAGCACGGTTCATCTCATCTACCGAAGGGGGCACAAATAAGGCATTAGACGGTGAGGTACCGCCGATCCAATTTTGGGAACGGCGAAACTGACCGGGATCAGCAAAATGAGGAGTTCTTGCTCCCTCGATAAGTTGTGAATGGACTTCACGAATTAATCGAAGTGAGCGTCAACTATCGTTGCTTTTGTTCCCTCGATCTGAGCGGAAGAAGTGGCGTCTTTTGCCACAAACATGTAGAGGAAAAAATCGACATCCGGTAGCGTATGAGTGATTCCATCAAGTTTACCGATCAGGCGATCCGCTTCAGCAGATTTTATAAGAATTTCTTGGGAATAATTA
>PFFU01000108.1:4301-6374 GCA_002783345.1 Candidatus Aquicultor secundus
CATCATTAAGATATAAACTATATTGCCATTTAGTTTATATTAAGTCAAGCAAAGTAAACTAAATTACACTTTTAAGTTTATTGGCTGTCACGCCATTCATCGCCAAGTTTTTAAACATTACAAGAGTTTTGTCTTATACGAATAAGCCTCTAGCTTCTGAACTGGGGCATGTAGGTTATTTACTCTCATTAAAAAACGTCAGAACAGCATTCAATTTCAATTCGTAAATGCCTTAAAAGGCTGGGTTGGGTGCTTGGTCTAATATTTTAGACATCAGTCTATTATTTTAGACTACGCGTCGATAAGTATAAGCTCCATTGAGTGCGCTTGAACCTACAGAATGGTAGCAGTGGCCGGGAACGGGCTGAACCGCGGACACGGTATAACTGTTTTTGTTAGATGAGTGTTAGAAGGCATGGCGGTTCTTTTATGTTTGCGCTACATACGCTAAACTAATATAGTAATGTTCTCTCACTAAAGCAAGCTACAATTGTTACTAATTTTCACCTAAAGGGTGAAAAACTATTTAAAGTTGGGTATAATGGATGTAGAATTTAAGACGAATAGATTAAAGAAGTGCTATGAAAATCACCGTGAGGCCGTAAGAAAATATGGCAAGGTGGTCGGTCTAAACTATATTGCATGCATTGATTTAATTTATAGTGTTAACGATGTGAATGAGCTTTATGCCTTCCCGCAATATTACTTTCACCCGTTAAGAGAAGACCGCGAAGGTCAGTACGCATTAGAGCTGACGGGACGGATGAGATTGATAGTAACACTTAAAGGCGATGAGTTACAAATCGTGCGCATTGAAGAGGTGAGTAAACATTATGAGTAGGACAAAGGAACGAATCTATTCGGACATAGCTATTCCTCCAGGCAAGATACTTCTGGATACAATAAAGGCATTGTCAATATCGCAGACCGAGCTAGCTAGACGCATGGATCGGCCAATACAAGCAATTAACGAAATCATAAAAGGAAAGAAGGAAATTACTGCCGACACAGCTGTACAGCTAGAAGATGTATTGGGCACGCCTGCCCATATATGGCTAAACCTTGAGAGGGACTACCAGCTTAATAAAGCTCGCCTTGAAGAGATTGAAAAATTGCGCAAGCAAACTAAAAAGCTCGACGATTTCCCAATTGGGGCTATAGCAAAACTGGGTTGGATCAAGAAACACCCAGATAAATTAGACCAAGTTAAGGAATTGCTAAGTTTCTTCGGGGTTGCCTCACTAGCCGCCATCAAAGACCCACGACGGGTCGCTTTTCATAAATCAAGTTTAAGGAACGCCTCCCCTGGTGCTATAGCTGCATGGTTACGCAAGGGAGAGATTGAAGCCGCCGCTACGGAAACAGAGCCTTTTAATGAGAAGAAGCTACGGAATTCGATAAATGAGATACGTAGCCTTAATCAGCAAGCACCTAAAGAGTTTGAGCCAAGACTAAAGCACGTATTAGCACAGTGCGGGGTAGCACTAGTATTTGTGCCGTATCTACCTAATAGTTATGTAAGTGGTGCAACATATTGGCTTAATCCAAAAAAAGCAGTTATTCAACTAAGCTTTAGGTTTAAATCAAACGATCAGTTTTGGTTTAGCTTATTCCATGAAGTTGGCCATATACTGTTACATGGAAAGAAAGACCTCTTTCTTGATGATTGGGCGACAGATGATGAATATGAAAGGGAAGCGAGTGCTTTTTCTGCTAATATCCTTATAGATGAGACTACTTATAGGAAGTTCTTAGAGACTTCTCAGAGGATGACAAGGGAAGTAATCATTGATTTTGCCGAAAGAATGGATATTGCACCTGGTATAGTTATTGGCAGACTACAACATGATGGGCGATTAAGGCACGAATCAACACTAAATAAGCTTAAAGTTAAATATGAATGGTAGCAAAAGATAGCATTTAAGCCGAAATGGAGAATGATGTTGGAAGATATGCAAAAACCGCCGGGCAATAATCCGGTGGTTTTCTTATTTTTCCTGCTAAACTATGGTGGCCGGGGACGGACTTGAACCGCCGACACGGGGATTTTCAGTCCCCTGCTCTACCAACTGA
>PFFU01000108.1:6387-10450 GCA_002783345.1 Candidatus Aquicultor secundus
AAAAGCCACTTCATTAGATTACGCAAAAGTTGGAAAAAAATCAAGTCTGAGGCTCTTTGGCTCGGCCGCTTTTGTCGATTTCGCTGTAATCGAGCGCTGGTTTTCTGTATGATTTGAGGTAAGTGTTCAAGATGCGACGCGGGGTGGTGGGAATTATTAAAGTTAGGCCATCGGTAGTTTTGGTAAATGAGGGTAAAGTGCTTCTGATGAGGTATCTTTACGGTGAGACAATCGTATGGGGTATCCCGGGCGGCGGCGTGGCCGAGGGCGAGAGCCTGATCGATACCTTAAAGCGAGAGCTTGATGAGGAACTCGGCGTTTCAATTGAGGTCGAGCAACTGCTCTGCGTCCTAGAGACGCCGTCCGCGGGCAAAATCGAGCACACGCTGCATTGCGTTTTTAGCGGCACGGTGAGCGGGGGCACCCCTGCAGTAAATCCTAAGCATACAAGCGCTATTTCGGTCGAGTGGGTCGACGCGGAGAAACTGGACGGCAAGGTCCTTTATCCCCCGATTAACGACATAGCGAAGAAAGCGGTTACCGGGGATACGGTATCCCGATCTCAATCTCGATACCTTGGAGTACGTAAGCGGCAGTGGTTCTAGATCGCAGCGGCGAGGGCGTTACTCGATAAGACCCTCTTTTAGTTTCTTGGATTTTTCCTCTAGTTGCGTGCGGATCTTCTCGCGCTTTTCCTTGAGGCGTTGGGCGATCTTAGGGTTTGATACGGCCAGTATCTCGCAGGCCAGGTACGCGGCGTTTGCGGCGCCATCTATGGCAACTGTGGCAACCGGTATACCCGACGGCATCTGTACCGTGGCGTACAGCGCATCCACACCGGCCAACGCGCCCGATTTTAAGGGCACGCCGATTACCGGGAGTGTCGTGTGCGAAGCAATGACCCCGGCGAGATGCGCGGCCATCCCCGCGCCCGCGATAATCACCATCAAGCCGCGCTCACGCGCCGTCCGGGCGTACTCGGCGGTTTTATCGGGCAAGCGATGGGCCGAGGAGATATCCATCTCATAGGGCACACCCAGCTCCTGTAAAACGGTGGCGGCTTTTTCCATTACGGGAAGGTCGCTGTCGCTTCCCATTAAAATCCCAACCAGCGGTATAGTATTCTTGGATCGCATCGCTATCGCTCCCGGCTCAAGAAATCCTCAAGCACCATAATTAAAGCATAGTAATTAAAGCACTATGATATCATAATCGGCCTGTATGTGGGCTTGGGTTAGGGTATCAGACGGCGGCTTTAAGTGCGGCGAGCATCATCGCCTTACTGGGCCAGCCCACGGTCCCCTCTTCGGTACGGTAGAGCCGGCACTCCATCCCGTAATCGATGGCCTCACGCGCCGCCGGGTCGACATCCTGTCCGTTAACCCGGATGGTCGGCGAGCCCAAGAACTTAAGCTGTTGGGCTTCCTGCTCACCCCGCACGTCTATTACCTCGACCGGCTGGTCTATCCCCAACTCTTCCATAGCCTCGGCAAGCACATCCTGTGCGTTCTCGAAATGGGGTCAGCCCGTAAAATAAAGCAGCTCGATATTCATAAACGCCTCGTTCCTTTGGTGGTTATTATCCCGCATACCTCTTTAATTATAGCATCGGGAGCGTTAGCGAGGTTAGCAAAAAGCGGTAAACAAAAAACCCACCGGTTAGTGGGATTTTGGCGGGAGCGACGGGATTCGAACCCGCGATCGCCGGCGTGACAGGCCGGAATGTTAAACCGCTACACTACGCCCCCATTTGTATTGCCGTTTTAGCGGCTAGCAAAATTATACTGATTTTTAATATGATTTTCAACGACCCCGTGCAGGTCAAATACCTACTGGTGGGAGTTACAGGATTTGAACCTGTGACCCCCTGCTTGTAAGGCAGGTGCTCTCCCGCTGAGCTAAACTCCCAGTTCACCAAAGGTGACTCTCGTGCCCCCAGGGGAATTCGAATCCCCGCCGCAGCCTTGAAAGGGCTGTGTCCTAGGCCACTAGACGATGGGGGCATGGTGAGCCGTGAAGGGGTCGAACCTTCGACACCCGGATTAAAAGTCCGGTGCTCTACCAGCTGAGCTAACGGCCCAATTGCGAATCACGGATTATCGAAACCCGTAAACAAAAATAGTGTAGCGGCATGTGAAGCATTACCGCTACAGCAAAAGATATGATACTACAGCTAACCCCCGATGTCAAACGCCGGATGCTGTTGTACGCATCGTTGCTATCCCCTGATTTGCGCGATTCAAGCCTAATACCAGGGGTTATTACACGCGATTAATGCCTGAAGTGGCGCTTGCCGGTGAAGACGAGCGGGATGCCGTATTCGTTCGCCGCAGCGATTACCTCGTCGTCGCGAATCGAGCCGCCCGGCTCGACAATGCATGCCGCGCCCGCCTCGACCGCGGCATCAAGGCCGTCTCTAAACGGGAAGAAGGCATCGGACGCAACGACAGCGCCTCGTACCTTTTCCCCACCCTTGCGGGCTCCGAGCCAGGTGGAATCCACGCGGCTCATCTGACCGGCACCCACACCAACTGTGGCCTGGTCTTTTACGTAGATGATGGCGTTGGATTTGACGTGTTTTGCAACCTTCCAGGCAAAGGCCATATCCTTCCACTGGGCATCGGTCGGCTTGGCCTCGCTTATGACGGTCCAGTTTGCGACCGGCTCTTCGATATTGTCGAAGTCCTGAACGAGGACGCCGCCGTTGACCCTGCGAATGTCGTGGTCGAAGTAGTCCATCTCGGTCACGCCGCCGGTATCGATCAAGCGAAGATCGGTCTTTTTGGTAAGGGTGTCAAGTGAGTCCTGATCAAATCCGGGGGCGATGATGACCTCGACAAAAATTGAGGCGATTTTTTCAGCCGTGACCTTATCGACCATCTGGTTAAGCGCGACGATGCCGCCGAAGGCTGAAACGGTATCCGATTCGTAGGCCTTCTGGTAGGCGTCGGCGAGGTCGAGGCCGATGGCGCAGCCGCACGGGTTGCTATGCTTGATAATGGCGCAGGCCGGGCCGGCGAACTCACAGACCAGACCCCAGGCCGAATTCATATCGAGGATATTATTATATGAAAGCTCTTTGCCGTGTATCTGCTTGAAATTGACCAGCGTATCCGCAGGTGCGCCCGCCTGCTTGTAATAGGCCGCCTTTTGGTGCGGGTTTTCGCCGTAGCGGGTATCCATTATTTTCTCTAAGGTATAGGTTAGCACCTCGGGGAACTCTGCTTTACTGTCGTGTCCGTAGAGCCACTGGGCGATCGTCGCGTCGTACATCGCGGTGTGTTTAAACGCCTCTTTGCAGAGCGCATAGCGGGTATCGCGGGTAATCGCGCCGTCATTTGTCTGCATCTCGTCGACGATCTTCGAGTACCAGGATGCATCGACGACGACCGCTACACCCTCAAAATTCTTGGCGGCGGCGCGAATCATGGTGGGCCCGCCGATATCGATGTTCTCAATCGCCTCATCAAGCGTTACGTCGGGCCGCGCAATCGTTGCGGCGAACGGATAGAGGTTAACGCAGACGAGATCGATCGGCTCTATCGCGGCCTCGGCGATCTGGCGCATGTGCTCCTCTTTCCTGCGGTCGGCGAGGATGCCTCCGGAAATCTTGGGATGAAGGGTCTTCACCCTGCCCTCCATCATCTCGGGAAAGCCGGTGTACTCGGATACCTCGACCACCACGACCCCGGCATCGCGCAACGCCTTCGCGGTGCCACCGGTTGAGAGAATTTCAACCCCCATTGATTTTAATCCCTTGGCGAACTCAACTACTCCCGTTTTATCCGAGACGCTAATAATAGCCCGCCTGATTTTAATTTTATCGATCATATTCGTCCCCCTTGAATTGATAATCTAGTAGCATGCTACTGATTATACTGTAAGCCGTGGGCTTAGGCTATCACTTGGGGACTAACTTGTGGGATTGTGCATCAATGCGGGCAGGATGTGGCTCTCTGGAACCAGGAGTATCTAAGCTTAGACCCTCCTGCACATGTAGAAGGTTTCTGCGCCCAAGATTCTTCAGTCGCATTCGCTCCTTCAGAATGACATGCACAGAAAG
>PFFU01000108.1:10476-18507 GCA_002783345.1 Candidatus Aquicultor secundus
GTGTGCTCTAGATTCTTCACAACGCTTCAGAATGACATCTAGCGATTAGGCTTACTAAAACCCCTAGTTAGACCGCCCTAATCGCTATTCTTTAATTCGGACCTTCTTGCCCTCAATGGCAAGGGCGTCCTCGCAGTAGAGTTTAATGGCGCGGGGATACAGCACGTGTTCGACGGTGTGGATTTTTTGGGCGAGGGTGTTTTCGGTGTCGTCCTCGGCGATTGAAACGGCTTCTTGCAGGATAATAGGGCCTTCGTCGAAGATCTCGTTTGCGAAGTGGACCGTAACACCGGTCACTTTAACCCCATAATCCAGGGCGTCTTTGATGCCGTGGGCGCCGGGAAACGATGGCAAGAGCGCCGGGTGCAGGTTTAAGACTTGATTCGGGTAGGCGTCGAGGACTTCCGGACCCAGCAGGCGCATGTAGCCGGCCATTACGACAAGCTCGACATCGTGCTCCTTTAATGCGTTAAGGATGGCCATGTTGTAGAAGAATTCATCCGGATAGTCTTTACGCACAAGTACGACCCCCGGGATGCCGTGATTCGCGGCCCTGGTCAGACCATACGCATCCGCCTTGTTGCTGATGACAACCGCAACCTCGGCGGGCAGATAGCCACTTTCGCATTTGTCGATAATCGACTGCAGATTGCTGCCGCTGCCCGAGATCAAGACGCCCAACCGGGTCTTCCTGTTAGACATACCTGACCTCACCGCCCCCTTTGGTAATCGTGCCAATTTCAAAAACTGACTCGCCCTCTTGAGCCAGCAGAGCCATGGCCTCTTTAACGTGGGCTGGATCAAGCACCACGACCATGCCTATCCCTAAGTTAAAGGTGCGGCGCATCTCGTCAAAGAAAACTGCGCCCTCGTGCTGGATGAACTCGAAGATTGGCGGTACCGGCCAAGAGCCTACCCTAAGTGCGGCATCCACTGTCGCCGGCAGTATCCTCGGGATATTATTCGTCAAACCGCCCCCCGTTATGTGGGCAAGGCCCTTTACGGGGTAGATTTGGATGAGTTTTAAAATGCTTTTTACGTAAATTCTCGTAGGGGCAAGGATGGCCTCGCCGAGGCTTGTCGACCCCTCCCAATACGACTGGCCAAGCTTGAGTTCCCTTGTCTCGATGAGCTTTCGTATGAGCGAATAGCCGTTGCTATGCGGGCCGGTCGAGGCCAAGCCGAGAATCGCATCGTCCTCGGCGATACCCTCACCCGTAATGATGTTGTCTTTATCGACAATTCCCACGGCAAAGCCCGCGAGGTCATATTCGCCGGGCGCATAAAAGCCCGGCATCTCGGCGGTCTCCCCACCGAGAAGCGCGCAGCCGGCCTGGCGGCAGCCCTCGGCGATTCCCCCGATGACGGCGGCGGTTTTTTCCGGCTCAAGTGAGCCGGTTGCAAAGTAATCCAGGAAAAACAGGGGCTCGGCCCCCTGCACCAGGATATCGTTTACGCACATGGCGACAAGATCGATGCCGACCGTGTTATGAATATCAAGCTCGTGGGCTACCCTTAGTTTGGTGCCGACCCCATCGGTGCCCGATACCAGGACCGGCTTTTTATAGCGGTCTTTATCGATCCCAAACAGCCCGCCAAAGCCCCCGATATCGGTTAAAACGCCCGGTCGAAATGTCGAGCGGACCGATTTCTTTATAAGTTCAACAACATGCTCGCCGGCTTCGATATCCACGCCGGCATCCTTGTAGGTGAGACCTTTTTTCTGGGTATCAGCTTTATCAGCCATTTATCTTTGATTCTTCCTCTTCGAGCATCATCTTGGTTATCTTTAAGTCATCCGGCACATCTATGGGGTAGACGCCGTCGAAGCATGCCAGGCAGAAGTTCTCACGGACGTTCTCGGTGGATTTTACCAGCCCTTCAATACTGAGGTAACCTAAACTATCCGCGCCGATGAACTGGCGTATCTCTTCGATCTCATTGTTCGCTGCGATGAGCTGGCCCCGGTCGGCCGTATCGATGCCGTAGAAGCAGGGCCACTTGGTCGGCGGCGAGCTTACCCGCATATGAACTTCTCTCGCGCCCACCCCACGAAGCATCTCGACAAGTTTTTTGCTGGTGTTACCGCGAACGATGCTGTCGTCGACGACAACGATCCGTTTATCTCTGATAACCTCGCACAGAGGATTGAGTTTTAGTTTTATTCCCGCCTGGCGGACGGTCTGAGTCGGCTGGATAAAGGTGCGCCCGATATAGCGGTTCTTGACCAAACCTTCACGGTACGGCAGGCCCGATTGCTGGGAGTAGCCGATTGCCGCCGGTACACCCGAATCCGGAACCCCGATGACAAGATCGGCATCCGCAGGCGCCTCTTTGGCAAGCTCTACGCCCATGGTCTCGCGGGCGCTATAGAGGAGCCTATCAAAAAGCCTGGTGTCGGGGCGGGCAAAGTAGATGAACTCAAAGATGCAGAGCGAAAGCTTCTTCGGCTCTACCGCCTGGACGCTTCGCAACCCGTTCTCATCGATAATCACCAGTTCACCCGGGTTAACGTCGCGCATGTAATCGGCGTCTATGATATTAAGCGCGCAACTCTCGGAGGCAACCGCAAAGTTTTTGCCGAGTTTCCCGATGGCGAACGGGCGTATACCGTACGGGTCGCGAATCGCGAAGAGCTGACTTTCGGTCATAATGGCCACCGAATAAGCGCCCTCCAGCTGCTTCATCGTTTCTATTATCGCGCCTTCGATCCCTTTATCCGCAAAGGATGCGATAAGAGATGCGATGACCTCGCTGTCGCTTGTAGAGCGAAACCGCTGCCCGTTTTTGCTCAGCATGGTGCGAAGCTCTTTCGTGTTGGTTAGGTTTCCGTTGTGGGCAAGGGCGATGCTGCCCTCTCTAAATGCCTTGTAGATGGGCTGTGCGTTCTCCCAGTGGCTTGACCCGGTGGTCGAATAGCGGGTATGCCCGATGGCGACGTCTCCGATGAGGCACGCCAAATTTTTCTCGTTGAAAACTTGGGGGACGAGCCCCATGTCCTTATAGGTGATAATAGTGTCGCCGTCCCCGACCGCAATGCCGGCGCTCTCCTGGCCCCGGTGCTGCAGGGCGTGCAGACCAAAGTAGGTAAGCTTGCTTACGTCGTGCCCCGGTGCATACACACCGAAGACACCGCAGGCTTCTTCTGGTTTATCCGGACGGTCGTAATCGTAATCAACGTCAAAACTCAAAACTAAATGCTCCTTAAGAGTTTACCTTATTGATTTTACCATATCAAATATTAGGGCCCGATAATAGCCCGGCTACCGTGCTTTTCACCTTTTCTAAAGCTCTCTTTTTACATACTCGACAGCGTTTTTGAAGATCGCGAGGCCGTCGCCTTCATCGGGGAGGTCTTTTCTTGTCCAGTTGGGGTGTTGGGTGCGCTGGATGTAGTTTTCGGGATGGGGCATCATGCCGAAGATTCGCCCGGTTTCATCGCAGATGCCGGCGATGTGGGCGACCGAACCGTTCGGGTTGACCGGGTAGGTGCCGAACTCGCCGGTTTCATCGACGTACCGCACCACGACCTGGCCGTTTTCCTGCAGGCGCGTTAAGACCTCGTCGTCACGCGGGATGAACTTTCCCTCGCCGTGGCAGATCGGTACATAAATACCCTTTTCGATTCCCCTGGTAAAGACGCATTTCGACTCGGGATTAACTTTTAAATTAACCCAGCGGTCTTCGAATTTGCCGGAATCGTTGTTGGTGAGCGTCACATCCTGGCGCATGTAGTCTCCGTCAATGCCGGGCAGCATCCCGAGCTTTACCATCACCTGGAACCCGTTGCACACGCCAAGGATCAGTTTCCCGTCAGCGATAAACTGCAGCAGATCATCCTTAAGCTTGTACTTTAGCTTGTTGGCCAGGACTTTCCCCGAGGCGATGTCGTCGCCAAACGAGAACCCGCCGGGAAGCATCAGTATCTGGTAATCGGCAAGGTGCTTTGTGCCGTCGGCTATGTCGTTGATATGCACCCGCTCGGCCTCGGCCCCCGCCAGGGTAAAGGCATCTTGTGCGTCTTTGTCCCGGTTGATTCCCGCCGCGAGCAGGACGAGCACTCTTGGTTTATCACCAGACTTATTACTTAGATTATTTCTTAGATTATTTCTTGGGTTATTTCTTAGGGTATTATTCAGATTATTAGTCATTTACTATCACCACCTGAGAGGCGCTTTAAAGGCCTCTTTCAGTTCGTCTATCGATGCATCTATCAAGGCCGTCCCGCCGTGTCCTGTGGCGGTAAACCGGCCTTCCTGCGTGACTTCGCCCACCGCGGCAAACGTGCGACCGGCCATCGCGGCCTCAAAGGCCTGCGCGTTCTCGGGCGAGACGGTCACGATAAAACGGCTGTTTGATTCGGAGAAGAGCACTCTTACGCCCTCCGTCGCTTCTGAGGCCGGGGTCTTGCTGATATCGATCATCATGCCAAGCCCGCCGGCAAAGGCGCTCTCTGCGGCCGCAACCGCGATTCCGCCCTCCGAGCAATCATGGCAGGATGCGACAAGACCTTTTTCGATCGCCGTATGGAGCGACTTGTAAAGTGCAAGCGCCTCGTTGGTATCTACCTTGGGCACCCGGTTTCCTTTAACGCCGCTCAGCATATAGAAATGCGAACCGCCGAGTTCGTCATGGGTTTCGCCCAGGACGTAGACGATATCGCCCGCTTTTTTGGCATCCATGGTGACCGCTTTCTCAACGTCGCCGATTACACCCATCGCCGAGATGAGAAGCGTCGGCGGGATTGCGATCGTCCGGTTTTCCAGGCGGTATTCGTTGTGAAAGCTGTCTTTGCCCGAGATAAAAGGTGTCCCCAAGCCGACCGCAGTATCGTAGCACCCTTTCGTGGCGCGTACCAGTTGTGCGAGCTTGTGGTCGCCGTCCGGGTTGGCCTCGGAGAGAATCGGGTTGCCCCAGCAAAAGTTATCCAGAATTGCGACGCGCTCGGGGTCGCCGCCCACCGCAACGATGTTTCGAACCGCCTCGTCGATCGCCGAGGCCGCCATCCGGTAGGTATCGATCTCGCCGTATTTAGGGTTGATGCCGTTGGATACCACGATGCCGCGCTTGGAAGAAACCAGCGGGCGGATGACCGAGGCATCCGATGGCCCATCGTTTGCCATACCGACCAGCGGTTTTACTACGCTTCCGCCTTGCACCTCGTGGTCGTACTGGCGGATGACCCACTCCTTGGAGCAGACGTTAAAACTGCCGAGGATGTTCATAAGGGCATCATTTAGTTCTTTGGTAATATCATTAGTAAGATCATTAGTAAGATCTTCGGTGTGGCCATCGGCGGCATACTCGGGCTCTTGCTCAAGCGTTGGTCGCCAGGTAGCGGTTAGCTCTAGACCGGGAAGGCCTTCGTGTACGAAATCCATATCCAGGTATAAAACTGTTTTCTTATCATATTTAACGTGAACTTTGCCGGTATTTGCAAACGTGCCGATAACCGTGGCTTCGACATCGCGCCTGCGGCAAAGGTCCATAAACGCATCGATTTTTTCCGGTGGGACGGCGACCGTCATGCGCTCCTGGGATTCGGATACCCAGAGCTCCCAGGGCTGCAGGCCCGCATACTTGGTCGGGGCTTTCTCGAGGTCGACCTCGCAGCCGCCGCAAAACTCGCTCATCTCACCCACCGAGGATGAGAGGCCGCCCGCGCCGTTGTCGGTTATCGCCCTGTAAAGGTCCATCTCGCGCGCCTCGCGCAACGCGTCCTGCATCTTGCGCTGGACGATGGGGGCGCCGATCTGCACTGCGGCGGAGGATGTCCCTTCATCCAATGCCACCGAGGAGAACGTCGCGCCGTGGATGCCGTCTTTTCCGATGCGACCGCCCACCATTACTATGAGGTCTCCCGGATTTACCGTCTTTACGTGGGACGGCTTGCCGTTTATCTCTTTTTTCATAAGACCGCCGGTACCGCAATAAACCAGCGGGTTGTAAACGTAAGCCTCGTCGAAGAGGATAGCGCCGTTTACCGTCGGGATTCCGATCTTGTTGCCGCCGTCCTCAACGCCCTTGCGCACGCCTTTAAAGATGCGCTTTGGATGCAATACGGATGCCGGAAGCTGCTCGTATGGGAAGTCCGGGGGACCGAAGCAGAAAACGTCGGTGTTAAAGATAAGCTCCGCCCCGATGCCTGTGCCCATGGGGTCGCGGTTGACGCCGACGATGCCGGTCACCGCGCCGCCGTAGGGGTCGAGCGCCGAGGGGTGGTTGTGCGTTTCGACTTTAAAGACCATATTGTGCTCGCCGTCGAAGTCGACCACGCCCGCATTGTCGACAAAGACCGAGACCAGCCAGTCTTTTTTCTTTGCTATCTCTTCGGTCGCCTTGCGGATATATGTCTTAAAAAGGCTCTCGATTTTCTCGGTTTTTTCGCCTTCGGTGTACTCGATGGTCGCGTTAAATATCTTGTGCTTGCAGTGCTCGGACCAGGTTTGCGCAAGCATCTCGAGTTCTATGTCGGTCGGGCGGGTGCTTAAGCCCACCTTCTCACGCTCGGCCTTAACTCTCTCATCCTTGAAGTAGTCGCGGATGATCCGCATCTCGGCAAGGTTGAGCGAAAGCACACCTTTTCTGCTTATCTCAAGAAGCTCCTCGTCGGAGACATCGAGATCGACCTCGGCGACTTTCGGGTCAAACTTCGTGCTGCGCGAAAGCGCCGTCACTTTTTTAACCGTTGCCTGGATGTCGTCGCCGGTTTGCCAGATCTGGTAGTGCTCGATGAGCGGGTTGGCAAGGAGGCCAACGCAGATTTTCTCGGCATCGTCCCTTGTGACCGAACCGGTGATCAGATAGAGTTTTGAGGTATGTACCGAGCCATCTTCGGGAAACTTAATCCCGAGCAGATCCTCGATTCCCTCGATGGCGGTCGCCGCAACGTTGTCGGTGACACCCGGTTTGTAGCCGACTTCGATTGCTACCGAAAACGGGCGCTTAAAGCTCTCGTTTATCTTAACAACCTGGGTGATGGGATCGGTGAGCAGGTCCTTTGCGATTGAGATGACCTGTTTTTGGGTAAAGTTCGCATCTATCGTATAAATATTAAGAGACTGGACCGACTCGACATCGATCAGCAAGTCTTCAATTATTTGTTTTCGAACAGCGTTTCCATGGGCATCGGTGATCCCGGCCCTAAGAGCGACTTCAATCCGCCACATCTAGAAGTTGCCACCCTCTTTTGATGTCCCCGTAACGCGCGCCAGGACCTCCCGGTAGGCCTCTTCAACCCGTCCGAGGTCACGCCTAAAGCGATCCTTATCCATCTTTTCGCCCGTCTTCTTATCCCATAGGCGGCAATTATCCGGGGAAAGCTCGTCGCCTAACATCATGACGCCGTCTTTTAAGCCGAACTCGAGCTTGTAATCAACCAGGGTGAGCCCCAACTGGTCGAAGAAACGCACGAGGACGTCATTTACTTTCAAGCCCGTCTCGCGCATCTCTTTAATCTGCTCTTTGGTGGCGATGCCGAGTTCTGCGATATGGTCTTCGTTTATCATGGGGTCGCCGAGATCGTCTCGCTTATAGTAGAACTCCACGATGGTGTTCTTAAGCGGCACGCCCTCGTCGTAACCAAGCCTCTTGGAGAGACTTCCCGCGGCGATATTGCGCACAACCACCTCAACCGGAACCATGTCGAGTTTGTCGGTGAGCATGGTTCGATCGTTGATCAGCTCTCTATAATGAGTGCGCACGCCCTGGTTCTCGAGAAGCGTGAAAAGGGCCGCCGAAATCCGCGCGTTCATCGAGCCCTTCCCGGCTATCTGGCCTTTTTTCTTGCCGTCAAACGCGGTCGCGTCGTCTTTAAACTCATGGATGACCGCACTCGGGTCATCGGTTGAATATAGCTTTTTTGCCTTTCCTTCATAGAGTTGATCTTGCTTTTGTACCATGTGTTCACCTCTGACTTCGGCTCCTCGAGCCGGTTTATTTCGCTCCTTCATATTACCTGTAAGTTGGTGCTTTTTCAAATGGGAGTTTCTCTTGTAGCTGCCAGCTCTCAGCTACATCCACGTAATGAAT
>PFFU01000203.1:0-5455 GCA_002783345.1 Candidatus Aquicultor secundus
TGGGAGTATATAAATGCCGTAAAAAAGATAAGCGAGACCGGTGGCGAGCCCATAAAGGGATATGAATTCGGGATCGGACCTGGGGATAACCCGGCATTTAAAGGCATGCATGAGGCTTCAAGCCTTATCGCGGGGAGTTCAATCCGTGCCGCCGAGCTGGTCATGGAAGGAACGACCTGTAATGCAATTAACATATCCGGCGGTCTGCATCACGCGTTGAGGGATAGGGCTTCGGGTTTTTGCGTCTACAACGATGCGGCATGTGCGATTGCTTACGCAGCCAAGGAATACGGCGTCAAAGTCGCCTATATCGATATCGACGCCCACCACGGTGATGGCGTGCAATGGGCGTTTTATGATCGTTCGGACGTTCTCACAATATCGCTGCATGAGAGCGGGCGATACCTTTTCCCGGGGACCGGATTTGTCGACGAGATCGGCAGAGGCGAGGGTGAAGGCTTTTCAGTTAACGTGCCGCTTGAGCCGGATGTCAACGACGACCTCTATCTTAAGGCGTTCACCGAAATCGTGCCACCGATAATCAAAGCATTTAAGCCGGACTTGATCGTATCCCAGAACGGCTGTGATACCCATTATACGGACCCGTTGGCGCAGTTAAGCCTGACCACAAATGCATACGAGTTCCTCTATGCGGCCATCGACGAGCTGGCGCACGAGGTGTGCGGCGGGAGACTGGTTGCCCTTGGCGGCGGAGGGTATCAGATTTATCAGGTTGTTCCAAGAGCGTGGGCCCTGTTGACAGCCGGCCTTGCAAAAGTGACCTTGGATGATTACACGCCGAGTACATGGCAGGATGTTTGTACCACCAAAGCCCAAACCCATTGCCCGGTAAGGCTTAGGGACAAGGCGGTTATTGCGACGATGTCTACTGCCGGATCGCTCGAGCAGGCGACGGCCGCCACCATTTTAAGCGTGAAACAAAAGCTCTTTCCGTATTACGGGCTCACCGTTGAGTAGGTTTTATGGCTGTTGACAAATCCTCCCGCGCGCAATACTCTTTTTATCATGGGGAAATACTCTATTCATGTGGAAAAGGATTATCTGAAATTCAGTGCGGCGCACTTTCTTGTTTTTGGGGAAAAGTGCGAGCGGCTGCACGGACACAACTATGCCGTTTCAGTCGATCTGGAAGGTGACCTTGATGGGATCGGCTATATCTTTGATTTTATAGTATTGAAGGAATTCGCCGAGCACCATTGCAACGCGCTTGACCATAAAACGCTGATTCCCTCAAAGAATCAGCATATAAAGATAAACGATAACGATGGTAATACCGAGGTCCTGTTTAGGGATAAAAAGTTTGTGTTTCCTGAGTCGGATGTCTTGATTCTCCCGATTCCAAACTGTACGGCTGAGCTTCTTGCACACTACCTGTGCCAGAAGCTAAAGGATGACCTTGAGAATATGAAGGCCGTAAATATCGGCCTGATCAGGGTTGGTGTCGAGGAGTCGCCGGGACAGACCGCTTACTACACCGAAGAGATCGGCTAGATCGTTTAGCGACAGATCCGCAAGACTGCGCCGTAAGACCCAGTTTATGGTTACCCCACGTGAACACGTTATGATCTGGAAAATCAAGGGTAAAAAGAGGCTGTTAGGAGGTGCATTTAGATGTGTAGGCTTTTTGGAGCAATATCGGATTCTCCTGTCGATATAAAGAATCCGGTACTAGAGGGCGTAAAACCATTTATAGAATTATCATATAAGCATCACGATGGTTGGGGCATCGGATCTATCGATTGCCTGCCGGGCGGAAGAAATATACGCATCGTGAAGGCACCTCACCCTGCCTACAGGGACGCGCTTTTCTCGGAGACGGTCGAGCAGTTGCGGTCGCCATTGGTTATCGTCCACTTGAGGGACGCAAAGTATGGAGATATATCGATTCAGAACACGCATCCGTTCTACTCGAAGGGTTGGATCTTTGCGCATAACGGGGCGATGGAGAGATATAAAGAGATTGAAGCAGAACTCCCCGGCGTCAAGTTCAAGGGTGAGACCGACAGCGAGAGATACTTCCCCTGATACTTAAGCATATACGAAAAACGGGTGATGAAGCCCGGGGTATGTGTTCGGCGGCCGGGTGGCTCGAGGAAAATGGGTTTGAGGGCGGTAAGAACTTCTTGATGTCGAGCGGTAGGCGTCTCTACGCATACCGCAATGGGCGTGGGCTGTTCTATGTGGTGCGAAAAAACCCGCTCACCGATATGAAAACCGTCCTTGTTGCCTCGGAGGTTCTGACCGACGAGGAGTGGCGGGATGTTCCCGAAGACCATCTGCTGGTAATCGACGACAACCAGCAGATCGTGACGATATCGGTTGCCGGCAAAGTTACCACTTGTTGTTAAAAAGCAAGCTTGGACTCGCTCTTTTTAACCAGGCGCTATCTGTTCCTAGCATTAAGACCAATCGCTTTAATATCTGGTATAGTTAAAACGATTGGTTGTTGTTTTTATCCATAGTTTCTTTGAAGCAAAAGTTATGGAGCGGATATGGATGCAACTGTAGCAGTATTGCTGGTGCTTATCGCTGTCCTTGTGGTTGCCATCGTCGTTATTTCCTCTCGCAGATCCGGTGGGGATGCGGCGGTGCTGCGCGACACGCTGGAGCGGCAGAATCTGCTCATCCAGGACATGAAATCGCGGCTGGAATTCGGTGGGCACGGCCAGGATATCCTGCGCGAGGAGCTTCTAAAAACACAGCGCGCGATCGAGTACCTAAAGGTCGATTACGAAGCGCGCAAGCACCTTGAGGACGAGAGCAGGCAAGCTGTAAAACGCCTGGAGAGCGTAATCGTCGGCAGTTACTCCAAAGGCCAAGCCGGCGAAAACATCCTCAACGAGATATTTAAGCTATTCCCCCACGAGATGATCGCGTACAATTTTAGCGTGAACGGCAAGGTGGTTGAATTTGGCCTTCGGCTCTCCGATAAAAAAGTCCTCCCCATCGACTCGAAATGGCCCGCCACCAGCCTTCTTATTGCCCTGGAGGAGGAAAAGGACGAGAAGGTGAAGACCGGGATCGCGGATCAGATAGAAAAAGAGGTCGGACGGCGTATTAAAGAGGTTTGCCAGTACATCGACCCCGATGTCACCGCGCCTTGGGCGATAGCCGCCGTTCCCGATTCGGTTTTCTCGGTGTGCAAAAAGGCATATCTCGATGCCTACAAGCGCCATGTAATCCTTATGTCATACAGCATGACCATACCGTACGTCCTCACGTTTTATAGCCTGCACTTGCAGTATTCCCGGTCGGTTGATATGGAGAACCTGCAGAACCACCTTTTAACGGTTGCCAGGCAGTTGGATGAGATGGAGCAGATCCTTGAGAATAAAATCGCCCGCGGGATGACGATGATAAGCAACGCTTACGGTGAGTACAAGCAGTTAATCTCGCGCGTCAGGGCATCGGTTGCGTACTTGCAGGCCTCGGAATCCGCCGATGACGCTGGTAACGAGTTGCCCACCGATGATTCGCTTCGCCACATCGGTCGTGATTTTTAGGCGCGGGTTTAGTCCCGATCCGCGCAGGGTATCCAGAAGTAAATATTACTACCGGGAGGTTGTTCCTGTGGTTTCAGCGGCAAAAATTACGCACTTCTTAGAGGGCATGAGTTTTCCGGCAAACAAGCAGCAGATCATCGATTATGCCGGAGATAATAACGCTCCCCAGGATGTTTTGGATATGCTTCACAATATGCCCGAAGGGACATATTATAGCTTGGCCGGTATCTGGGAGGCCGTAGGTAAAGCCGCATAGGTTTGTTATGCGTGCGTTTTCTTACCAGCTTCAGCGCTTTTAAGCTTTATATCTTCTTCTGCATGCCTGTCTTCAAGCGCCGATATACCTCGATCTTTTGGACGAAACTCCGGCATATTTTTGCCACCGTTTTTTTGCTATACTTAGATACTAATATTATAAGCTAAGGCTCTATGCGCCTGGTTGCGACAAGACATGGCATGCTTAATTTGCAGGCAATTTGGGAACATAATGCTGCATAATCCAGTTGCTTGCGGTTTTAGGACGACCGGTGACCATGGACAATCACGTTTTTATTGGTCTTTTAATTGGTAAGAAAGAGTATTATCCTTAAGGATGTTTCAGGTGACTAAACGCGATTTAGTGGATGAGACTGGAGCGCGTACTCGTGATCGGCTGGATCGCAATACTATGGCGCGGTAACACTGAGGAAGGGGAGGCTAACTTGGAAGTACAGGTATTACCTGGCCGAATTCCAATTATAGATGTTGACGGTGAAATCGACCACTATGTTGTCCCTGAGCTTGAGAGCAAAATAATGGCGTTTATAAATGAAGGCCATGCATCCGTTATTCTGGATTTTTCTGATGTCAGTTATATAGATAGTGCCGGTATTGCGCTGATTATTTTGAGTATCCAAAGAAGCGGTCCGCTAGGTGGAAAGGTCGGCCTGGTTGTGACCAACGAGAACGTCATAAAAATACTCGAGATAGTTGGAATTACTAAGCTCGCGGAGGCGTTTTCGCTGTATTCCTCTGTTGATGAGGCACTGGCAAGTATGACAGGAGAGCGTCCAAGTGGGAATGAATAACCATCATGTAAAGAGAAGGCTGGATATCAAGAGCCACAGGAAGAATTTGTCCCTGATCCGGCAAGAAGTCGAAGAGGTTGCCGAAGAATGCGGCTTTGGCGAGACCGATATCTATCAGATGAAGGTAGCGGTCAGCGAGGCAGCGGCGAATGCAATCGAGCATGGGTCGCCCCATGGAGAAGAGAATTTTATCCACCTGGTTATCGAATGTGACCCGGACAAAATACTGATCGAGGTTGCCGATGAGGGTGTCTTCAAAGCGAGACTACCCGTCACTAACGGTCGTCCGAGTCATCGGGGCAGGGGGATATTTCTCATGACCGCACTAATGGACGAAGTAAGTATCACAGAACACCAGGAAGGCACCGTCGTGCGCCTGGTAAAACTCAAAGAATCAGCCAAAGACCAGGAGCAACGACAACAGGTTCCTATGGTCTAGACCACCGTACTCCTTGCATTTCTCCGACAGCTTTAATCCGCATTAGTTGTGTCAATGTTTACCACGATGAAATTATTTTAACTAATCGTTACAGTAGATAGACCGTAGACCGCGAATCATGCTGGAGTTACGCTAACCCGGCTTGTGACTTGCACGCTTGGGGCAGCAGGCTTTCCGCACTTGATTTTCCCCGTCATACTTGCTAAAGTTTAGATGCTGAATTTCGGAGAGATATTGATTTTTGAAGATAACTTAAAGGAGTTCGGTGAAGCTCTCAGCTTGATGCAAAGCTGAGATTTTTAATTAAAGACGGGCCCTTAGCTCAGCTGGTAGAGCAGGGGACTCATAATCCCTTGGTCGTAGGTTCGAATCCTACAGGGCCCACTACGTAATCAGGCAATTTAGAGAAACCACTAGAGGATATC